>JAYEGN010000049.1:0-19111 GCA_034659115.1 Campylobacterota bacterium
TTATTCAAGCACTTGTACATAATTATGCTTGTGGAAAATTAAAACTAAATATTTAAAAACTTTAACCCAAATAATTCCATAAGGATTTATAAAATTTATCTATGCTTGTGCTTAAGGGATGTTTAGTAAAAATTTTAAGCCACCTTATTGGTGGTGTAAATTTTTAATGAACCTGCCTTGAGTGCAATGATAGTTTAAATTTTTTATTCTTATGGAATTATTTGGGTTTAAGCTATATAAATCTTTTAATGCTATAATTCGAAATTAATATATTTAAAAGGATTTTTTATGAATATCTCTCTTACGGGAAGACATTTAGAACTAACTGATGCTATTAAAGCTCACATGAACGCCTCTATCGAAACACTTAGCAAATATCAAATGGATATTATCTCTGTAAATGTTATCGCATCTGCTCAAACTAAAAAAGGCAAAGAACACTCTAGTGTAGAGTTTGTTATAAATCTTGCTCATAAAAATACTATTGTTATCAAACAGAGTGATGATGATCTATATGCTGCTATCGACCTAGCGGCTTCAAGAGCTCAAAAAGCTATGCGTCGTATGCATGACCGTGACTCAGAACACCATAAAGTTGGAATAAATGAGGCTAAAGCTGAGATAGTAGATCTTAAAGAGGTAACACATGCAAATGAAGATGAGATAGTTCCAGTTAGACTAGACCTATACAAACCTCGTGAAGTTGAAGATGTTTTAAATGATTTAAAAGATAGTGATGAAATATTTAAGATATTTCTAGATAATGAAAATAAAACTCGTGTTCTTTATAAAAAAAGTGACGGTAGATTCGGATTATATTAATCTAACAATTCCGTCGCTCTCAACTTGACAGAACGGCAGGACACGCAACACTATTTATACACTCTATCACTCCGGATCTGATCCGGAGTCTAGGTCAAGCCAAAAGCGATTAAGCTCTCCGTCACTTATTTAAGTGAAAACTTAAACTGTTTTTCCATATTTATAGCTTCATCTCTTCCATAAACAATAATATCATTGTCAACTTTAATAATTTCACTATCAACACTATTTGGATAATCAACAAAATTTAAAATATGCTTTATACAGTTGATTCTAGCTTTCTTTTTGTTATCACTTTTTACGATTGTCCATGGAGCTACCTCTGTATGAGTTGCACTTAACATCATAAACTTAGCTAGAGAATACTCATTCCAAAGTTTTTGTGATTCTTTATCTACAGGAGATAATTTGTACTGCTTAAGCGGGTCAGTTTCTCTTGCTTTAAACCTTCTTGCCTGCTCATCTTTTGATACTGAAAAATAAAATTTGAAAATTTTTATATCATCTGCAACTATCATCTTTTCAAACTCTGGTGCATCTTTTAAAAATTTATGATGCTGTCTCTCTGTACAAAATCCCATAACTGGTTCAACCATAGAACGGTTATACCAACTTCTGTCAAAGATTACTATCTCACCAGCACTTGGAAGATGTTTCGCATATCTTTGAAAATACCACTGTGATCTTTCTATATCACTAGGTTTTTCAAGTGCTACCACCCTAGCACCCCTAGGATTTAGATGTTCTGTGATTCTTTTAATGGTTCCACCTTTTCCAGCGGCATCACGACCCTCAAAAATCATAAGTATTTTCATACCCTTATCTTTAACATGATTTTGAAATTTCAGAAGTTCAATCTGCAAAAGAGTCAGCTCTTTTTCATACTTGAGAGTTTCTTCTTTAACCCATATCTGAACCTTATTGCCCTTTTTCTTTAATTCTTTTCTTTTTCGTTTAAAGTTTTTTGATTTATACTTTTCATCTTTTTCAGTATCAATCTCTTCAGCATCTTTAAACTCTTCGTTTATTATATTTCTTTCTTGCCCCATCTATCTCTCCATATTTTTAAAATTTAACCGATAAACTTACCGGTACTTGTGATTTGTGCATCCATTATCTCTATCTCTCTTGCTCCAGATATAACTATGTCTGGGTCAAGTGCATAATTTAGCCCTTCATCTCTTCCCTCATAATCTATACTATTTAAAATAACTTTCATAGATTCTAATCTAGCCTTCTGCTTATCTTTACTTCTTATGATTGTCCAAGGAGCATTATGAGAATGAGTCTGCTTAATCATATTGTACTTAGTC
The DNA here is from genome assembly GCA_034659115.1 of Campylobacterota bacterium. GTDB lineage: Bacteria > Campylobacterota > Campylobacteria > Campylobacterales > Sulfurimonadaceae > Sulfurimonas. The sequence continues at coordinate 2,136 of JAYEGN010000049.1, forward strand.
TCAGTAAAGTCATCCCATCTTTCTTGAGCTTGCATATCTATCTCGCTAAGCTTCCATTGTCTCAATGGATCATTTTTTCGCCTCTCAAATCTTCGTGCCTGTTCATCTTTAGTAACACTATAGTAGAGCTTCACCAAGATAATACCTTGACGAGCTAAATCATTTTCAAAGCCCTTTACACCATTCATAAAATCTTCATACTCTCTTTTAGTACAAAAACCAAAAACCTGTTCCACCATAGCTCTGTTATACCAACTTCTATCAAAAAGAACTATTTCACCACCATGTGGAAAATGTTGTATATACTTTTGATAGAACCATTGTGTTCTTTGTTGTTCAGTTGGCTTACCAAGGGCTACGACACGATAATGTTTTTCATCCATATACCTTGTAACTCTTCTAATAGTTCCACCTTTACCTGCAGCATCACGACCCTCAAAAAGAATAATCATTTTTTGATTTGTATTTTCAAGATGCTTTTGAAGCTTAATAAGCTCAGCTTGATAAGGTTTAAGTTTTTGTTCAAAATGCCTTTTTATATCTGCTTTACTTTTTGATTTTTCATTACTTTTTGATTTTGATTTTGATTTTTTATACCCATCTATTAAATCGCCTAGTGAAATAATCTCTCCATCTACTTCAAACATATCTGTTTTTTTTGTTGCCATACTTTTCCTTTTTTGTAGTTTACATATAAATAAGTATACTCCTACTTATCTTGATAATTACTTCAATATGTAAAGATAACAAGCTATTACTTAACTATACGAAACAATAATCTAGTGATGATTAAATTTTACGCAATTTTACGCAAATCATTTATGATTATTGAGCTATACTATTGTCATATTAAATTTCAGGAGAGATATATGGGTAAATTTGTTAATAACACAGAAGAGTTTTTCACTTTTTGTGAAGAGAATGATGTTCAGTTTGTAGACTTTAGATTTACAGATATTAAAGGTGCTTGGCACCATATTAGTTACAGAATGAGTGCTGTAAATGCTGGACAACTAGAAAATGGTCTTCCATTTGATGGTTCATCTATAGAAGCATGGCAGCCAATCAATGAGTCTGATATGCTTTTAACACCTGATGTAGAAAGTGCATTCTTAGATCCATTTACTGCTGATCCAACTATCATCGTATTTTGTGATGTTTATGACATTTACAAGAAACAAGCTTATGAAAGATGTCCTCGTTCTATCGCTAAAAAAGCTCTAAAGCATGCTGATGAAATTGGTATTGCTGATGCTGCATACTTTGGACCAGAAAATGAGTTCTTTATGTTTGATTCTGTAACTTTTGTTGATAATATCAATGAATCTGGTTATAAAGTAGATACTGAAGAGGGTGAGTGGAACTCAAACAACCCATACCCAGAGATGTACAACACAGGTCACAGACCAGGAACTAAGGGTGGTTACTTTCCAGTAGCACCAACAGATAGTGCTGTTGATATCCGTGCTGAGATGATGCAAGTGCTTGAGCAAGTTGGTTTAGAGGTTGTTCTAGGTCACCACGAAGTTGCACAGGGTCAGCATGAGATAGGTATAGTTTTCTCTGACATCATCGGTGCAGCTGATAATGTTCAAAAGTATAAGTATGTTGTAAAAATGATAGCTCACCTAAATGGTAAAACTGCTACATTTATGCCTAAACCACTTTATGGTGACAATGGAAACGGTATGCATGTTCACCAATCTCTATGGAAAGATGGAAAAAATCTATTTTATGCACCAGGTCAATACGCAAACCTAAGTGAAATGGCTGTTAATTATACTGGTGGTATCTTTAAACATGCTGCTGCAGTTTCTGCATTTACTAATCCATCAACTAACTCATACAAGAGACTTTTACCAGGTTTTGAAGCTCCAAGTATCTTAACTTACTCTTCTCAAAACCGTTCAGCTGCTTGTCGTATCCCTTATGGTGCTGGCGAAATGGCTACAAGAATTGAGATGCGTTTCCCAGATTCTACTGCTTGTCCTTACCTTGCATTTGCTGTTATGATGATGGCTGGTCTTGATGGTATAGCTAACAAAGATGTTCCTGTTGGTCCAATGGATGAAGATCTGTTTGAGCTAAGTCTTGATGAGATTCGTGAAAAAGGTATCCCACAGATGCCACACACACTTCGTGAAGCACTTGAAGGACTTATCTGTGATAATGACTTCCTTAAGCCTGTATTTACTCAAGAGTTTATAGACTCTTATCAGCACTACAGATTTGACCGTGATGTTTATCCAGACGAAGGTCGTCCAACTGCTTACGAGTTTAAAACTACTTACCAGTGCTAATAAACCTTTAGCAGACTATATTCCCACATTCTGTGGGAATCTTCAATAAAACTTTTATAATTTTATACTTTTTTTTGCTATAATTTACATTATGAAAAAAGATATAAGCGATGAACTTATTGGTGACATAGTAGAACTTTCTCAAAGTGGTGACAAGGTACTATATGGCAAAATAAAAGCTTTTATAGATCTCTACTATGATCAAAAAAAACTCAATGAAAAAATCACCAAAGAAAATATTTTCTTTTTAAAAAAAGTAGATAAAAGAAATATTTTAGATCATGAGAAAAAAGACAAGATTATTGAACAACAATCTCGCTTAGCTGCTATGGGAGAGATGATAGATGCTGTTGCACATCAATGGAAGCAGCCACTAAATGCGATTAGCATGATGATAGACATGCTAAGAGACGACTTTAAAACAAACTATGTCAATGATGCTTATATAGATGATTTAGATGAAACTGTTCATATGCAGATTGACCACATGGTAAATACACTCAATGAGTTTAGAAATTTTTTAAGACCTAGCACAAAAAATGAAGATTTTCATATCAATACTGTTATTCAAAATGTTCAGATACTTATGAGAGATGAACTAATATCACAAAACTTACACATAGATCTGAATATAGATTCAAATATTAAAACATTTGGAAATAAAAATGAGTTTAAACACCTTTTTTTAAATCTTATAAATAACTCTATCGATGCATTTAATGAAAACAGTGTACGAAATAGAGAGCTTGAGATTAGATGTTATAAAAAAAATAAACGGATTGTTATAGAGTTTGAAGACAATGCTGGTGGAATCCCAAGCAATATTATTAACCATATATTTAAACCAAATGTTACAACTAAAGCAGAGGGAAAAGGAACAGGTATCGGTTTATATATGAGTTCTCAAATTGTTATTAAATATAACGGAACCATAGTTGCAAATAACACTAAAACGGGTGTAATCTTTACAATAACTTTACGAGAAGCAACTATATAATTTCATCAATCTTTTTTATAATCAAAAAGAAGCTATAATTCCAAACTTAATAGTATGTGTAAGAGTCTACTGTTAAAAATTTCAAGTTAAGGATTCAATATGAATCAGATACAGAGTGGCAAATATCGCCCTTATCCACAAATAGACCTACCAAATAGAGTTTGGCCAACAAAAACAATAACAAAAGCTCCCACATGGTGTAGTGTTGATTTACGAGACGGTAATCAAGCACTTATCAACCCGATGGATATGAAGAAAAAACTTGAACTTTTCAGACTCTTACTTAAACTTGGTTTCAAAGAGATTGAGGTTGGATTTCCATCAGCTTCTAAAGTAGAGTTTGATTTTTTACGCCGTTTGGTTGATGATAATCTAATCCCTGATGATGTCACTATACAGGTTTTAGTTCAAGCTAAAGAACATCTAATCGCTAAAACATTTGAATCACTTAAGGGTGTAAAAAAAGCAACTGTTCATCTTTACAACTCAACTTCTATAGCTCAACGAAAGATAGTTTTTTCCAAAAGCAAAGAGGAGATTATCGCTCTTGCACTAGAGGGTATAAATTTAATTAAAAGATATGAGGCAGATCACGATGGTAAAATCTTTTTGGAATATTCTCCTGAGAGTTTTACGGGTACGGAACTAGAATTTTCAGCCCAAATTTCAAATGCTGTAACATCTACTTGGGGCATTAGTGATGCAAGAAAAGTTATAATAAACCTACCAGCAACAGTAGAGATGGCAACACCAAATGTGTATGCAGATCAGATTGAGTGGATGGCAAACCACTTGGACAATCGTCAAAATGTAATCATTTCAACTCACACACATAACGATAGAGGAACCTCCATAGCAGCTACTGAATTAGCACTTTTAGCAGGAGCAGATAGAGTAGAGGGCACACTTTTAAGCAATGGCGAGAGAACAGGTAATGTTGATATTATCACACTTGCACTCAATATGACAACTCAAGGAGTTGATTCAAAACTAAACTTCACAGATATAAATGAAGTTTTACATGTTGTTGAAAGATGTACAGAGATGGTGACACATGCAAGACATCCATATGTAGGTGAATTGGTATATACAGCTTTTTCAGGTTCTCATCAAGATGCGATCAATAAAGGTCTTGCTTATCAAAAATCTAAGAACGATAATTTTTGGGAAGTGCCATACCTTCCAATAGATCCAGAAGATGTTGGTAGAACCTATGAAAGTATCATTCGAATAAATTCACAATCAGGAAAGGGTGGAGTGGCTTATATACTAGAGAAAAACTTTGGTTATCAACTACCAAAAGCGATGCATCCTGAAATTGGAAAAATAGTTCAGAGCGTTACAGATTTAAAAGGAAAAGAGCTTAGTGCAGATGAAATTTTAGAGATATTTAAAGAGACTTACTTTCATACGAAAGAGCATATATCTTTTATAGATTTTCAAGTAAAATCAAACAACAAAATCTCTACATGCAGATTAACTTATAAGAATAATGGTAAAGAAATTATAGCTACTGGCGAGGGGAATGGTCCCATCGATGCTTGTAAAAAAGCGTTAATGAAAAATTATATGAATAAATTTGCAATCAATTCATATTCTGAACACTCTTGTGGTGACAAAAGTACAGCAAAAGCTGTTGCTTATATAGAGTTACAAACTGATGATACACTCTCTTGCTATGGTGTTGGTACCGATAATGATATAGCAACAGCATCTATAAAAGCTATGTTTTGTGCTTTAAATAGGGCATTTAAATAATGATGAAAGAAAATGAATATTTAGAATTAGGTTTTATAAACTGCCTAAGAGTTGATAGACATACAGATCCAGGTATCTATCTAATGGCAAAGGATGGTAATGATGTTCTTTTGCCAAAAGCATATATAACAGATGCTATGGTAGAAGATTCACTGCTAGAAGTGTTTTTATACACAGATTCTGAAGATAGACTGATCGCAACAACCCTGAAACCTTATGCGATGCTAGATGAATTTGCACTTTTAGAGGTTGTTGATGTTGCACCCTTTGGAGCTTTTATGAACTGGGGTCTTTTAAAAGATCTGCTAGTTCCAAATATGTTTCAAAAAACACCTTTTAAGATCGGCGAAAAAAGATTTGTAAGAGTAATTTATGATGAAAGAACACATCGTCTTGTAGCGACTGAAAAACTAGGTGATTTTTTTGAAAGAAAAGTAAAAGGTATCAGGTCTCAACAAGAGGTGAGTATAGTAATTATACACAAAAGTCCACTTGGGTTTAAATGTATAGTTGAAGATAAGTACGAGGGATTAATCTATCATAATGAAATCTTTGAAAATATTAATCTTGGCGATAAAAAGAGAGCCTTTGTAAAAACCATTAGAAAAGATGGCAATATAGATCTATCACTACGAAAAGCTGGAAATAAGAAAAGCAGTGGTTCTGCAGATAAAATTTTAATGCTCTTAAAAGAAAACAATGGGATTATGCCCTACAACTACAAAAGTGATTCAGAACATATTAAAGAGATATTTGGACTAAGCAAAAAAGATTTTAAACGCTCACTTACTGTTTTGCAAGACACCGATAAAATAGAAGTTAAAGATACTGGAATTTACTTAAAGAACTAAGATGTCAAAAAAAAGAAAAAAGAGCATAGAACTCTCAGACAAAAAAATAAACTTTATGCTTGAAAAAGTATCTTATAAAGTTATAAGATATTACCCAACTGCTATGAGCATAGATGTGATGGTTAGTGATGAAAATGGTGAGAAAAAAGGTATGCAAAATATCCCTTTTGCACATGTTCCTAAAAATATAAAGAAAATAATAAAGCCAAATTGATTATAATACTTTCTATTAACCCAAATAATTCCATAAGGATTTATAAAATTTATCTATGCTTGTGCTTAAGGGATGTTTAGTAAAAATTTTAAGCCACCTTATTGGTGGTGTAAATTTTTAATGAACCTGCCTTGAGTGCAATGATAGTTTAAATTTTTTATTCTTATGGAATTATTTGGGATTAAATACCAAGGAAGATATTATGAATACACCATACATAGAAACACAACCAGATAAAAATGGTTTTTTTGGAAAATATGGAGGCTCTTTTATACCTCCAATGCTTGAAGAACCTTTAAAAGAAGTTGCAAAAGCATATAATGAACTAAAAAACTCTCCTGAATTTATCAATAAACTTAAGTATGTTAGAAAACACTATCAAGGAAGACCTACCCCTATCTCTTATGCAAAAAATCTTACCGAGTATTGTGGTGGAGCAAAAATTTATCTAAAAAGAGAGGATCTTAATCATACTGGAGCTCACAAACTAAATCATTGCATGGCTGAAGTTATACTTGCTAAACATCTGGGTAAGAAAAGAGTTATTGCTGAAACTGGTGCGGGACAACATGGTGTTGCTCTTGCTACTGCTGCTGCATATTTTGGGCTTGAGTGTGAAATACATATGGGGGAAGTAGATATAAAAAAAGAGTACCCAAATGTAGTGCGTATGAAAATTTTAGGAGCAAAGGTAGTTCCAGCTACCCATGGACTCAAAACACTAAAAGAAGCTGTCGATAGTGCTTTTGGAAAATATGTAGAAACCTATCAAGATTCTCTGTTTTGCATAGGTTCAGTTGTTGGTCCTCATCCATACCCGATGATGGTAAGAGATTTTCAATCGGTTGTTGGTTATGAAGCAAAAGAACAGTTTAGAGAACATGAGAATAAAGATCCTGATGCTGTCGTTGCATGTATAGGTGGAGGTTCAAACGCTATGGGCATCTTTTCTGGATTTATCGACAATGAAGAGGTTGAGCTTTATGGAATAGAACCATTAGGTATTGGAACAAAACTAGGTCAACATGCAGCAAGCTTAACATATGGCAGTGAGGGAGTTATGCATGGCTTTAACTCAATAATGTTAAAAGATGCAGATGGAGAACCTGCCCCTGTTTACTCTATTGGTTCTGGCATAGATTATCCATCTGTTGGACCTGAACATGCTTTTTTAAAAGATAAAGGTAGAACAAAAGTTGGACTTTGTAATGATGAAGAAGCAGTAGAAGCTTTTTATAAACTTTCTCAGTTAGAAGGGATTATCCCAGCACTTGAATCAGCACATGCAGTTGCGTTTGCTATGAAACTAGCTAAAACTCTAGGTAAAGATAAAACTATACTTATTAACCTGAGTGGCAGAGGCGATAAAGATATAGATTTTGTTGTCCAACATCATCCTGTTCCAGATACTAAAATTCAATAGAGCATATATTAAGAAGTATTAACAAAGCCTTATCTCTTTTTTGATAACATATGGGAACCTCTAAAAACCAAAAGGAAATAATTATGAATTGCAATTCACTTGAAGAAGTAAGAGTAGAGATAGATAGCTTAGATGAAGAACTTGTAGAGTTAATCTCTAAGCGTAGTCATCTTATTAGAAAAGCTGCATCTTTTAAAGATAGCGTTGAAGAGGTTAAGGCTAAAGATAGGATAGAGCATATAATGCAAAAAGTTCGCAAAAAAGCGATTGAGCTGGATGTTTCTGCAAATATGATTTCAGAACTTTTTACAATTATGATTGATGAGATGGTTGAAACAGAGATATCTGAATTTAGAAATACTCAAACATTTTAAAATAGTTATGAAACAGATTCTAATCGTTGCAGTAATCTTTATCAATCTTATTGCATCTGATGCATTTATAAGTTCAAAGCAACTCAAAAAATCCATATCAAATAAAAATCTAATTATCTTAGATGTCGCAGATCTATCTACCTATAAAAAGGGGCATATTAAAGGTGCCATACATATAGATATGCATAATTTTATAGATGATGAAAGCTTATATCATCTAAAAAATAAACCGCAAATCATCCAATCAGAGCTACAAAAAATCGGAATAAATCAAAATTCAAAAGTTGTAATTTATGCACACAATACAGATCGTGGCATTTTAAACTCTAGCTACTTAGCTTTTATTCTTATCTATAGTGGCTTTGAAAATCTCAGTATACTAGATGGTGGCTACATGTCATGGGTGTTTGAAAATGAACTTTTGACATCCACGCTGAGTGAGTATGCCCAAAGTGATGGAAACTTTATAGTAAAAGAAAATAAAAAAATAGTTACCTCGCTTAATTATATAAAAGATAATATTACCTCCACAACAATACTAGATGCTAGAGATCCTAGCTATTATTATGGAATAAAACGCTCAAAAAACATAGATTTGGTTGGTCATATTCCACATTCTAAAAATAGTCACTATAAAGATAAATTTTTAAGAGATTCAACGCTAAGAGAACAAAATGAACTCGATGAGATATATATCTATGGTCATGAACTCAAAGCTTATGATGAAGTTATAATATACAGCAACAATATATTTTCAGCTAGTATGGAATGGTATATTTTATATAAACAGATGGGATTTGAAAATGCAAAACTTTACGAAGCTTCACTTTTAGAATGGGGAAACAGGTCTAACATGTCAATAACAAGATTTAAATGGGAATAACGAATGTGTCAAAGAATAAAAGTAAATAAAGATAAAAAGAGAGGCAAAAAGCCCTTCTTTTTATTTGTAACGGTAAGTAATTCTACCCTTATCTAATGAATATGGAGTTAGTTCCAGTTTAACTTTATCACCTGGAAGTATTTTAATATAGTGCATACGCATCTTACCCGCAATATGACATAAAATAATATGTCCATTTTCTAATTCAACACGGAAAGTTGCATTTGGTAATGCTTCAATAATCTTGCCGTCAACTTCTATAACATCTGCTTTAGCCATTATAAGTCCTTTTTTCTCTTAAGCAAGAGATAATATTTCAGCTTTACCGTTGATTATTGCAACAGCATGCTCATAGTGTGAACCGCGTAAACCATCGGCACTAACAACATCCCAATTATTCTCCAAGATAAGCTTAGCACTATCTTTTTGACAAATCATAGGTTCTAAACAAAAAACCATTCCATTTTTAATCTTTGGACCCTGTTTTGGGCTTTTACCCTCTAAATAGTTTGGAATCTCTGGTTCTTCATGGGGTTTTCTTCCTATACCATGACCACAAAAGTCATACAAGGGAACAAAACCTTTTGAACGAATTGATTCTTCCAATACGAAAGAGAGTTCCTTAAATCTCATACCCTGCTTTATGCTTGTAATCGCTTCATAAAGAGTATCTTTAGCACAAGCTATAAGAGCCTCATCCTCTTTACTTATCTTACCAACACCAACAGTTATAGCTGCGTCACCAAACCAGCCATCAAGTTCACTTCCAATATCATAACCGATAATATCACCCTCCTGGAGTTTATAATCAGTTGGAATACCATGAATGATAGTTTGATTAAGAGATGTGCAAACTGCACTTGGAAAGCCGTAGAGACCCTTAAAAGATGGCTTTGCATTGTGACTTCTAACATAGTCTTCAGCCATTGCATCAAGTTCTATTAGAGATGCCCCTACTTTTGTATTTTGAGCTAAAAGCTCCAACGCGCCAGCTACAATCTTATTGGCGGCACGAAGTTTTTCTATTTCTTTAGGTCTTCTAAGCGCAATGGCCATTATCTATAAACCGACAGCACTTAATGTCTCATATTTACTCATGTAAATTTGAGCCTCTACTTTTCTCATAGTATCCAATGCTACTTGAACAACAATTAAAACTGCTGTTCCACCAAAAAAGAATGGCACACCCATTCCCTTAATAATCATAAAGGGCAATGTTGCAACCAAACCAAGATATAAAGCACCAGTAACAGTTAGATTACTAGCTGTTGTATTTAAAAACTCTTTAGTAGCTTCACCAGTACGAATACCTGGGATAAATCCACCCTGTTTTTTTAAATTATCTGATATATCTTTAGCATTAAATGTGATCGAAGCATAAAAAAATGCAAAGAAAACAACAAATAGAAATGTTAAAAAGTTAAAAAAATAACTACTTGGGTTTAACAGATCAGCGATTCCTTGAATTGTAGGATCACTGCTACTAGATAAAACCGTCATAGGAAACATCAATATCGCAGATGCAAAGATAACTGGAATAACACCCGCTAAGTTAACCTTAATAGGAATATAATTCATAACTCTTTTGTTTTGATTTTGCATCATTACTTTTTTAGCATATGTAACAGGTACACGACGCTCACCAAGTTCAACATATATAATTACAGCTACAGTTCCAAAAATAAGCACCAAAATTGCAATGACTGTTAGAAAACTCATAGCTCCAGTATTTACCATAGTAATAGTTTGACCTATAGCACTTGGTATTGCAGAAACTATACCTGCGAAAATAATTAATGAGATACCATTACCTATACCACTTTGAGTAATCTGCTCACCAATCCACATCAATAACATAGTACCAGCAAGCATAGAAACAGCAGAAAGTATGATAAAAGTATTGTGATCAGCAAGAATTGCACTATTTCCATTTGGACCAGTTAAACTTTGCAGTCCAACGCTGATACCTATAGCTTGAATAATAGTAATTACAATAGTTGCATAACGAATAATTTGCATATACTTAACCATTCCATCACGCTCTTTTTTCATCTGACCAAGTGGAGCAAAAGTAGCAGCAAGAAGTTCCATGATGATTGAAGCGGTGATGTAAGGCATAATACCAAGAGCGATAATAGACATTCTCTCAACAGCATTTCCACTAAACATATTAAATAAACCTAGTGCGTCAGCTTGATGTGAATCAAAGAAAGATGCGATAACTGCAGTATCAACACCAGGTACTGGCACATATGCCAGTAAGCGGTAGATGAATAAAAACCCGATAGTAATAAGTATCTTATTTACTAGATTTTTATTCACGACTATTTACCTGTAGTAGTAATGTTGTCATCTTTAATTTTTGATGCTAAATCTTTAGCAGATGCACCAACTAACTTAACTTTTGTAACACCTTTGCCCATTGTGTGAACACCACGGATAGACTCCACGGTAATCTCATCTAAACCAGCTACAGCTGTAATCTTTTCAACATTAATAACATAAGGTTTTTCTACACGAGAGAAGAAACCTATCTTAGGAAGTCTTTTTGCAAGTTGCATTTGACCACCCTCAAAGTTTCTTTTTCTCTTGTAACCTGAACGAGATTTTTGACCTTTTTGACCACGAGCAGCAGTCTTACCAGTTCCAGAACCTTGTCCACGACCAACTCTTTTACGGTTACTTGTAGAACCTTCTGCTGGTGATAAATTTTCTATTGCCATTGTCTATCCTTTTATACGAGTTAGTGCTTCTACTGTAGCACGAACTAGTGTTCCTGGATTATTTGAGCCAATACTTTTTGTAAGTATGTCTTGTATACCAGCAAGCTCAAGAACAGGACGAGCTGCTCCACCTGCAATAACACCTGTACCTTCAGATGCTGGCTTTAAAAGAACACGACTTGCATTATACTTATGCTCAATATCATGTGCTATTGTTGTACCTTTAATACTTACAGTTGTAAGATTTTTAAAAGCATTATCAACAGCTTTACGGATAGCGTCTGGAACCTCTTTCGCTTTACCCATACCATAACCTACAGTACCATTTTTGTCACCAACAACAATAAGTGCAGTAAAACGAAATCTTCTACCACCCTTTACAACTTTAGTAACACGCCCAATATTTACGATTGATTCTTCAAAATCTTCTCTATTGATTTCCATTATAACCCCTAGAACTTAATTTCGTTTGCACGAAGTGAATCACCAAATGCAGCGATAACACCGTGATATTGGTAACCATTACGATCAAATACAACATTACTAAGATTAGCTTCTTTTAGTTTAGCAGCAAATGCCTCACCAAGTGCAGCAGCACCTTCCTTGTTAGCTTTATGACCTGTAACCTTTGAGTTTAATGCGCATAATGTTGTTTCAGTAACATCATCAATAGCCTGTACACTTAGGTAACGATTTGACTTAAATACAGAAACACGAGGAAGTGAAGCACATCCAGATATTTTTGCACGAATACGACGCTTACGCTTTAAACGGTTAGCAACTTTATTTTTTAATACTTTAGCATTCATAGTTTAATACCCTCCCTTACTTCTTAGCAGTTTTACCGGCTTTACGCACGATATGCTCTTCCATGTATTTAACACCTTTACCTTTATACGGTTCTGGTGGACGGAAACTTCTTACTTCAGCAGCTACTTGACCAAGCTGTTGCTTGTCATAGCTTTTAAGTGTAATAACATTTTTCTCAACACTAGCTTCTACAGCATCTGGTAAATCATAATCAATATCATGAGAAAAACCAAGCTGTAAGTTAAGTACTCTACCTTTAACAGCAGCTCTATAACCAACACCATTTATCTCTAATTGCTTAGAATAACCGGTAGTTAGTCCAAAAACAATATTAGCAGCTAATGCTCTATATGTTCCCCAGAATGCTCTGTGAGCTTTTTCTTCTGATTTGCTACTAAACGATAAAACATTTCCATCGATTGCGAAATCAACATTTCCTTTAGTATCTAAATCTACACTGTTTTTGCCTTTAGCAAAAGTTAATATATCACCATTTGAGCTCACTTTAACATCAGCACCAAAATCTACAGGTTTTTTACCAATTCTTGACATACTTCACCCCTACCAAATCGTACACATAATTTCGCCACCAATACCAAGCTCAAAAGCTTTGTCATTTGGTAATACGCCATGTGATGTACTTATAATAATAGTTCCATAACCATTTTTGAATCTTTTAATATCTTCTTTACCTTTGTAAACGCGTCTACCAGGTTTAGATACTCTTTTCATCTCATTGATTACAATTTTTCCATCTTCGCCATATTTAAGAACAACTTTAATAGTTTTTTTAACGCCATCTTCTACAACATTACAACTCTCAATATAACCTTTTTCTACTAAGATATTTGCTACCGCTTCAACACTCTTTGAGTGAACTAAAGTAGTAACTGGTAATCTTCTCATACCAGCATTACGAACACGAGTTAACGCGTCTGATACTAAATCATTTATCATTAAAATTCCTTATGATGCAGTCCAACATGTGAACTACTGATTGTTAGCAGTATCTTCTTGGATTACCAAGAAGACTTTCTAACACCTGGGATTAGACCCTCATTTGCCATTTTTCTAAAACATACACGACAGATTCCAAAATCTCTAAGTACTGAATGTGGACGACCACAGATTTGACATCTAGTGTAGCCACGAACTTTAAACTTTGGAGTTCTTGCCGCTTTTGCGATCATAGACTTCTTAGCCATTAGTTGCTCCCTTTAGTAAAAGGCATACCCATCTTCTCTAAAAGAGCAAAACCTGCCTTATCTGAATCAGCAGTTGTAACAACTGTGATATTCATACCATGAATTTGCATAATTGAATCATAGCTAATCTCTGGGAAGATAAGTTGCTCAGCAAGACCGAAGTTATAGTTACCACGACCATCAAAACCATTTCTAGCAACACCACGGAAATCTTTCACACGAGGAAGTGCGATAGAAACCAATCTGTCAAGAAAGTTGTACATATTTTCACCACGAAGAGTAACACGGATACCAACAGGCACACCTTCACGAACTTTAAAACCAGCAACTGATTTTTTAGCTATTACTGTAGTTGCTTTTTGACCAGCAATTGTAGTAATTGTATCTTCTATATTTTTAATAAGCTTATTATCTTTCATTGCAAAACCAGCACCAACAGAGATGATAACCTTCTCTACTTTTGGTGTTTGCATAGGATTTTTAATTCCTAAATCAGCTTGCAATTGAGGTGCTAAACCTAAATATTTTTCTTTTAAACGAGCCACTGTTATGCCTCCACTTTACGAACATTTGAAATATCTATAGGCATCTCTTTATTAACATGTCCGCCTTTAGTATTATCTTCTGTTGGCTTGATAGCTTTTTTAGCAACTTTACAACCCTCAACTATTACCCTGTTTTTCTTAGATAATACCTGAAGTACTTTTGCTTTAGTCCCTCTATCATCTCCAGCGATTATCTCTACAATATCGCCTTTTTTGAAATTCAACTTTGCCATTATACAACCTCTGGTGCAAGAGATACGATTTTCATAAAACCAGCATAACGAACTTCACGACCAACAGGTCCGAAGATACGAGTACCGATAGGCTCTCTCTTATCATCAAGTATAACTGCTGCATTGTCATCGAATCTGATTAAAGAACCATTTTCTCTTTGAATCTCTTTATGAGTTCTAACGATTACAGCTTTTACAACTTTACCTTTTTTAACTTTAGCAGTTGGAATCGCTTTTTTAACAGAAGCAACGATAACATCGCCCACTGTTGCATAACGACGCTTAGAACCACCAAGTACCTTAATACACATAATCTCTTTAGCACCTGTGTTATCAGCTACTGTTAGACGAGTAAAACCTTGGATCATTACTTAGCTCCTGATACTACTGTTTTAAGTCTAAAAGATTTAGTCTTAGAAAGTGGGCGACATTCGATTGCAATAATCTCATCTCCAACTTTTACTTCATTTCGTTCATCATGTACTAAGTACTTTTTGAAACGCTTTACAACTTTATGGTAACGAGGATGCATTACACGACGCTCTACAACAATACTTACTGTTTTATCGCCCGCAATTCTAACTACTTTACCTTGAATTTCACGCTTGTGTGTCATTGCCAGCCCCTAGTTTGCCACTGCAGTAATTGCAGTGTTGATTTTAGCAATATCTTTTTTAGCAACACGAAGTTCACTCGTATTATTTAATTGCATCATCTTTTGTTTTATTTTCAAAGTAAACAGTTCAGTTTTCTTCTCTTTAAGCATCGCGTTAAGCTCTACTACTGTTTTATCTGCTAAATCAGAATATTTCATTGCTCATCTCCGCAGTAATTATTTTAGTTTTAAATGGTAACTTATGCATAGCAAGCGTTAATGCTTCACGAGCAATATCTTCTGGGATTCCACCCATCTCAAAAATGATACGACCTGGTTTAACATTCATTACCCACTGATCAACTGCACCCTTACCTTTACCCATACGAGTTTCAAGAGGCTTTGCAGTTAATGGCTTAGCTGGAAATACACGAATCCAAATCTTACCCTGTCTTTTAATGTGACGAGTTGCAGAGATACGAGCCGCTTCAATCTGACGAGAGTTGATACGACCAGCTTCTACTGCTTTAAATGCGATGTCACCAAACGCTAATGTATAACCTGAACGAGCATAACCACGGTTACGACCCTTCATTACCTTACGGTATTTTGTTCTTTTTGGCATCAACATAATTATTCAGCCTTTTCTTTTCTTGGAGCGCGTTTGCGTGGGCGCTCTTTTTTCTCTTCTGCTACTTCAACAGGAACGCCTTTAGTAAGAACTTCCCCTTTGAATATCCATACTTTAACACCGATAATACCGTATGTAGTATGAGCTTCAGCAAAACCGTAATCAATTTTTGCACGAAGTGTATGTAAAGGAACTCTTCCTTCTAAATACCACTCAGTACGAGCCATTTCAGCTCCACCAAGACGACCAGCAACAGCAACCTTGATACCTTTAGCACCAGAACGCTGTGCACCTTGCATAACTTTCTTCATAGCTCTACGAAATGCAACACGACGCTCAAGTTGAGTCGCTACATTCTCAGCAACAAGTTGTGCTGAAGTTTGAGCTTTTTTCTCTTCTTTAATGTTGATAGAAATTGGCTTACCAACTAACTTTTGAACAGCAACTTTAAGTTTCTCAATATCAGCACCTTTCTTCCCAATAATAATACCAGGACGAGCAGCAACGATAGTTACACGAAGTCTTTTAACTGTTCTCTCAATGATGATGTTAGCAACACCAGCATAATAAAGTTCTTTCTTTAAAAATGTTCTTATCTTGTGATCTTCACCTAAAGCAGCTGGAGCTGTTTTAAAGTTAGGGAACCAACGGCTCTCCCAGTTACGATTGATACCAAGACGCAAACCAATAGGATTAACTTTTTGACCCATTCTATTTCCCCTCTACTTCTACTAAGATATGTGCTGTTGGTTTTCTAATACCAGAAGCCATCCCTCTAGCACGAGGACGGAATCTTTTAAGAACTGGACCATTATCAACACGACATGATGTAATAGTACAATCTTCAGCTTCGCTACCACTATTTGCAACTGCAGATGCGATTACTTTAGAGATAATTTTAGCTGCCTTATTTGGAGTAAATTCTAGGGCTGCTAATGCTTCTTCAGCATTCATACCTTGAACCTCTCTAGCGATAAGACGAGATTTGATAGGTGAAACACGGATAAATTTTAATAATGCTCTAGCCATGATTACACCTTCTTCTGTACAGAGCCCTTATGACCCTTAAATGTACGAGTTGGTGCAAATTCACCAAGTTTATAGCCAATATGATTTTCCGTAACATATATAGGAACAAATTGACGACCGTTATGAATGTTAATAGTTAAGCCAACCATATCTGGGCTAACCATAGATCTTCTTGACCATGTTTTGATAGGTTTTTTGTCGCCGCTAGCTTTAGCTGCAACAACTTTTTTCATTAAATGGTCATCAATGAAAGGACCTTTTTTTACTGAACGAGCCATATTAGCCTACCCTTTTTGCATTTGGTTTACGGCGAGTAATAATAAGTTTATCACTAGCTTTCTTACGACGAGTTTTAGCACCCTTCGTTGGTTTACCCCATGGAGTAACTGGATGACGACCTGAGTT
>JAYEGN010000050.1:0-19069 GCA_034659115.1 Campylobacterota bacterium
GAGTGGTTTTAACCTCTTTAGGTGTCTCAGTATTCAAAGCCTCTTTTATCGGAGTGGTTTTAACCTCTTTAGGTGCCTCAGTATTCAAAGCCTCTTTTATCGGAGTGGTTTTAAACTCTTTAGGTGCCTCAGTATTCAAAGCCTCTTTTATCGGAGTGGTTTTTATATCTAGTGTTTTAGTACCTTGTTCTTTATGTGATTGAACCTCTTCGATACTTATCTTTGAGATATCTACGCCAAGCTTTTTAGCAAAACTTGCTAAACCTTTAAGTGTTTTAGGTAGCTCCTCTAAGTTTACTTTTTTGTATCCATCGCTATTTTCTATTTTCGATTTTAGATATTGTTTCGCGTCTGCTATCAATGTTTTCAACTCTTTTGGAGTTAGTGATTGTGAGAGTTTTGGATTGAGTTCAACATCTGCTTGAGTATCTTCATTTTTTAACAAAGATAGGAGTGCATCATTTTTAGCACCGCTTTTTACGAGAGTTTTAGTCTCTTTTTCATTCTCACCAAGAGATAAAACTAAACTACCATTTTGAACAATCTTATCATCTTTTTTTGCACCTTTTAAAAGTTGTGAAAATGAGAGTGTTGGTTCTTCATCTGGAGTTGATAAATTTAATGGTGAAGCTGAGCTTGTGTCAGTTTTTACATCTAATGAAATCATCTTTTGCTC
Source organism: Campylobacterota bacterium (assembly GCA_034659115.1). Lineage (GTDB taxonomy): Bacteria > Campylobacterota > Campylobacteria > Campylobacterales > Sulfurimonadaceae > Sulfurimonas. The sequence goes on from JAYEGN010000050.1 coordinate 677, forward strand.
CTTAATATATACCCTAAATAAAAAGGGTTTTTATATAATTAAGCATAAATTATTCCAATAGTCGTTAGCTCCCCTGTAGACTACTTTAAAGCATCTAAGTAACTCAAATCTTTTTTACAAAATAGTTTAACGCTGTTTTGCAGTACCTCGGTTAGCTCATCTGCATTTTCTCCATCTGCTGGGTAACTGATCAAAAAAGAGTTTAAAAACTTGCCAAAAGCTTCATCAAAAAATTTCTTTACTATATCTGCACCATACTTATCTGTATATGGAAGAACAAAAAAATAATCAGTTTGATAGTTCGCTATGGTGTCGGATGTTCTAAGTATCTCTTTTAAAACATTATTTATAATCTCATTATCTATCGATGAAAGATCGCAATACAAAAGAGTAAAACTCTCAGCACGATTTTCATCAAGTCTATCAGAGATGCCTATATTTAAACGAAGAAGTTGTTTAAAGTCTTCAAATTGAAAGTGAATACCTGCCATTAAAATTCCTTTGAGTTTAGTATATCTAAAAATTTATAAAATTGTAAAAGCTTTTATCTCATTTTTTGAAGAATAGGGCGAACCTTTACTTTGTTTATCATCAAAACTAACAATATAGATATTATTTGTATCAGTTTTGCAGTAAGTTAAAATTATTTTTATCGCTATATCTTGATCTGCCTTAGTTGCATTCTTGCTAAGCATCGCATGTGGACCAGGAAGATTGATGGTTTTGATATGAAAATATTTAGTGTTGTCTATATCTTGTAGATATCCATTTTCTTCTTGATTGCGTCCAACTACAAGTTTAGCTCCATCTGTTAAACGAAAGTGACGACCAAATTTCATAAGTGGTATATCTTTAACTTCAAACTTATCATATTTGATAAAATCAAACATCTTTTTGCCAAAATTTTCATCTGTCAAAAGACAACCACCACCAGGGCTTTCAAAGTCATCTAGCCCTATCTCTTTTGCTAGAGCTAACTGTCTTTCACGGCTTCTTCCTGTTATGCCTTCTAATCTGTGCCTATCTACCCAACCTTTTTCCTCTGCAATTGTTGGAGCAAGCATCTTTGCAGACATTGGACGAAGTAAAAGACCATCACAATTGCTTTCATTTAAAACAGTTTGAAGTGCATCTTTGTTTTGACTCATTGGGCGTTGACCCATAACTTCACCACTTACTAAAAAGCTTGCACCCTCTGCTTCCATAATTCGTTTTGCTACTTCAAACATTTTGGCATGACAATCTATGCATGGATTAAAGTTTTTTCCATAGCCATGTTTTGGATCAAATAAAACATCTTGTAAGAACTCATTTTGAATATCTATGATTTTAAGTTCTGCACCAACTTGATCACACATGCTTTGCATATGTTCGAGCCTATCTTTTGTACTTCCAAAACCTGTACTAATATTTAGAGCTAAAACATCTATGCCTTGGTCTATGATAAGTTTCATAGCCAAGGTTGAATCTAATCCGCCACTAAATAGTGCTATCGCTTTCATCTGTTTTCCTTTAATTTTGCAATTTTACCACGAAACTTGCGAATCTCAAAAGCTTTTTCTTCAAAGGCGATAGAAGTTTGCATATTTATTTTTTTTAATTCTCTTTCATAATGTTTAGTCAAAAAAGTTATAAGTTCATCTCTGAGCGATTGTTCATCTTGGAGAGGTTTTATCTGATCATCTACTGCTATGGCCATAATAGATGGTTCATCTGTTTTGCCATTGAGAGCTAAAGAGAGTTCATAGGAATGAAACTGTAGTAGTGATGGGTCAAGAACATCAAGCATCTGATTTATAAGTTCTGGATGCTCTAATACTGTTTTAACAAGAGATAGCTCCCACACATCTTTGTGGGTGTTTTTTTGAACATGTGGGCTATTTTGATTATTTTGATTTTGCGATAATTTTACTAAAGATGGACTAACACCAAGTCCACCGAGACGAGATGCCAAAAATGTTCTATACTCCTCTTGAAGCAGAGGGGTTAGGGTTTTTAGGTATGTAACTCCATCTTGCATGCAATCCTCTTTAGCTTTTGGATTACGCAGGTCATATAGAGATAAAATCTCTTCTAAAACGAACTCTATAAATGGTTTTGCCTCTCTAAACATCGTGCTTAGTTCTTCAACACTACCACTATGTACCATATCAGCAGGGTCAAGTCCATTTCCAAAGATAACAACACCACCATTAAAGCCACCAGCACTTAAAAGTCTAGAAGCTTTTAGAGCTGCTGCTCTTCCCGCCTTGTCTCCATCATACGCCATTATAACCCTTGGATCACCTTTTCTTAATAGTGGTAGGTGCTCTTGTGTAAGAGCAGTTCCTAAGGTTGCAACAGCATTTGTAAATCCAGCTTGATGAAGCATTATGACATCAAGATAACCCTCTGTTATAATTATCTCTTTTAATTTATGAACTCTTTGTTTTGCATGGTGATATGCGTATAGTAGCCTTGATTTATTAAAATAGGCCGTTTCAGGAGAGTTGACATATTTAGCTTGGTGTCCAGTTATGGTTCTTCCACCAAAACCAACTATGGAACCATTTGAAGAGTGTATAGGGAAAGTTATCCGCTGTATAAATCTTGCGTAAGTGTTTCTATTTTCTTCATTATACCCAACTACTCCAACCTCTATAGCTTCGCTCATATTAAATTGTTGTTGCTTAATATGGTTCAGGGTGGCGTTTGAGTCTGGTGCATAACCGATGCCAAATCTTTCAACACTACTTTCATATATGCCTCTTTCTTTGATATATGCTAGTGCTGGTTGCTGTAGCGTTAGTAAGTTTTGATACCACTCATTGAGTTTGTCCATAAGCTGTGAACGAGGTTTATTATGTTTGTTGTCTGTGTAGCCAAGTGTAAAGTTATAAGTACTTGCTAATTTTTCTAGTGCTTGGGGATAGTTTAGTTTCTCATACTCCATTGTAAACTTTATGCTATCTCCACCAGCACCACAACCAAAACAGTGATATATCTGCTTTGAGGGGCTCACTACAAAAGATGGTGATTTTTCATCATGAAAAGGGCAGGGTGCTTTATAGTTTGCACCGGCTTTTTTTAACTCTACATAGGAACCAACAACATCAACAATATCAAGTCGTGCTTTTAAAGCTTCAATGGAGTCTTGAGTAATCATAAAAAGATTATAGCAAAATATTAAACTTTATTATTTTTGAAATATTTAAGTGGTAAAATGGATGAAAGGAGTTTTTATGATTAAATATTTACTGAGTATATCCTTGATTAGTATTGTGTTGCTATTTAGTGGATGTGGAGATGATGAAGGTGAGAAGCGTTTAGCTACTCAGCAAAACTTAGACAGTGGAAATTATGCTGGGGTTATTGCTGAGCTTGACAACAGGGCTGTCAAAGTTGATAGTGATAATGCAGCTCTTGCTGCTGCGTATATGGGTAATGCTGGGATGAGTATACCTCAGGTGATAGATATAGTTTCTTTAACGGCTGATGAGGGTGATAAGTTTGCAAATTTTATCAACAGTATCTCTAAGAGAAGTTCTATATCGGCATATAGAGATGTTGGAAGAGCAACAGGTTATTATAAGGCGGTTATAGGTGATATTTGTAAAATCAACCTGATTGACTCACTTTCTGATTATGAGAAAGATGCTTGTCTTTTTATCGGTTTATCCTATATCTCAAGAGTTGCAGTAATGGTTGATATGATGATGGAAAATGTTTCTGCTATCTCCGAAAATGGAGTGGAAGATAAAAAGTTAAAAGCTTCTGTATGTGCTCTACAATACTCTCTTAGTGGTAGTAGAGAAACATATGTAGCAAGTGAATGTAGAGGCAACATAACGGAGTATCCAGATGTTAGATTTACACAAAATGAGATGGTTTATACGCCGTTGGTAGTAAGTTTAGATAAAGATTATCACTATCTTTTAACAGACCTTGTTGCACAAACGGGTACTAAAGTGGTTGTTGCGGCAAAAGGTTACTGTAGTGCTGAGGATTTTTCGACAAGATATATACCTCAGATGGGTGAGCAATATATAAAACCAAGCAACTACTATGCATGTCCTGCTAATGAGAGTAAAGATATAACCGTTGTAGATACGCTAGCTGATATATTTAATGAGGGACTTGAAGCTGTTGGTGTGTCTGATCATACTGATATTAAAGAGAGTATAGAAAAATTCAAAGCTGAGATAAAAGACTCTTTGGACAGTACAAAAATAGTTCAACAAGAGATGATTGATTATCTAAATAGAAAAAACAACTAAGGAGATAGAAGGTGAAAAAAGTAATATCTTTAGCGCTCTTAGGTGCTACAACTTCACTTATGGCTATGTATGCTGAACAAGCGTACCTATATAAAGATCCTCGTATCATGGGTATGGGTGGAGCAAATGTAGCTGTTGGTGCATACTCAACATCTGTTTTTTCAAATCCTGCAGGACTTACAAATATAAAAAAAGAACACGGATATGTTGTGGATTTATTGGGAGTTGGTATATCGGCTTCAGATAGGATTCGTGATTTTATGGATGATTTAGACGATGTGGAAGATGATGATACAGAAGCGATGACCGATGTTCTTGATAAGTATAATGGAAAGCATTTTCATTTAGGCTTAAGCAACTATTCATCAGTCTCAAAAAATTCTGATATGTTTGCATGGAGTATAGGTATATTGACCGCTTCAGATGTTAACTTAATGTCACATGCCAATGGTAGTTCAGAGGGTGGATTGTTAGGGACTACATCAAGGGTCTATGGCGGTATAGTTCTTGGTGGGGCAAAGCCTTATGAAACTAAGTATGGTCGATTTGATGTTGGCGTTGGGCTTAAATATATAACTCAAAAATCCTATGAGGGTGCTTTAACAGTTAGCGAATTGGTAGATAATGGAGATGAGGATATTGCCGATACACTTCAAAAAAAGTATGAGAAGAAAGCCTCTGGTATTGGCTTGGACTTAGGCGTTACTTATCATCCATTTCAAGATAGCTCATGGCACCCTGTATTTGGATTAAGTATTTTAAATATCGGTTCAATGAATATGGATGATAATTATGGTGGACAACCGCTTACAGTAAATATAGGAGCATCTGTTACGCCTGAGGTTCCCTATATTGAAAAGCTTGTTATAGCTCTTGATTATGTAGATCTTTTCAATGCTAATAAGCTTCGCATGTATGAGATAAATGAGGTAAACAATCAGATACTATATACAGATTATGCTACATCTGACTTTATGAAAAATGTTCGTTTAGGTGTAGGTGTGGGTTTGATAGATTCAACATATTTTTCTGCTACACTCAATTTAGGTTTATACCAAAGTTCTTACACCGCTGGTCTTGATATGATGATAACAGTTTTAAGATTGAACTTTGCTACTTATGAGGAGCAGGTTGGTACAGGAAGTGTTGATATATCAGATAGAAGGTATCTTGCTCAGATCGGTATAGGCTGGTAAAACAGCTCTACTTTAAACTCTGCATGTTTTACATGTAGAGTTGCTAAATTTCCCCAAATTAAAACAAAATGACGAAATAAAGTGACTAACTCTTGACTAAGTTCGTCAAATTACAGTAAAATGACGATGAAATTCAATAATAAGAGAGGTTTTATCGTTATTATGGTGATTGCTTATATTCGTAGAGATAAATATTTTGATATTGTGCAAGATCAGTTGCAGTTAATAAATTCTTATGCAATTTCAAATAACCTTATTATTGATGATGAATTTGTTGATCAAACTTCTCAAAACAAAAGAGTTCAAGAGCGAACTAGTGTTACTGAGTATTTTCAAGAAAGAGCTGGTAGCACACTTTTAATCTATGATACTTGGGTGTTGAGTACAAATATGGAAGATCTTATTCAGATGTTTAGTTGTCTGTTAAAAAATGATTATCAGATACATTTTGTAAAACAATCTGTTGTAATTTCACGCCAAAGTAGTATAATGTTAGTCTTTGGATTGATAGATCAGCTTCGTCAAAAATTACAGAGTGAATCAAAAAGAGTGATTGGAAGACCAAAAGGCTCAAAGTCAAACTCCAAATTTGATAAGTATATAGGCGAAATCATTGTTTATATAAAAGAGAAAAAAAGTGTAAGTGAGATGGCACGACTACTTAATGTTAGTAGAAGTTCATTAAAGGATTTTATAGAGTCTAGAGAGTTAAAGCAGGTCGCTTTTGGCTCATTGTTACCAAAAGTAACAGGTGATGCAGAAGAGAGAGTAATAAACACTATTGTCTGTTCAAAATAATTTTAAGTTTACAATAAGGAGAATAAAAAATGTCTGAAGAAAAAAAAGGTATTAAGATACCAAAGCCGTGGAGAATACAAAGATACTACTTCTACTTGATAGTGACAGCAATAGCTTTAGTTTTACCTTGGATTACAATAGATGGAAATCACTTTTTCCTACTAAGTTTTGATAAGCTAAAGTTACACTTAGCATTTATTCAGTTTGATATGCAAGAGTTGTACTTGATGCCATTCCTTTTAATGTTAATGTTTTTAGGAATATTTGCTATGACAGTTGTTGGTGGTCGTGTTTTTTGTGGATGGGTTTGTCCACAAACTATCTTTCGTGTAATCTATCGTGACCTGATTGAAACTAAGCTTTTAGGTCTTCGTAGTCGCATTAAAAACAAGCAAAAAGAACCAGACATGTCTAAGACTGAAAACAAGGTTAAAAAAGTTATAGCGATTTTGATTTGGACAGTCTTAGCTTTAATAGCTGGTGCTGACTTTTTATGGTTCTTTGTTCCACCTGAAGACTTTTTTGCATACCTTAGTGATTTTAACAACCACTGGACTCTTTTTGGTTCTGTTATAGGGATAGCAGCCTTTTTGGTTTATGATATCGTTTGGATGAAAGAGAATTTTTGTATCTATGTATGTCCCTACTCTCGTGTACAGTCTGTTTTATATGATGAACATACAGTTATGGCTATCTATGATCCACATAGAGGTGGTGATATTTATGATGAACATAAGGAGAAGCAGTTTACTAAACAAAAGGATCTGCAGGCTTTTGAGCCAGCCGCAGAGTGTACTACATGTGAGAGTTGTGTAACTGTTTGTCCTACTCATATCGATATTCGTAAAGGTCTTCAGCTGGAGTGTATCAACTGTTTAGAGTGTGTTGATGCTTGTACGACAGTGATGGGTAAGCTTGGTAAGCCATCTCTTGTAACATGGTCTAGTGATTATGAGATTATAGATCAAAAGGGTAAGACTCAATTTTTCCGTGGAAAAGTTTTAGCCTATATTGGACTTCTTGTAGGGATTATGATTATTCTTGGAATGATGGGAGGTACAAAAGAGCATATGCTATTAAATGTAAATAAAGAAACGCGTCTTTACTCTACTAAACTTCTTCCAGATGCTAAAGTAAGAGTAGAGAATGCTTATGAGTTCCTGCTTCAAAATACTCAAAATGAGAAGATGAAATTTTACTTTGAGGTGATCCCTCCAAAAGGGATGGAAGGTAAAATTACAATTGCAAAACCAACGAGAGCATTTACAGTAGTGCCAAACATCAAAAAGAAAAAAATTGTAGTGCTTAGAACTACAGAGATGCTAGTTGATGATGATAGAAAAGATACCGTTATTCCTATTACTATTCGTGCATATGCGATAGGTCATGAAGATAAGATAGTAGTTTTTAGAAAATCAACATTTGTATTTCCTAGAGCAGATATAGTAAGAGCTGCTAAATAATAGATATTTAAACTTAAATAAGATAGACTCTTAAAACTTGATTTTGGAGTCTATTTTGTTGAAAAAAATTATTCTTTATACATTTTTAGCCTATACTGTTTTAGGCTTTGTAATCATTCCTTTTATTTTAAAATCACAACTTGTAGATATTGTAGAGCAAGAAACTCATGCTAAGATCTCTGTTGATAGTGTTTATTTTAATCCATATCTCTTTAAATTAAAACTTTATGGTATTGAGTTAAAAGATAGAGCAAACATAGATATCATCGCCTTAAAATCTGTTTCACTAGATGTGGAGCTATACTCACTCTTTAGATCCGCTATACATGTGAAAAATTTAAAACTAGAAAAACCTGAACTATCTGTTGTGTATGAGAAAGATAAAACTATAAACTTAGCATCCATTGCTAAAAAGAGTGATAAAGAGAAAAAAATAGCGTCACAAGATGATTCCCAAACTATGATGCCTAGAGTAATTATTGACAATATTAGTATAGTTGATGGTTTTTTAGAGTATGAAGATTATTCACATGAAACTAAGTTTGATTTTGTTTTTGATGATATTAGATTTGAATTAAAAGATATCGATACAGCAGATTTTAAATCTAGTGATGCAACTTTGAGATTTTATACAACTCTTGGGGATGGTGGATTTTTTGATTTTAAAAGTGAGATAGTTGGATTTGATCCTTTTATAGTAAAGGGTAGTGTAAGTTTTGAAGCCAGTAAGTTATATTCTCAGTATAGATATGTTCAAGATATATTAAATATAGAGATAGCAGATGGTAAGATAGATTTTGATGCACAGTACTATTTTAATGCGGGTGATATAGATGCAACAACTATAGATAAAATGAGTTTAAGTGTTAAAAAGCTAAGAATAAAACCAAAACACAAACATAAAGATATTTTAAATTTAGACTCTCTTTTGTTTAGTAATATCAGCGTTAAGCCTATGCTACAACGCGTACATGTAGGTGGTGTGTCTTTAAGCTCTTTAGCACTCAAAGTAAAAAGAGATAGTGATTTAGAGATAGATTGGTTAGAGTATATAAAGGTAGATGCTCCACAAAAAGAGAGTAGCGAGGAGACTGAAGAATCTTCACCTTGGAGCGTGAAGGTAGATGATATATCTTTAGAAAAAATAGCAGTTAATTTTGATGATAGTGGGATTAGCCCTAAGGTAGATAGTAGACTCAATGAGATGAATATCTATATGCAAAACTTAACACTTAAAGGTGAAGAGGCTCTATCATATCAGATGAACTTCAAGCTAAATGATGAGTTTATTTGTGATTCTAAGGGGGATATCAAACATCAGTACTTAGGTGTTCATTCTTTTACTACATGTAGTGGATTAGATATTGTTAAGTTTAATCCCTACATAGAAAAATTAGCTAAAGATGCACTGAGGGTTTATGACTTAAAGCTTTATACTGCCACGCTTGGTTTTGATTTTAATCTGAGTACTACTAAGTTAGGTGAGGAGTTACATCTAAGTGTAGATGATGCAAATTTGAATATAGATGATTTTGCTATCAATAAAAATAGCACGCAAGAAAGGTTGCTCGGTTTTAAAGAGTTCAAGATAGACAATTTGAGTTTAGATACAGTTGCTAAAACTATCAATATTAAAAAAACAACTCTTGATGGATTAGATATAAAAACTGTAGCGCAAAAAGATGGCAAGCTTAACTTAGATAACCTTGTAGTCTCAAAAACCACTAAAACAACAAAAAAGAAAACCCAAGATAAAAAAACAGATGATTATAGAGTTCATTTAAAACACTTTGCACTACAATCCGCAAAGCTTAGTTTTGATGATAAAACTTTAAACCCAAGAGTAGAAACTAAGTTAGATAAGATAAATCTTGATGCTTACAATATAGACTCAAAAGAGAAAAGTTGGTTAGATTATCAGTTTGCAATGAGGATAAACTCAAAGGGATATCTGCGATCAAAGGGTAAGATAGGACATAGCCCAACAAGACAAAAGGGTAGTTTTGATTTAGAAAAAATCTCTTTAGTAGAGTTTAGTCCCTATATTGAAAAAAACCTACATGTTAAAATCGATGATGGTTCTATAGATTTAAAAACAGAGACAAAGTATCAAAAAAATAAAAAAGATGCTGATTTAAAGGTCAATGGAAGGCTAGATGTAAATGAGTTCTTTCTGTTTGACAGTAGAGATGATTCAACACTTCTATCTTTTAACAATTTAGCCTTGAAATCTTTTGACTATGAGATGTTCCCAGAAAGAGCTTTTGTTAATGAACTTGATGTTGATGGCTTCTATGTTAATGCTATAGTAGATGAAGATAAGATGTTAAATTTTGCCTCTTTATCTAAGGTTGAAAAAGAGGTAAAAAGTACAAAAATAGATGATGAGAATGCCACTAAATTTCCATTTAAGATTATGAAGCTAAATATTTCATCTGGTAGTGCAAATTTCTCCGATTTTTCTCTTCCTCTTCACTTTAAAACTGATATTCATGATTTAAACGGTGTTGTATACTCTATATCAAGTGAGAATGATGAGATTAGTTATGTTGATATTGTGGGTGAGGTAGATGAGTATGGTTCAACAAAGCTTATAGGAAGTATTGAGAGTTCTAACCCTAAAACATATACGAATTTAGATTTTAATTTTAGAAACTTAGAACTGAGTTCAGTAAGTGGATATAGTGCAGATTTTGCAGGATATAAGATAGATGATGGAAAACTGTTTCTTGATTTGGGCTATGAGATAGTTGATTCGAATCTTTTGGGCAAAAACTCAATGATAATAAAAAACATAAAATTAGGAGATGAAATAGAGGATGAAAATAGCTCCTCTTTACCTCTTGATTTTGCTATAGCCCTATTAGAAGATAGTGATGGAATCATAGATATCAATATGCCAGTAGAGGGTAATGTAGATGAACCAGATTTTAAATATGGTGCACTTGTATGGAAAACTTTTGGAAACTTGATAGTAAAAGCAGTAGCATCACCTTTTAAATTTTTAGGTGCTATGATGGGCATAGATGGAGATGATTTAGGTTTTATAGATTTTGAACCGGGAGTTGCAACTATCCTGCCACCTGAAAGAGAAAAACTTGATAATATTACAAAATTGATGATAAAAAGACCAAGAATATCTTTAAAAATCACACCACAATATGATGAGTTACAAGATACGCAAATATTGAAAAAGCAAAAACTAATAGCCTTAGTTATGCAAAAAAGTGGTTCTAAAAATACAAAAGAGCAAAAAAATGCTATGAATATAGATCTCCTAGAGGAGATATATAGAGGCTTGGCTCCAGATAAAGACCCTGAACTTATAGAAGAAAATCTGCAAAAGAGATATCAAGGTAAAGCATTAGAAAGAGAGTATTTAAAAGCACTTGTACGAGAGTCTACAAATATGCAAAAAGTCTCTCTTGATGAGCTTAAAACATTGGCAAAAAAAAGAGTTGAATTATTAGTAGAATATCTTATTCAAAGCAAAGGTTTACAGAGTTCAAGAGTAATAATTAATGAGCCTAAAAATACGCAAGAGCTAAAAGATGGATGGGTTCAAACCATCTTAGAGATAGTCATTTAAATAAGTTTTTGATATAATTCTTTTTTTATAATAAGGATAATTTTAATGGCATTTTCACAAGAAAATCGTAAAGGAACTATTAGTGGTATAATCTTTGTGGCTATTTTTGCAGCAGCAGCAACGATGATATCATCACTAGCCCCCGTTAGGGCCTTGGGGATTTCGCCTCTTGTTATAGGTATAGTTATAGGTATTTTTTATGCAAATACTCTCCATAATCAAATCCCAAGTGCATGGGGAACAGGTATTACATTCTCTGGAAAAAAGATTTTAAGGTTTGCTATAGTTTTCTATGGATTTCGTATTACATTTGGGCAGATTGCTGAGGTCGGTATGAGTGGATTTATGGTTTCACTTATTATGCTTAGTACAACATTTTTACTAGGAACATATTTAGGTATAAAGATATTTAAGATGGATAGAGATACATCTATGCTTACAGCTTCTGGTGCTTCGGTTTGTGGTGCAGCTGCAGTTTTAGCAACTGAGCCAGTTTTGAAATCAGAAGATTATAAAACTGCTATAGCGGTATCAATGGTAGTTCTTTTTGGTACTATCTCTATGTTTTTATATCCTGTCTTATATGCTACCATAATAGAACCAGCAACTGGGTTTTTGCATATGACTCCTCAAGAGTTTGGTATCTATGTTGGTGGAACTATTCATGAGGTTGCACAGGTTGTTGCTGTTCCAGCTTCGATACAAGGTGCGCCAGTTGATATGGCAAACTCAGCTGTTATTGTAAAGATGACTAGAGTTATTATGATAGCACCTTTACTTATAGTTTTAGGCCTCTATCTCTCTTATGAGGCTAAAAAAAGTGGAGGTGATAGCTCCAAGGTTAAGTTAGTTATCCCTTGGTTTGCGGTTTATTTTATAGGCATGGCAGGTTTTAATTCGCTTGGTATAATTCCCCAGAATATTGTAAATATTATCAATGAGATAGATACATTTTTACTTACTATGGCTATGACAGCTCTTGGTATGGGAACTATTTTTTCCAAATTTAAAGGCTTAGGACTTGCTCCTATCTATACAGCACTTTCTATGTTTGTGTGGCTCGTTATAGGTGGATTTGTAGTTACAAAACTTGTTGTTGCGACTTTTTAATAAAACTATTTAGTATAAAACTATATAATTTGATAAAAGGAGTTTGTACATGTCGCACCTTCCTAGTACCCTTAACTCCTTTTGGTTGTGGAGAGAAGTTTCATCAAAGTTAGGCGTATCAAATCCAGCTTATAAATATTGGAAGAGTACACCAAATCTAAAATTAAATAACAAATATATCTTTATTCAAAAAAAAACACTTCCAAAAAAACATGAGTATATTGAAGAGATATTAACAGATCTCTCTGGCTATCTGCCTATAAAATATGCTTCTGACAGACTCCATGTGAATGAACATATTTTCTCATATGAAAAGATGAAGCTTTATAAAGAGTTTGAGTATAAGTTTGTTGAGGATATTAAATTTGTAAATATTAAGAAATTTTTTACAGAGTTTGGAATTAGTGTAAACAAAAACTCTATAGTCCAGCTTGGGCGTATTAAAGATTTGGAATTTACTACAAATTCAACATTTTATAACCTTAAAAATGACTATGGTATCATGGTTTATGAGTAAATAATGAATCTTTTTTTTATAGAGTTTAGAGATCCTCTCTTTGGAATAATAATCTTCTTTGTTTTGATATTTATCATCGCATTTTTTTCCTATTGGTGGTCTAATTTTAGAAAAAAAGAGGATTATAAACATCTAGATAAATTTTTAAAACAGTTTCGTTCTCTACCTTCTCAAAATGAGTTAAGCTCCTTAATGACAAAGGGAGAACTTCCTGAGAAAGCATGGTTACTACTAGCATCTTCTTACTTTAAAAATGGTGATTATGAAAAGAGCATAGAGATATATAATGAGTTGCTAAAAATTGAAAATAGATCAAACTATAAAGAAACTCTTTTTTTGCTCGGAAAAACCTACTTTAAAGCTGGATTTTTACAAAGGGCAAAAGATATATTTTTAAATATATTACAAAACCATCCAAGAACGCCTCAAGCATTGAGGTATCTACTTTTAGTTTATGAACAGATGAGAGAATATGATCTGGCATTGGATGTTTTAGAACCTTTAGAGGAGTTAGGTCAAGATACTCAAAGTGATGAGAGCTACCTTAGACTACTGATTCTTTTTAATGATACTAGTATCTCTATAGAAAATAAAGCAGATAAGCTGGTTGATATATATAAACAAAACCATCAGCTGATCTATATGATATTTGAGTATCTCTTTAGAATGAATCCAAAATTAGCATGGGAAAATTTCGATAGTTCTAAAAGTGATATGCTAACCGATATTTTATGGCTAGTGGATGCAAAAGATTTGAATTTAGATATAATTATGCAAAATGGCTATTTAAGGGAACTCTACACCGCTCGTGGAGATCTTGATATAGCAAAAAACAGTTCTGTTTTTGAGTTAAATATCTTAATAAACTTAAATCAAAACGCTAGCGCAACGCTTAGTTTTGAATATATTTGTGATGATTGTAAGGTGGTTTTTCCATTTGCATTTAATCGCTGTAGCTGTTGTCAAAGCATAGGTAGTTCTCGTATTGAACTTGGTTTAACGAAAGATTTTAGCAGGGATTTTAGTCAAGAAAACAACTCTTTTCAGTGATGGATATGAGTAAAATGAAGGATTTATGATAATGGGTAAAAATATAGAAGTTTTAGAAGATATGTTAGGGTATAAATTTAAAGACAAAAAGCTCATTATCGAAGCGCTGACGCATAAAAGCTATAAACAGCCCTACGATAATGAGCGATTAGAGTTTTTAGGGGATGCTGTTTTAGATTTAGTAATAGGGGAGTATCTATTTAAAAAGTTTAAAAAATCTGACGAGGGTAATCTCTCCAAGATAAGAGCTTCATTGGTTAATGAATCGGGTTTTAATATGTTGGCTAAATCACTTAATTTAGGTGATTATATTCTTCTTTCAAATGCTGAAGAAAATAACGGCGGAAGAGAAAAGGCATCTTTATTGTCAAACGCTTTTGAAGCGGTTATGGGTGCTATATATCTTGAAGCTGGTTTGCTAAAAGTTCAAGAGATCTCAATAGTTTTGATAGAGAAAAACTACAAAGAGATATCACTTGATTCTCTTTTTAGAGATTTCAAAACAACACTTCAAGAGATCACACAGGCTCGATTTGGGATAACACCAGAGTATAAGGTAATAGCAAGTCGTGGACCTGACCATCTCAAAGAGTTTGAGGTTGCTGTATCTATAGAAGATAAAGAGTATGCAAGAGCCTCTGGTAAAAGCAAAAAAATTGCTCAACAAGAATCTGCAAAAAAAGCTGTTGAGATTTTAAAAGAGTTAAAGGAAATATAGTTGAATAGTTTTGGAATGAAATTAAGATATAGCACATTTGGTGAATCACATGGAAAGGCTATCGGTTGTTTACTAGATGGTGTACCTGCTGGTTTAAAGATAGATGAAAGGTATATTCAAAGTGAGCTTGACCGCCGGAAACCTGGAAAAAGTGAGTTTGAAACAGCACGAAAAGAAGCTGATAGCGTAGAGATACTCAGTGGTGTTTTTGAGGGTTTGAGTACCGGAACTCCTATCGCTATGATTATCTACAACACAAACCAAAAGTCAAAAGATTATACAAATATCAAAGATGTTTTTCGCCCTGGGCATGCTGATTTTACCTACTTTCATAAGTATGGTTTGAGAGATTATCGTGGTGGTGGTCGCTCATCTGCTAGAGAAACGGCGGCTAGAGTTGCTGCTGGAGCTATCGCAAAGCTTATGCTTAAAGAGCTAGATATAGAGGTTCTTAGTGGGATTAGTGAGGTTGCTGGGATTAAGGCTACAAAGTATGATTACTCACATGTAGGCAATAGTATCATTTACGCACTAGACTCACATGTAGAAGAGCAACAAAAAGAGGCGATACTAAAAGCTAAAGAAAATCATGACTCCGTTGGTGGAGTTTCAAGAGTTGTAGTTAAAAATGCTCCCGTAGGTTTAGGTCAGCCACTTTACTATAAACTTGATGGTGTATTAGCAGATGCTATGATGGGTTTAAATGCGGTCAAAGCTGTAGAGATTGGCGATGGAGTTCTTAGTGCCTCTGCCTTAGGTTCTCATAACAACGATGCCATAAGAGCAGATGGTTTTGAGTCAAATCACTCTGGAGGTATCTTAGGTGGTATCTCAAATGGTGAAGATATTGTGCTAAATATCTACTTTAAACCTACTCCATCTATCTTTAAAGAGCAACACACAGTTACTACAACAAATGAAGAGGTTGATTTCTCACTCAAAGGTAGGCATGACCCTTGTGTAGCCATAAGAGGAACTGTTGTTTGTGAGTCTATGACCGCACTTGTTATCGCTGACATGTTACTTTTAAATATGGGTTCAAAGATGAGTGGAGTTAAGAGGTATTATGATGAAAACTAAGGTTCAACTACTTGTTGATGATGATTTTGTCGAGGAGTTTATGAACTCTTTACCTAAAGACAAGGTAAGTATAATTGAGCTAGATTTTCAAGCAAATCAAGATAAACTTAAAAAAGCCCTACAAGAGTATCAAGATGATAGCGATAGTTTTGTTCCATATTTTAAAAGCATGAAAAATATCAGTGCTTGGTTTAATGAAAAGAGAGCTTAGATGCAGATTTTAACTTCACCACTGTTTGAAGAACAGTTAAAAGATATTTTAGAGATTTTAAAAGAGGAAAATTATGAGAAATCAAAACAGTTCAAGATCTATCTTGATACCATCATAGTAAATGCACCAACCAAGGCAAAAAAATACAAACAATCTATCTACTTTGATGATGAAAAGATCAAAGATATAGAGTTCCAAGGCTACACCATCCCCTTTTTGATAGATGAGGCTAAAGACAACTATGTCATACTTGGGATAACCAAAAAGGGCTGATACTATTTACGCTCTTTAACCTCTTTTATTACCAAACCTCGCTAAAATGTAATCTAATAATTTTTAATAATATGGAAGCACTAAATGGCAAAAGCAAAACAAGAAGAATCAATAGAAAAACAACTATGGAAAGCAGCCGATAAACTACGAAAAAATATAGATGCCGCAGAGTATAAGCATGTGGTTATGGGGCTTGTGTTTTTAAAGTATATCTCAGATAGTTTTCTTGAGCTTTACAATAAACTAGAAGCTGGAGAGGGTGAGTATGCAGGGGCAGACCCTGAAGATATAGATGAGTACAAAGCTGAAAATGTCTTTTTTGTGCCTCCTACTGCTAGATGGTCATTTCTTCTTTCAAATGCCAAACTATCAAACATCGGAAAGATTGTTGATGAGGCTATGGATGCTATAGAGAAAGAAAATAGCTCTTTAAAAGGAGTCCTACCAAAAGTGTTTGCAAGAGATAATCTTGATAGTAAATCTCTAGGAGGCTTAATCGACCTTATAGGTAACATAGCCTTTGGAGATGCAAAAGCTAGAAGTGCTGATGTGCTTGGTCATGTGTTTGAGTATTTTTTAGGTGAGTTTGCACTTGCAGAGGGTAAGCAAGGTGGACAGTTCTATACTCCAAAAAGTGTTGTTGAACTTCTTGTAAAAATGCTAGAGCCATACAAAGGTAGAGTATTTGATCCTTGTTGTGGTAGTGGTGGTATGTTTGTACAATCTGAAAAGTTTGTGACGGAACACCAAGGAAAGATAAACGATATATCTATCTACGGTCAAGAATCAAACCAAACTACATGGCGACTAGCCAAAATGAATCTTGCCATTCGTGGAATTGATAGCTCACAAGTAAAGTGGAACAATGAAGGCTCATTTTTAAATGATGCCCACAAAGATTTAAAAGCAGACTTTATCATTGCAAACCCACCTTTTAATGTAAGTGACTGGAGCGGTGACCTGTTAAGAAATGACGGAAGATGGAAATATGGAACTCCACCAGAGGGAAATGCAAACTATGGATGGATACAACACTTTCTTTATCACTTAGCCTCAACTGGAACAGCAGGATTTGTACTAGCAAAAGGAAGCCTTACTTCTAACACATCAAATGAGGGAGAGATAAGAAAAGCTCTTATAGAAGCTAACCTAGTTGATAGTATAGTAAATCTACCTGCAAAACTATTTTTAAATACTCAAATCCCAGCGACTATTTGGTTTATGAAAAGAGGAAGAACCACTAAAGATATACTTTTTATAGACTCTCGAAATATGGGTGCACTTATCAACAGACGAACAAAAGAGTTTTCTCATGAAGATACAGACTATATAGCTAAAGTGTATCATGACTGGAAAACTGGAAGTGATGACTATGAAGATATAAAAGGTTTTTGTAAATCAGCTTCATTAGATGAAGTAAAAAAGTTAAACTATGTACTAACCCCTGGGCGATATGTAGGACTTGAAGAAGTTGATGATGAGTTTGATTTTAAAGAAAGATTTACTAGCTTGCAAGCTGAACTAAAGGAACAGATGGAAGAGGAACAGGCACTTAATCAGAGAATTAATGATAACTTGGCAAAGGTTATTATTGATGGGTGAATGGGAAGAAACTACACTTAGTAGTATTGTCACATCTAATAATCAGGGTGTTAGTAAAAATTATGAACATGAAGTCATACAATATTTAGATACGGGTTCTATTACAAATGGGAAAATCGAAGGTTATCAAGAGGTAAATATTGACGAAGCTCCAAGTAGAGCAAAAAGACTTGTGAAAAATGAAGATATTATTTACTCTACCGTTCGTCCCATACAAAAACATTTTGGTTTTATACAAAATCCAGCTAATAATTTAGTTGTTTCAACTGGTTTTTCAGTAATAGAGGTAAACAAAAAATTAGCAAATCCAAAGTTTATTTATTACTTTTTATCATCTGATGAAACAGTTGAAATCTTAGATGTGATTGCGGAAGCTTCTACAACTACTTATCCATCATTAAAACCGAAAGACATTGAAAACTTAGATATTTCACTCCCACCAATTAAAGAACAAAAAGCAATAGCAGAAGTTCTAAGCTCCCTTGATGATAAAATCGACCTTCTCCACCGCCAAAACAAAACCCTTGAAG
>JAYEGN010000051.1:0-19055 GCA_034659115.1 Campylobacterota bacterium
ATCTTTTCAGCCTCTTGAACATCATAAAGAATGTCATCCATAGGGTGTCTGTACATTGGCATAGCAAGTCTTTTTTCATCAAGTACATGACCGATGAAACCGATACTACGACCAACGATAAAGAATGCATTAAGTGTACCTGATTCAATGAACTCATTGATTTCGGTCTCAGAGTAACCTAATGCTCTCCACATATCAACCATTAAGATACCGATAGTACCATCAACATTTAAGATAAGATTCTCTTTCTTAGATGTAGTAAGAGCCTCAACAGTTCTTGCATAGTCTAAAAGTGGTGTTGATGGAAAATGCTCAGCAGCATAGTTCATAAGACCTGTAACTCTTAAATCTGGGTTCTTAAGTGATTTAATTCTGTGTCCAATTCCTGGAATTGGAACACCCTCACCTTTCATATATTTCAAGAAAGCTTTTGGATCTAAACCATTATCATCTGCATATTTGAAATATTTAGCAGCACCATCAATAGCACCACCAAATCTTGGACCAATTGTTAACAGACCAGTTACAAGAGATTCAACAACTGATTTACCAGCTCTTGCAGTTACTTTTGCATTGTGAGCACCAGAAACAGCAGGACCGTGATCAGCAACAGTTTTTATTACAGTTTCAATGAAATCAGTAGCCCATTTTGGATACTGTTTTTTGAACCATAACAGTGATATAACATCGCCGATACCTTTGCCAGTATCAGGAGTAGCAACTGAAGAGATTGGGAAACCTGCATAGGTAGCTTCATCACCTCTATCATCAGAGATAGTACAGATAAACTCTTTACTTCTTCTAACAGTAGGACAAACACTCATAGCAGGTTCAGGAATCTCAGCTAAATTCATACCTTCAAATACTGATTTAATCATCGCTGGAAGTTCATTGAAAGAGTTTGGAACATGGATTCCAGCTTCTCTCATAGCATTATTTTTGTACTCAGCTGTTTCAGATTCAGCATTTGCAGATGCACCTGCATGACCAAACTGAACACCAGAGTCATAATACTTAGCGATTGTACCGATACACCATGCGATAACTGGTTTAGTGATAGCACCCGACTTGATAGCATCAATAACTTTATACTCTTCAGTACCACCAACTTCACCAAGAAGAATCATATATTTAACTTCTGGATTTTTTTCCATTCTAAGCATATTGTCGATGAAAACTGACCCAACAAATCTGTCACCACCAATAGCAACACCCTCAGCAATACCATCAGCATTGATAGAGATTATGTTAGAAAGTTCGTTAAACAGACCACCTGAACGAGTTACAAGTCCACAAGAACCTGCACGGTGTAATTTTGATTGAACGATATTAGTGATAGTACCACCAATATTTGCAACTTTGAATGCACCTGGAGTAATTGCACCAACAGTTGCAGGCCCGATAATAACTACACCTTTTTCACGAGCAGTTTGATTCATACCACGAGCAAGGCGCTCAGGGATACCTTCAGCAGTAATCATCATTGATGAAAAACCACCAATCTCTAATGCTTCCATAGTAACATCATAAGCTGTTCTAAAAGATGCAAAATTTAAAAGAACATCAGCTTGAGGCTGAGCAGCTTTAGCTGCTGCAGTTGTTTTGAAAAGAGGAATCATAACTTCATCTGGACCGAAGAAAAATTTCTCAAATTTATTTCCACTTGTAGGTGCAACGATAGCTGCAACTGATGGAGTTTTTCTCTGAATAGTATAGTCGTAATCTAGCATTCTTTGGATAGCAGTTTTGTTGTTATTCCAAAAAATCGCTTGTGTCTCTTTTGTATATAGTTGTTCCATTATTTCTCCTTACTTCTCTAGTGCCATACGAACGATGTCTGTAACATGCGTTTCTGGTCCGTAAACTTCGATGTATAAACCTAATCTATCAGCAGCTTCTTTAATATCTTTTAGACCTTTTTCGTAGTTTGGTCCACCACGGCGAACATAGATTTTAAGATCAACCTCTTTCATCTTATCAGCATAAACTTCAAATGCTTGAATAATACCTGTAAATGTTTTTGCAACATCAGTAAAGTTAGCGATAGCTCCACCGATAATCATAACCTTACCACGACCTTGAGGATCTTTTTCTCTAGTCATAAGGTCAAGTAGTGTTTCTGCATAAAACTTAGTTTCACCAGTAGTTGGACCACCAGAGTACTCACCATAGTTAGCTAAATCATCGATTCCAGCCATATCAGCAATAGTATCAGCATAAACAACTGAAGCACCACCACCAGCAACCATAGTCCAGATTCTAGCTTCTGGCTTAAGTAGAGTAAGCTTTAGTGAAGCACCAGTTTTAGCATCAGCTTCTTCGATAGCTTCAACTTCTGGAGATTTAGCTTCCATACCAAATGCAGTAGGGTACTCAACATCGCCCCACTCTTCTACCATCATAAATCCAGCAGTATCGTCAAGTTTAGCAACCATATCTAAAAGTTCGATTTTGTTACCTTGCATAACAAATGGATTAATTTCAAGATATGCGAAATTTAATTCACGATATGCTTTAAAGAAACCAATACAAAACTCTGCAAAAGCTTCTTTGTCTTTATCTGCTACATCTGCAGGTACATTAGCACGGATTGCTTCTGCAATTTCATCTTCTGAAGCTGTAATAGGAAAAGCCACTTCATTAACTTTCTCATCCCAGTTCTCTTCAATGGCTATACCACCTTCTGCAGACATATAGATAACATCATTATCACCTACACATGTAGCAGAAACATAATACTCTTCAGATTGCTCATGAGGAGTAAATGGTTCAACAATGAAATTAGTTAACATATCTACACTTGGCTCGCCTGTAGGAGTATCACCATCAAATGAGAAATAAACTTTTTGCTCGCCAGTAGATTTTTCGTCTATCCATGAAGCAGCTTTAGCTAAAGATACATCGCCTGGCTTAGCATCTCTAAAAAGAACTAAGTCATTCATACCACGCTTACCAAATAACATATCTGGTTTTGCAACTAATGTTTTTTCATTTAACCAAGACGCAGTTTTTGCAGCCTCTTTTAGTTCTGATCCATTTTGAACCATAACAGTCTCGTATGCATAAGTAAAGTCTGGAAAATATTTATCCCAGTGTTTTGCTAAGATTGACTTAGCATCGTATTCTCGTATCGCTTTTTGAGCCATAGAAACTCCCTATTTTGATATTTAAGTAGTTATCTTAACATATCTTATTTAATGTATATCTTCTGTTTATAGTTCAAAGTAGATAGATTTAATTAGTGTTTATTTCAGTAACATTAGCTATGTAAACAGCTCTATTTTTGTAACTTATAGTTACATTACTTTTGGCTCCTTTTTTTAAGTCATTTTCTATAAGAGTATAGGAAGTACAATTTGTTATACCATAGAACTTTAGCCTATTAGACATCCTATGTTCAGTTTGAACACATCTAATTCCTCTACTTTTCAACTCATTGGCTAGCTCTTTTGCCACATGCATCTTATATGCAAAATGATTTTGTGGTTTATTCATAAAATAATATAACTCTTTGTTAAATAATACTGTTATACTATTTATGACTAATAAAATCAATGCTACTATGAAAACAAGTTTATATCTTGTTCTAAATATTTTCAACCTAACTCTATAGGAATGATAAAATGTTTGTGCTGCCAAAGGAAGTGCTAAGATTAAATATGGTGCAAAATGTTCTAAAGCCACACGCTGTCTAAAAGATATTATTAAAGAAAATATAAAAACTACAGAGGATATAAACCATAATATATCTATATCTTTGTTTAAGTATTTCCGATATAAACTGTAAAAGATATATACAAAAACAACTGGTGTAAATATAGCAGAGTATACAGCAATAGCATCTAAAAAGTATCCAGTAGGAACACCCTTTATTTCTATTCCATATATATATACAGATATAGATAAAGCGATGGTATTAAATAGAAAAAATACTTTGTCTTTGTTATATATTGCAAATATAATGAGTGCTAAAAACAGATATACAAACCCTGCATCAATCACGATGTATAAACTTAAAATTATATAAATATATTTTTTTGGATACCTATCATACAGATAGGTAAATAAAAGTAATCCAAAAATAACCAACCCTGCACTGTCTACTAAAATCGCAGAACTTATCACACCAGGTAACAAAACAAAAACCAAAACTAACCACAATCTATCTCTTAGACTTGGAAGATATTTATTTGAGATTTTATACAGCAACAGCACACTTAAAGTATGCATTATTATCATTGGTAATCTTAATGCAAAGTCATTTGAACCAAAAAAATAAAGAGAAACCTTTGTAATAAATTGTAAAAAGGATAAATCTCCATATAAAATAAGAGATTCATAATAAGATATTGATAAAGAAGAGGACTGAAAAAAAAGTATAGATATATCTACTCCTAATATTAAGAATAATATATATCTTGGATTCATAATTTCAAAAAGTTCCCAATTATTTTATGTCCATACTCACTCATTATAGATTCTGGATGAAATTGCACACCATAAATATCTTTATTTTTAATTTTTATAGCCATTATTTCATCATCATCTTCACTATAAGCAGTTGGCTCAATAACATCTGGTAAAGATTTTTTGTTTACAATAAGAGAATGATAACGAGTTGCTATAAACTGATCAGGTAAATCCTTGAAAATATCACATTCTAAAACTCGCTTCATTGTTGATGTTTTACCATGCATCATATTTTTTGCACGAACTACTTCTGCTCCAAAAACTTGAGCAATACTTTGATGACCTAAACATATTCCAAGAATTGGTAATTTATCTTTAAAATAATCTATAACATCTAAAGTCACACCTGCCTCATTTGGTGATGCTGGTCCAGGTGAGATAATAATCTTTTGAGGATTCAATTTTTCAATAGCATCTATATCCATTTCATCATTGCGTATTATTTTTAAATCTGCACCCAACTCTTTACAATATTGAACAATATTGTATGTAAAACTATCATAGTTATCTATCATTAAAATCATATTATTACCATCCTCTACAAAGCCCTATTTATAGGCTTTTATTCATATTAAAATAATTTTACTTTTAAGTTTTCCAACCTATTTCCAAACGAAGAAGATATCTCTCTCTAATTATAAGATGTAGGAAGGCTCTAGAATGCTATTAATGTTGCATCTAGTTTTAGTATTAAAACCTGTATTATGTCTAGCATTATATCAAAAGATATTAATAAAAAAATCAGTATTGACACCTCTTTGCCTATTTTATGGAATATATACCATATCAAAACAGAGTGAGTATCAGTCTTTTTTCTTAACTGATTTTATTCGTTTTAAATATATTACTCCCAGTGGTGGTAGTGTTAAACTTATTGAATAATCTCGTCCATGCAAACCATCTTTATTTGCTAAAAGTGGTCCTGTGTTGCCGATATTCCAGCCATGATAATACTCTGACTGGGAGTTAAATATCTCTTCATATCTGCCATCATATGGTACCCCTACTTTGTACTCTCTTCGTGTTTCATCAGCAAAATTACATAGAACATAAACCGTTTCATCAGGATTATCACTTTTACGCATAAAACTGATGCAATTATGCTGATAATCACCATCATCAATCCATTCAAAGCCATCTTTATCTTCATCATAAAAATATAATCCACGCTCATTGCGATATATTAGATTAAGATCACTCATCATCTTTTGAAGCTTCACATGTAGAGGATTTTCCAATAGATGCCAATCAAGACTTTCTTCATAATTCCATTCTGCATATTGAGCAAATTCACCGCCCATAAAAAGAAGTTTTTTTCCAGGATGTGCCATCATATAGGCATACATTGATCTTAAATTTGCAAATTTTTGATTATCATCTCCAGGCATTTTATTGATTAAAGAACCCTTCATATGGACAACTTCATCATGGCTTAAGGGCAACATAAAGTGTTCATTAAAAGCATACCAAAGACTAAAAGTCAACTGGTTATGGTGATGCTGCCTATAGACTGGATCATAACTCATATATTTTAAAGTATCATGCATCCAACCCATATTCCATTTAAAACCAAAGCCTAAGCCACCTATGCTTGTTGGTCTTGTTACCATTGGCCAAGATGTTGATTCCTCTGCTATCATCATAATATCATTAAACTCAGCATATACACTCTCATTTAATTTTCTCAAAAAATCAACAGCTTCTAAATTCTCATTTGAGCCAAACTCATTTGCGATCCATTCTCCCTCTTCCCTTGCATAATCAAGATGAAGCATAGATGCGACTGCATCAACACGAATACCATCAAAATGGTACATCTCTAACCAAAACATCGCTGAACTAATCAAAAATGATTTGACCTCATTACGACCATAGTTAAAAATAATGCTTCCCCACTCTGGATGGTAACCCTGCCTTGGATCTTCATGTTCATATAGAGCTGTACCATCAAAGTTTATAAGTCCATGCATATCAACAGCAAAATGAGAGGGTACCCAATCCATAATAACACCAATATTATTTTGATGCAAAGTATCGATAAGACACATCAAATCTTCTGGTTCACCAAAGCGTGCAGTTGCAGAGAAATACCCAACAACCTGATAACCCCAAGAACCAAAATATGGGTACTCTGTTAGTGGCATAAACTCTACATGTGTATAGTTCATCTGTTTTAAATACCTAACAAGTTCTACAGCCAACTCTCTGTAAGTCAGATATCGATTATCCTCTTCAATTTTTCTCATCCATGAGCCCAAGTGCATCTCATAAACACTCAATGGAGCTTCATGAGTATTATGTTTATAGCGGGATTTCATCCACTCTTTATCATTCCACATGTATCGATCTAAACCCCAAACACGAGAAGCAGATTTTGATGGTTTTTCACTATAAAAAGCAAATGGATCACTTTTTTCATGCACTATATTATGAAACTTTGAAACTATATGATATTTATATGTTAAACCCTCTTTAACACCCTCTATAAATCCTTCCCAGATACCAGAATCATCATCACGCAATTTTAAAGGATGAGATTTAATTTCATAGTTATTAAAATCACCTCGGACACTTAAAAACTCTGCATTTGGTGCCCACACTGTAAATAAAACACCTTTTTTAGCATTATAACTCATCTTGTGTGAGCCAAACTTTTCATACATTTTAGTATGTGTACCTTGTTTAAAAAGATATACATCTAGTTCACTTAAAAGTGATACATTATAAAAGATAGGGTGTTTCATAATTTCTCCTACTGATGATTATGGTGATTTAGACGACCGCTTATAACATGACGATAAAGATCTTCATATCCTTCTGCAGCTTCATTCCAATCAAAATGTTTTTTCATACCATTTAATCTTAACTTATCAAATCCAACTCTATCATGGTACCAAGTATCGACAGCCCATTTTAGAGTACCGATAAGTGCTGAGGCAGTTGCATCATAAAACTTAAATCCTGTTCCAGTTTTTTCTTTAGCATTATAGTTCTCAATAGTATCATCAAGACCTCCCGTAGCTCTAACTATAGGAACTGTTCCATAACGCAAACTATATATTTGGTTTAAACCACATGGCTCAAAAAGGGATGGCATCAAAAACATATCACTACCCGCTTCTATCTGATGTGCTAAATCATTTTGATAACCTATATATGTAGCAAATTTGTGAGGATATTTTACAGCTACTTCACTAAAAAACTGTTCTGCCCACTTCTCTCCAGCACCTAAAAGAACTATCTGAATATCCATCTCCATCAGGCTCCAAATAGCTTCAGACAGAAGAGTGATACCTTTTTGTTCAGCCAAACGACCGACTAAACCGATAAGAGGGATCTCACTACTTACAGGCAGATGAAACTTTTTTTGTAACTCTGCCTTACAAATATCTTTACCATCTAAATCATCTATATCAAAGTTAGCAGGTATAAGATTGTCTACAGCAGGACTCCATTCATTGTAATCTACACCATTTAAAATGCCATAAAGCTTATATGCTTTATTATCTATTAACTCATTTAAACCCCAACCAAATTCTGGAGTACGAATCTCTTGTGCATATTTTTTACTAACTGCATTGATCGCATCTGCATGTACAATCCCCCCTTTTAAAAGATTGACCCCATCATACTCTTCAAGTTCATCTACTCTAAAATGTTCCCAGCCAACACCAAGAACATCCATAGCACCCTTATAAAATTTGCCTTGATGTTGCAGATTATGAATAGTCAATAGAGTTGCTGTATCTTTAAAATCAGAATCATATGCATAACTTGTATTAAGTAGGATTGGTATTGAAGCGGTATGCCAATCATTTACATGTATCACATCTGGTTTGAAATGTAGTTTTTTTGATAGTTGCATAACTGCTTTTGAAAAGAAGATAAAACGGTTGTCATTATCTGAATAACCTTTACCATCTTCATCATACAGACCTTTTCTACCAAAAAACTCATCATGTTCTATAAAATAAATAGGCACATCACTATCAGGTAACACACTCTCAAAGACAGATGCCCATAACTCACCCATAATGCCCATAGGAACACCTAAAGAACCATCTAACTTTTTAAGCTTATATCGTTCTTTATCTACTATGTAATAACGAGGCATAACTACACGAACATCATGCCCTAATTTTCTAAGTGCTTTTGGAAGTGCTCCAGCTACATCCGCTAAACCACCACTTTTTGCAAATGGAACAACTTCCGATGCTGCTATCAATATATTTAATTTTTTCATAATCTCTCTCTTTAATGCTTAGTATCTATAAAAGTTTTATATAACTCTATATATCTCTTGGCACTTCTCGACCAAGAAAAATCACAATCTCTATTTAATTTAGCTATCTTTTTGTAATCTATTTTATTGTTATAAATCATTATAGCCTCTTTAATAGATTTATACAAATTCATACTATTTTGTTCTCGAAAAACAATTCCAATACCTCTTTTTTTTAAATTATTAATATCTTTATAATCACAAACCGTATCGTGAAGACCACCTGTATCATGAACTATAGGTATCGCTCCACAGTTCATTGCTATCAACTGATTTAAGCCACATGGCTCAAAAATAGATGGCATTAATAAAAAGTCAGTAGCCTCATACATGTGAAGAGATAAGGATTCATCATAACCAAAATAAAGATTAATATTTCGATGCCTATCTGAAATCTCTTTTAAAGCTTTATGATATTTTTCTTCACCCTCACCTACTATGGCGATATTACAATCTAATAATGCTATATCATCTAAAGATTCAATCAAAAGATCAAGACCCTTTTGCCATGTAAAACGCCCAATAAAGATAAAAAGAGGTTTCTTTACACCTTTAAAACCAACACTTTTCAGATAGGTTTTTTTTGCCTTTTTTTTACTTCTTTCTCTTTTATAATGCTGTTCGTCTATACCATTAACTATGCCAACAAGCTTCTCTTTATGATAGTTTAAAAACCCATCAAGTCCACAACCAAACTCTTTAGTAAGTATCTCTTTTGCATAATTGTTACTTACTGTTGTGATTTTATCCCCATAGGCGATACCAGCTTTCATAAAGCTAACTTGATTATAAAACTCTATCTTTTGCATAGTAAAACAAGACTCTTCTATACCCAGATTTTCTAAACTACTCTTATCAAAAATACCTTGATAAGCAAGATTGTGAATAGTAAATATCGACTTAATATTGAGAATTTCTTTCTCTTTTAAAAGCAGTGCTACCAAAGCTGTTTGCCAATCATTAAGATGTACAATATTATAATTACCTGCTAGTAACATCTCTACAATTGCATAACTAAATATACCAAAACGCTCTGCATTATCTACATAAGCAGACTCATTATCACCATAAAGAGAATCTCTTTCACAAAGTATCTTAGTATAGATAAATCTATATTCTATGCCCTCATAGTAGCAACCATATATATCAGTAAAGTACTCAGTACCGCCCATGTTGATAATATAACCTTGATTTAAACTAACTATTGCAAACTTTTCACGATCTATAGACCTATACAATGGCAGAACTACATGTACATCACAGTTATCAATCAAAGCACGAGGTAAACCATAAGAAACATCTGCTAACCCTCCTGTTTTTACAAAAGGATATACCTCGCTAGAGGCGAAAAGAACTGATGGTTTATTACTCACACTAAACTCTCTCTTAATAGTTTTGCTGCTAACTCTGGAGACACAGGATTAATCATCATACCAGAACTAAGTTCAAATCCACCAAATTGATATATACGAGGCATTATACGAAGACTAAAACGATAAGCACTTGAGTTAAAGTTATCTTGAAGTGGTGGTATTGCGATACTTAGATTAAAATCAAAACAACCAAGTTGAACTTTAAGTTTTTTCAAAATTAAAAGTAGTAACGGAGAAAGTTCTTTGATACTTTCATCACTTAAGTTATTTATAGTTCCAAAATCTTCTTTTAAACCTATGAGCACTTCAAATGGATATGCACTAGCATATGGACAATAAGCGGTGAAATTTTCACTTTGTGAAACAATACGCTTCTCTTCACTCTCCTCTTGTAAAATGATAGATTCTAAAAGCGCATGAGAATGATGAGAAAAATATTCCTGCATATTTTGATAAATACTTTTCTCATCCCTTGGAACAATAGGTAAGCCAATAAGTTGAGTATGTGAATGTTTTTGTGTAGCACCAGCATTTTTACCCTCATTTTTAAACAAAGATATATATGCAATTCTTCCATCACCTTGCAGATCATTTACACGAACTCGCTGAGTAATCAACCAGTTTTGTATATCTTGTTTGCTCCATTGAGTCATAGAAGTATGATGCTTAGGCGTATCTATAATAATCTCATGTGCTCCAAAACCATCCCAATATTCAAAGTTTTCTTTATGATGAGCGTAGGGTGCTTCTATCTGTGCGCTCTTATAAAGATTTGGAACAACTCTACATTGCCAACCTATCTCATTTTCAAAACTTTTCTTTTTTCTTATAGCAAAAATTTCTGGAGGTGTCATAAACTCATTACCTTCACAAAAGGGACAATTTTCATCTTTTATAATCTCTTCTACATCAACCTTTATATTACAATCTGGGCGATTTAAACGCTCTGGTGCGATAATCACATGTGTATCATGAAAACGATCATATCGAATCTCAGACATCTACAACCTCCAATGATCCCTGTAACAATAACTCTCTACTAAAAGGTAAACTCATCGCAAAACTTACACCCTGAACACTCAAATCAAATCCATGCTCACTTTGCGAAAGTGTTTTAAGTTTAAAGTAGTAAAGAGTACAAGTTTGGTTGAGATGAATAGTGATTTTTTGATTCAGATAACCATCTTCTATCTCTAATATTTTTGTATTAAATATTGTAGCACTATCTTGCAATAGTTCACCATTTATTTTTATCTTTGTATAATCTGAAAAATGAAAATTATGCTCAAGCAGATAATTAAAATCTTCTTTAGCTTGTGTTGATAGTTCTACCTTAAAATCAAAACCTTTCTTATTGATAGTGTAAGATTTCTTAAGTTGTGTTAGCATCTTTTGTGGAAGATACACCCCTCCTTTGCGAGAAAAACAAATCTCTTTTTTTTGATATTTAACATCAAATGCTTGATTTACAAAATCCCCATATTCATGAAAATCACAAGATTTAAAATTATCAAGATTAAAGTTCATATCACTAATATGGTCAATAAATGAGTTTTTAAGATACCAATCGTAAATAATCTGATTTTTCACCTCAGCACTAACTTCCATCCCAGCATTATGAATAGTATCAATCCCATCTTCAACTATATTTTTTTTCTCTTGTGAATGATTTTCAAGAAGTTTTTGATGATAACTTTCTTTGCGTCTTGTTAAAGTATTTTGAAAATTAAAACACTCTTTGCGACTATCAAACTCCACTAATTGCCCACCATTAGCAGAGTCAAAACGAAAAATATTATTTTTAGTAACTACTTTTATCTTATCATACCCATCAAGTTCATTTTGATCACTAGAGATAACTGTCTTATTAGCATAACGAATATTTTCAGCTTCAATTATATAACGATACACATTATCTCTTAAATTAGGTAGATAAAGACCTCCAAAAACTCCATGCCAAAGTGCATCATTTGCTTGTGATTTATGGAGTGCTAAATCAAAACTAGACTTATTGACACTCTCTTTAACACGCGATAATTCCAAGGTGCGTTTATGGATACGATTACTCTCCTCATGTTTTACAAAAAAGTTTTTCCAAGTGCCACCCTTTAAAAACTTAACTCCATCTCTTTCATAACGCTCACTACCCATCTCCTCTTTAAAACTTTCAAGCTTTATAGCATCATCAGCTCTAAGACTCCACTCACCCATCTCATAGTAAGAAACATTAGGTAGATACGCTATACCCCTAGTAATTTCTTGCTCATAATAGCTACCATAATGCATAGTTTGTATAGTTTCATCTTTTAAAACTGCTTTAACAAAACTCTCCAGCCAACCCTTTTCATATACCCACTCATGAGTACCGGGCCACATGCCAAACTTCTCTGCATCATCAAAAATAATGGCTGCAGAATTTTCTTTGGCATTAAATGATTTTATAGCTTTTATCGCACTCTCAACATTTAAAAAAGGAATCGCGTAACGCAGTTTTTTACTAATAGGAAAAAGCCCTATCTCATCTCCACCCTCTTCGCTCATATAATAACCATCTAAAATATCTTCATCAAAACCAGCACATTGAAAGTGATAGTCATCCATAACTGTATATTTCATTCCTGCTTTTTTCAAATCAGGTATCAAGGATGCCTCCCATACTCTCTCTGTAAGCCATAAACCTTTTGGGGTTTGATTAAAGTTTGACTTTATTGAGTCATTTAGCATCTCTATCTGTTGAACTCTATCTTTAGAAGGAATAACACTTAGTATCGGTTCATAATACCCTGCACTAAAAAACTCTATAGTTCCCTTCTTCACTAATGTCATAATCTGCTTGTACAGTTTGGGATGAAACTCCTCTATCTGCTCCATCAACCAACCACTACAGTGAACACTAAAACGAAACTCTGGAAATCTACTCATCACATCAAAGAATGGGCCATAGCAAACTTCAACACCATGTTTTATAACCCACTCAAAATTATCAATAGGTTGATGCATGTGAATTCCAAAAAGTAGTTTTGTTGTTTTAATCATATAATTTTCCTATCAAATTTATAAATTTTGTAAAATTGTTAAATAAACCAATTTTGCGTATAACTTTCATCCAAATCAAGACGCAACGCCCCGTATCCTGGCATAGTTTGTATGATTTCGCTACCTTGAAGAATCTCAAAACGAAGATGCACTCTGCTTAACTTTTTAAAGTATGCTTTACTTATGGAAAGCTCCACTCTATCACATATTGCTAAACTTACTTTTTTATCAACAAATGGTTTTCCCATAAAAAAATCAAGTTGTTCTCCTGTTTCTTCAATTATTATTTTAAGATTCAACTTAGATATCTCAAGAGAACTCACTCTACCAACAAAAGCCAAATATATATGCTTATCATCATAGCCATAGTGAATCTTCTCAATAGGTCCTCGAACTCTATCCATTGTTGAGTAAAGTTTACTTTCATCAACAATGCCACTCCCTAACCACTCGAAAAAAGAGCTATTTTTGCCATCAATCAAAGGGGTTATTGGCGATTGCGGTTTTGTCAAAAAAGAGATACTGCTTTTATGCACAAAGATAGGCACAAAAAGATCTGTTGGTGGTTGCATGTTAAGAAGATGATATATACTTATAAGATGTCCACGAAAAAGTGCATCAAACTCTGATCCAAATTCAGTAGCATGGTCATCCCCATACCACCAAAACCAATCACTACATTCAGATGCTAAAAAATGAGACCTGATTTCAAGTTCCACCTCTTTAGAAATCTCTTTAGAATAGTTTTGCAAATCTCGTTTTGTTTGATAAATAAGCTCCCAAGCACGGTTTTTCTCCCTATGCCCAGACCATGTATCAAAATTACCATGTATCCAACTACCAGAGCTAAGATTATCTAAGATACCTTTTGTTTTAAACTTAGACACTTCATCCATAGTAACTGTTTTACACCATGGAGTTTCTAAAAAACGATTATACAACTCAGTAAAAAAACCGTACGCATTATCTTTAAAAAACTCCCAAGCATTTTCACCATCAAGGATTATAAAAAGTGTAGCATCCTTAGATTTTTCATAAATAGGCTTAATGATTTCCATAAAATGTTCACTTGCTTCTTGACCTGACTTAAAACGGTAATTAAACCCTATCAAATCACTTAATCCATGATCACGAAAACCTATAGTCATATCATTATATGAATATGGTTTATAAAGGCTAGAACGAGTCTTATCTCCAAGCGAACGAAACAAGACAGCCTCATCAGTAGCTATCCATGAGAGTCCTAGCTCTTTATATATCTTTACACTCTCTTCATCTACAGCACCTTCTGCGGGCCAAAAACCAGTAGGCATAGTTTTAAATGTATCTTTATATAGTGCGATGGACCGCTCTACTTGCTCTATTGCATCCTCTCTAAGGGACATTGGATTATCTGGTAGTGTTGTATGTTTATTTGCTTTTTTAGCATTTTGCATATCCAGCAGAAGAGGTAATATAGGGTGATTATATGGTGTAGTTGATAATGAAATTATTCCATCTCGCTGTAACTTAGCATAAAAAGGTAGTATAGTTTTAATAAACTCACATAAACTTTGAAGTAACCTCATCTTATCTTCTTGAGAAAAACCATACTCTTTTTTAAATAACTTTTGCACAACTAGATTCTCTTGTCTTAAGTAGTTTCCACACCATGCCAGCATAAATAAAACTTCAAAATCTATAAGTTCTTGCTCATCTAAATGCTCTTTATGATAAAGCTTGTCCAAGTAAGCTATTGGCTTAATCATAGTTTCATACTGTGTTGATTTACATGTCTTAATCAACCACTCTCTATCTTTAGCTTCTAAGAGATTTGGCTCTTTAGCCCAAAGAGATAAAAAGTAATCATTTTCTAAAGGGTTATCATAAAGATTTAGTTGTTCTATTAATGGTGGAGTAATGTTAAAAGTAGCTTTTAACCCTTTATGCATACTCAGAAGCCATGGCATCTCATAGTAATCTTTTATCGCATGTAAGAACACCCACGGCATACTCATCACACCATCACTACCTCGATAGTCAGGTTGATGCATATGCCAAAAAAAACATAAATTCAATGGCGTTTGCTGCATTAAGCTTTAGACCACATCTCAATCTTTTGAAGATAATCTTTAGAGATTTTCTCTCCATTATCTTTAGTTGTAGCTTGGATATAAAGATTTAAGCTATCGCTATACTGATCAGGAATCATTAATATCCAATCATTTTTATCTAACCAAATTTTCACACCATCAAGTGTCGATGACTCCTTGCCTTTTGCATCTTCAAGAAACATTCTCATCATCTTTCCCTTGAGTGCTTGAGAACAAGCAACATGCGAAGTGTGGTAGTAAAATTTTGGCATAGACTCTATAAGCTGTGAGATAGTAATATCATGGTTTAACATCATCTCAAGAATCTTTAAAGTCGCATACATCGAATCACGATGTGCTGCAAACTCTGTAAAAGCAAAGTTACCCTCACCTGTAGCGATAAGATCATATTTTTTCATCTGAGATGCTTTAAAGTTTGCATATTGACCGCGTTGAATCTCAAGATTTTCAAAGTAAACAAGATCTGCTGCCCATGTTGGTAAAAATACATGCTTTTTAGCACCCTCTTTTTTGGCTTCCATATCTAAAAGAGATAAAACAACATAAAGTGCTGCTTGTTTTCCAAGAAGAGTTCCCTTATCACAAACAATATCAAGACGCTGACCATATGGATAAAGTAAAAAACCAGCATCAAGATTGAGTGCTTTAATAACAGCACTCATATCTTCATTTGATTGCTTGGACAAACTTTTCATATTTGCCAAGCGATGCTCATTTTGATTTGTATTAAAGGTGATATTATCTACACCTAAATCACCTAAAATATCAGGAAATACCTCTGATGCCATCCCATGCATCATATCGATAGCGATGCGACAATCTAAACATTTAAACTTATGTGACTGAAGAAGATTCTCCACACTCTCCTTGTAGAGTAGATATTTTACCTCATTATCAGACTTATGAATTTGACCAATCTGCGTATAATCTACACGACGAAAAGTCTCTTTAAAAAATGCTTTTTCAACCTTTTTAGAAACATCATTATTGATGCGATGTGCTTCATTATTGAAAAAAGTTATCACTGTGCTTGTGGGGTCATCTATCTTTTGATTAAAATTCACACCCGCTATAAAGTTATCATTTGAAGCTAAGCTATATCGTAAAACCGGTGAAGCCATATCGTTACAATCAACAACATCTATACCAGCCGAGAGCAATCCGCCAAGAAAAGCACGCTTTAACATGCGAGAACTTTTATTGTAATCTCTTGAAACCACTACCGTTGAACCGATTGGCAGTTGTGCGCCAAAAGCTTCTGCTAACTTCGTTGACATCTCACATGATATCTCTACATTCGATTGTCCAACCACCGTGCCATTTTCAAAAATGGAGTTTTTATATTTACTTCCAAGAATCACGCTATTGCTAACTATGGCAGCATCTTCTATCACTTTATTAGGCCAGATAGTCAGATCTTGTTCAATTTTTACAAGCTGTCCAATCTCACATCCCTCTGCCAATATCAAACCAGCTTTTGCTGTGACATTTTTTGAAATTATATTGTCATTACATATTACACAACCATCAAGTACGACATTGCGTCCTATTGTAACATCATTCCAAACAACACTATTTCGTATCTTTGTATCTGCGGCTATGGTAACATTATCGCCTACTACTACATTGTTGAGTTTTACACCATCTTCTATAGATACATTTTTACCAAGTATAACCTTTCCAATAATTTCTATACTCTTATCAAAAGCATAGGTTTCATCGCTGTATAAAATTCCATCTGGACATGTAGTCTCAATAGTATCCATTTTCAGATCTATTTTGCCTGTTAAGATATCATCATATACATCACGATAACTCTCAGGATTCCCTACATCTCTCCAATAGCCCTCTGCATATCCAGCCATTAGATCAATTCCCTCACGCATCAAACGAGGAAAGAGATCTTTTGCAAAATCATAATTTTCATTTTTAGGGATATACTCAAGTATCTCTGGCTCAATTATATATATACCTGTATTTATAGTATCACTAAAAACCTCACCCCAGCTAGGTTTTTCTAAAAACTTTTCGATTTTACCATTTTCATTTGCTATAACAACACCAAACTCCAAAGGGTTATCAACAGAGGTCAAAGTGATAGTCAATTTAGATTTTTTCTCAGCATGATAATCAAATATTTGTTGAAAATCAAAGTCAGTTACAAGATCCCCACTAATAATAATAAAATTATCATCGCCAATATGCTCTTTTGCCAATCTAACAGCACCAGCAGTTCCATAATCATCATCAGGAATCACATAGGTAACTTTTATACCAAAATCACTGCCATCTTTAAAATAATCCATAATAATTTCTGGCTTAAAATAGAGTAAAACTATAAACTCTGTTATTCCAAGATCTTTAAGATTCATCATCGTATGTTCCATCATAGGTCTATTTATGATAGGTAACATAGGTTTTGGTCTAGAATTAGTTAAAGGTTGGATTCTAGTTCCAAATCCACCTGCCATCACAACTGCTTTCATTAACGCTCCTCGTTTATGTTTATATTATAGCTCTAATAGTGAGTTTTTAGAAAAATATGGTGAATCTACGCTAGGGCATTGATCTTCTATCACCCATGAATCCCCATCTATCTTATAACCAAACTCAAAATTTTCATCAACTTTAAGAACCTTAGTTATAGAAAAGTCACCGCTTTTTTTCCGCTTTAACGGTTCCTCTTTCCAATCACTCCACTCACCCATGACACTAACACTCCGGACTTCATCAGTAGGAGCAAATGTAAAAGTAACCCAGGCTTTTTTGCCATTTTTTTTAACCTTGACCATATAATTCCTTTTTTATAATTCGTACCAATATTATACATCAATATTAGTTAGATAGAGATAATCCTAAGATTTATCCTCTAAATAAACCCATGAAAACTACAGTAACTCTTAGAGCAACTACAATAATGGTTATGGTAACATATTTTTATTACTACAATGTATTATGTGTTTTTGCATTTTAATTCTTAACTTTAAATTGGTTATAGGTGGTTAACCCACATCTTCAAATCTTAAACAAAGTATATCTACTATTTTATTTTGAGTAATATAATTATTAATAGAAGTTAGTTTTTTAATTAATCTGTTTTTTGATATTGTTCTGATTTGCTGACAAAGTAAAATTGATGGTTTTTCTAGTTCATCTTGTAATAACAATTCATTTGGATATATTTTTCTTCCATCTTTCAATGATGTTATGGGAATGACTGTAACTACATCAAGTAAATTTTCATAATTATTTGAAATAATTAAAACTGGTCTTTTGCCAAACTGTTCTCTACCAACAGTTGGATTTAAATCTGCTAGATATACATCATATTGATTCATTTGATATTCTCTTGTGCCATAGCACTCTCTTCGAGAAAATCTGAGTATTGAAATTCATTTTCAATACTCTTCATGTCTTGAATATATAATGCATCTTTCGAAGCTTCTATCATGGCTTTTTTATACTGTTCTTTTTTTTGTTTTTCTATCAAAAGCTGTAAAGCAGTTGATACCAATTCTGAAAATGATTGATATTGATTTATAATATTATTTAGTTCTAAATTATGAAACAAATCATCTCTTATTGCTACTGTTTTTCTTACCATAACTAAACTCCTTAATATAAGTAATACTTAATTCATACTTTTATCATACCATGATTTATTTAAGAGTTTGTTTAACCCAAATAATTCCATAAGGATTTATAAAATTTATCTATGCTTGTGCTTAAGGGATGTTTAGTAAAAATTTTAAGCCACCTTATTGGTGGTGTAAATTTTTAATGAGCGTGCCTTGAGTGCAA
>JAYEGN010000052.1:0-4195 GCA_034659115.1 Campylobacterota bacterium
TCAACAATACTTACTAACGATATTAAAGTCATTTAGTATTATATAATGATGTGACTCCACTAATTCGCACAAAGATTACACATCTTGCCTATTTGTTAAAAAAGAGCCATGCGTATATCATCATAGCTAACTTTAGAGTCTAAAAGCTCAAATATAGGTTTTAATCGAGGTTTACCATCATCGCTAAAATCATCTTTATTATCTCTTTCTTTGATTTTTGCAAGTGCATCTTTTACAAGTATTATAATCTTATCATCTGGCATAAACTTATCTAGATTGATTTTGGGGTCTTGCTCTTTTAAAATACTCAAGTGTTTTATGATAGTTCCCTTACTCATACCTCTACTTAGCACTAAATCATCAATTGAACTAGAACTCTCAAGTAACTCTTTAGTTTGGATATGTGTAGGAGTTACACTATTTTTTACTACTTTCTTTTCAGACTTAAGAACCTCTTCTTCATCTTTTATTTTTTTAATATCTGTAACCCCATCTATACTCAAAATATAAGTCTCAAATATATCTTCAAGGTTCTTGGATGAAATAGCAGATATTTCATCACTTGCTTTTTGAGATGCTGCTTTAATTCTATCATCTACATGTAAGATAAGAGGATCAACACTCAAAGCTTTGTCATTTAATCCCATAAGACGCAAGCCCTCTATATTTTTAATCCGTGAAAGTGCAACATAACCCTGCCCTACTTCAAAGGTTTTAGACAGATCTATCTCAGCAGAATCTAGTGTCATCCCTTGAGATTTATGTATGGTTATTGCCCATGCAAGTTTAAGTGGGATTTGTGAGACTTTGGCAACTACATTTGAACTATCATTTTCTATGCTCCACTCTTCTAAGCCAACCTTGATAACTGACCCATAAGAGGTTTTTACTATTGGTAAGAGTGTTTCCTTGTCAAAATCTATTACAATTCCTGTAGTACCATTAACATAGCCTAGTTCATTGTTATTTTTTATAAACATAACAACTGCATCTTTTTTCAGTGTCATCTCTTCTAAAACAAGTGAAGACTTAAATATCTTCTCAATATTTTTAGCTGTTCCTTCTGATTTATATTTATAGAGATGAGATGGATTTTTAATCTTATGCAGTTCATCGTTATTTATTCTATCAACATCTATATTGTGAGTGTAGAGTTTTGTGGGAGTGAAATCTATATCTAACTCTTTATGGTGTCTTGAGTTTAAAATATCATACGATTTAGCAGAAACATTGCCACTTCTTATCTCATCTAAAATACTAATAAGAACATTATCATCTTGTCTAAATTTCTTTTGTAAGTAACATGTCTTTAGGTCTAGCTCTCTCCACGATGGAGACTGCCAAGCAAATCGCTTGTCTGTTTGAACTCTTGATATTGGAGGAAGTTGAAAAAAATCACCTGAGAGTATTGTTTGTACTCCACCAAAAGGGGCATTGTTCTTTTTAAAAGCTCTTAGTATTCTATCCATTGCCAAAAACATCTCAGGAGAAACCATTGAAATCTCATCTACGATTAGAACTTTTAACTTTGAGAATCTTGTTTGTAAGTATTTTTTTTCTAATAAAGATTCAATATAATAATCATCTATCTCAGAACGAATACCAAGACCAAAGTATGAGTGTATAGTTTGCCCTTGAAGATGAGAAGCTGCTATACCTGTTGGTGCAACAATAGTTGGAATAATTTTTCTTGATTTTAAGTAAAAAGTATATTTATTTAGAAGATATGTTTTACCTGTTCCTGCTGAACCTGTTATAAAAACATTGTTACCAGTTTTTAATATATTTAAGGCTGTGTCTTGCAAATTCTATCTCCTTTAGTTTTTTGATTCCTTGTAACGGTTGAATAGAAGCATAAATTGCCGCTAGATAGTTTATTGTGTTCCTGTGTTTTGTTGTATCTGAACTTCTATGACGGTTTATTTTTCTTGAATATTCTTAAAATTTCTATTTCTTGTTTTCTAGGTCTTACTCTGTAAACTATCCTATATTTTTTAAATGTCATATTTCTAATGTTTTTGTTATCAAAGTATTGTGATTGTTCATATTGATATGGGTTGTTTGAAATGAGGTTTATATTTTCTTTTAGTTTATTTTTAAAATTCATGCTTGCGCTAGGTTTGTCTTGTGCAATATATTCTATAATGTGTTTTAATTGTTGTGAAAAAGTTGGTTTATGTATAATTCTCATTTTTGCAAAGATGCAGTAAAACTATCTATTTCATCCCAAAAATCTTCATTATTAATCATTTTAACTTTACCATTGTCAATATCATCCATATCTTTTTGAAGTTGTTGTTTTCTTTCGTAAAAATATGGATCAAGTTCTAAGTTTTTATCTTTTGTTATCTTTATTGTTTCTTTTCTTTTTGAAACAAAATTTAAAAATTCTTGAAAGACACTATCTTGAATATTAACAGTTACAGTATGCATCGCTTTTCCTCTCGTATAACTTTTTATCATTATAGCAAAAGTTAAGTATGACAAACTTAAGTAAGCTTCACTTAAGTTTTATGGACTAATCAGCCCACAATATAACCCAAATAATTCCATAAGGATTTCTAAAATTTATCTATGCTTGTGCTTAAGGGATGTTTAGTAAAAATTTTAAGCCACCTTATTGGTGGTGTAAATTTTTAATGAGCGTGCCTTGAGTGCAATGATAGTTTAAATTTTTTATTCTTATGGAATTATTTGGGTATAAGTACCGTGTAATGAATTTCCACTTTTTGCGATAGAATAGGAATAAGAACACGAATAGAGATTTACTCATAGTGGTACAGCTCAAGTAACTCTGCTATTTCTAAAATAGTTTTAAAATAACAAAAGTGTAAATTCACGACACGGTACCTTTCTTGGTACCTTTCTTGTGTTTGATGATATAGGCTGTATGGCTTTGTGGTTTGAAGAAGAGGGCATAGAGTGGAGGGACAATGCTATAGTATGGATAACTGATGTTAATACGGGTGAGTGGATAAACGCCAAGACCGCGTTTTATGACACTGAGAACATAACACCAATGGCTTACGGTTTCTCAGCACACAAGTCAAAAGCGACTATCAAAGAGGGTCAAGAGATAGTTGATTATGATGAGGTTTTAAAAAGGGTTATTAAGATAGGACAGTAAGCTGATAGTAAAAACTTTAGCACATAAAGATAAGCTTAGTATAATTTTACATAGTGTAAAATCTACCTATGAGACTAACAACTATTGAGCAAAACTCTATTAAAAAACATTTCAAAAATATATTTCCACATGCCAGGTTATACCTTTTTGGCAGTCGCACCGATGATACTAAAAAAGGTGGTGATATTGACCTTTATATTGAAACTAACAGTGATGAGTATAGCTACTCTAAACTTTTAGATTTTAACTCATCTATCCAAGCAGATATCGGTGAGCAAAAGATAGATATAGTTGTAAATAAAATAGATAAACATATAAGTAAATCTATATACATTAATGCTAAGAAACAAGGAATTCTACTTGGATGAGTTAGAGTTAAAACTTAAAAGTGCAATAGATGAAGAAGAGAAGCATTTTAAAAGATTTTTTAGTGCATGCAAAAAGTTGGAAAATAGTTTTCCATTTAGTGAAAAAACCTTAGAAGATGATGATACAGTAGAGCATCTAGATCAAATGACTTGGAGATTTGTAAAAATACAAGATAGTATTGGAAGAAGATTTATCCCTTACATTGTAGAATACTCCTACAATACAACAGATGGACTTAATTTTAGGGATATGTTAAACAAACTTGAAAAACTTAATATTTTGACTTCAAAAGAGTGGAATGAGTTTAGAATTTTGAGAAATGACATAACACATATATATCCTGATGATGACAAACTAATAGAAACACTAAATGAGATATACACCAGAAAAGATGACTTATTTAAAATATATGATAATTTAAAAAGTTATGTAGATGTTTAAAGCAAAGTTTATAATAGATAATTGTGATATTGGTACGAAAGAAGAAATATTTTTAAAATATTTTTAAAATAATAAAAGTGTAAATTCACGACATGGTACCTTTCTTAAAAATTATAATTTAAAACTCAAGTGACTCAACCACTATGGACTAGAAGTCCATAGGTTGCATCGTGGACTAAAAGTCCACCCTCAACTACTCTAGGATTATCGGACTGTTGTCCATATTTGATGGATTTCGGTGATGTTCTAAATATTCTT
>JAYEGN010000053.1:0-4167 GCA_034659115.1 Campylobacterota bacterium
TCTAGTTTTGTCTTTGCACTTACAAAAAATTCATCTAAAATATTGATATCATTTGAATTTTCTAAAGTATTTTGAATAGCTAACATTTTAAACTCCTTTTATCTTTGGGTAATAATTATACTAAAATTCTACTTTAATCTCTTTTAAAATCATCTTCAATTCTCACGATATCATCTTCTCCAGTATATTCACCAACTTGAACCTCTATCATCACTACAGGTATCTTACCTTCATTTTCTAGTCTATGCACTTCACCCATTTTAATATATGTAGATTCGTTTGGTCTTATTAGCTTTGTTTCATCTCCAACTGTAACAGTTGCAGTGCCACTTACTACAGTCCAATGTTCATTGCGATGATAATGTTTTTGTAAAGATAATCTTTTACCAGGCTTCACTTCTATCCGTTTTATTTTATATCCTAAGGTATCTTCTAATACTGTATATGTTCCCCATGGTCTATGACCAGTTAAATGAATATTGTGTAGCTGTGTTGTTTCTTTTATTTGTGATACTACTTGTTTAACTTTTTGAGAGCTTCCTTTTTTACTTACTAAAAGAGCATCACCTGTATCCACAATGATTAAATCTTCTACATCAATAGTAGCTATATATTTATCTTTTCCATATATAAGATTATTTTTACTATTTACTGATATGTATTTATCATTTAAAGTATTGTTGCTTTTATCTTTTGGTAACTCTTCAAAAAGAGCATCAAAACTTCCAACATCACTCCAAGATATATCTGATGGTACAACTTTAACTATAGAGCTTTTTTCCATAACGGCAT
The DNA here is from genome assembly GCA_034659115.1 of Campylobacterota bacterium. GTDB lineage: Bacteria > Campylobacterota > Campylobacteria > Campylobacterales > Sulfurimonadaceae > Sulfurimonas. The sequence goes on from JAYEGN010000053.1 coordinate 793, forward strand.
AATCCACCGAATCAGAAGGTATGCTTTGCATATCCTCCTGATTAATTTTAAATGTTGAATTTTTAATGTTTAATGAATTACTAAATGCAACTTTAGAAGCTTCATATATTTCTGGAGAGTGTAGTTTTAGCTCTTCTAAAAACACTCCTGCTTTAAAGCAGAACATTCCAGAATTCCACAAATAGGTGTTAGTGCTTAGTGGTTGGTTGTTAGTGTCTATATAACTTTGTGCCGTTTCAATATAAGGTTTCTCGTGAAATTTAACTACATCCATCCCACTAAAACCTAAATCCTTACCACCATCACCTAAGCTCGCCTGAATATATCCAAATCCAGTCTCTGCAAATGTTGGTTTTATTCCAAATGTCACAAGAGTATTTTTCTCTGCTAATTTTTTTGCTTCTTCTATAACTTTAGAATATTCTATCTCATTTTTTATAAGATGATCAGATGGTGTTACTAAAACTACTTCATCAATATCAAGTGCCATACAAGCTAAAGCAATAGCAGGTGCTGTATTTCTTCCTATAGGTTCTAGTAGATATTGATTATTGTTTTGTTCTAGTTCCTCAAGTTGCTCAACTGCTAAAAAATATTGCTCGGCATTTGACACTACAAGTTGATTGTCACATACTTTACTATTTCTCTCAACTGTTAATTGAAATAATGATTTGTCACTAAATAGCTTAACGAACTGTTTTGGCATAAGAGTTCTACTTATTGGCCATAGTCTTGTACCTGAACCACCACATAATATTATATTTGTCATATTTTATAACCTCTCTTTTTGGAATATCTCATATTTTTCATTTACAAACTCTTCTATCTCTTTTTCAAATCTCTCTTTTGAGAACTTCATAGAATGTTCTCTTATTTTAACCGCATTAAAACTATCATAAATATTTTCAAATCTTTCTATGGCATTTAAAAGAGACGATATAGTTTGTTCTTCAAAATGTACACCAGTTACTCCATCTACAACCGTCTCCTTTGTACCACCTTTTCCTAAACATATCACAGGAGTACCACAAGCTTGAGCTTCAACAGGCACTATACCAAAGTCCTCTTCTGCTGCAAATACAAAAGCTTTTGCTTTTTGCATATGTTCAAGAAGTATATCATCAGGTGCAAATCCTAAAAACTCTATATTTTTATCAGCTTTTGCTTTTATCTTCTCCATATCTGGACCAGTACCTATTACTACTAGCTTTTTATCTGTTTTACTAAAAGCTTCTACAATTAGGTCTATCTTTTTATATGGCACCATTCTTGAAGCAGTCATATAAAACTCTTCTTTTTGTTCACACAATTCAAATTTATCGACATCTACAGGAGGATATATCACAGTACTCTCTTTTCCATACACTTTTTTTATTCTTCTTGCTATATAGTGGCTATTTGCTATATAGTGATCAACTCTATTTATTGTACTCATATCCCAAATACGAATTTTATGTAAAAAATATTTTGCTAGTTTACCTTTGAGTCCTTTATCTAATCCACTTTCTCTTAAGTACTGATGATACAAATCCCAAGCATATCGTATAGGAGTATGTACATAACTAATATGAAGTTGATTTGAGTGAGTCAAAACACCTTTTGCAACTGCATGAGATGATGATAGTATCACATCATATTCACTCAAATCATGCTGCTCAATTGCCAATGGAAATAATGGCAAATAGTTTCTATACTTATCTTTTGCTTTAGGTAAATTTTGCACAAAGCTAGTATGTACTTTTTTACCTTTAAGTATTAGCTCTCTATCTTTATCACTTAGAAAGTCTATGAGACTATACACCTCAAAATCATCCCAAATATTTGTAAAACTCTCTACACACTTTTCAGCACCTGCATACACTGAAAACCAATCATGAATTAATGCTTTTTTCATATTTATTTCAACCTTTCCATCATCTCAAATGTCTCTTTATCCATTTTTGAAAATCCAAACCATTTTTTACCTAAGTCTTTCAAACTAGCCCCTATATGATAAATCTCATCTTCATCAATTATCAAAAATCTATCATGTGATAAGTAAAACTTTTTTAGTTCTATTGTAGGGTATTGACTATTGTATTTTTTAAGGTCAAGCTCTAACTCTTTTGATATTTTTTTTGTATAGATAGTAGCATCACAGTTTATAGCTCTTTTTGACAAAAGTAAAAGTACACTTTCATCTACATAATTATCTATAAGTATGATTGAATTTTTTGCACTTTTGATGATGTCACTTACAAAAGCATAAGCATCAAACATCTCCCCATCATAAAATATACCACTTTTAGCTTTGATAGATTTATCCTCTATAGCATCTAGTATAGTATCTATTTTGGTATCGGTTTGTAGTTGCTTATGCTCAAGAGTATCAAGTCTTTGAAAAATCAAAGTATTTTGTGAGATAAATTTTCTCATATTTACAAAAGTATCTATTATTTTTATACTTATATTTATAGCTGTATCACTTCTTAGTACTGCTGAAAGCATAGATACACCTTGCTCTGTAAATACATATGGTAGATATCTTCTTCCACCATGTTGTTTATCTGAACTTAAGGTCACATTTTGTGACTTTAAACTTGAGGTTCCAGTTTGGAACCTCAAATTTTCATATTCTTCATGATTCAATTGAAATCTAAATTTTTCAGGAAATCTTTTTATATTTCTATTGACTGACTTATTTAATTGTTTTGTCTCTACCTCATACAACTGTGCCAAGTCTTCATCAACCATCACCTGTATATCTCTAATGGTATAGATTTTATCTTTGATATTTTTTTCATCTATTATCAGTTCATCCATATACTATCTTAACCTCTCAATAACTTCTACAATCTTCTTAGCCGATTCTTCCCAGCTAAATCTTTTGATATTTTCAAAGCCTTTTATCCTTAAATCATCTTGCAACTTTTTATCACTTAGAACCAATTTTATCTTCTCTTTTATATCCTCTACACTATATGGGTCACAATACACCACACTATCAACTCCACCAACTTCAGGTAAACTTGCTACATTTGAACAAACCACAGGACACCCACAAGCTTGTGCTTCAAGTGGTGGGATACCAAAACCTTCATATAGTGATGGATAGACAAAACAAGTAGCATTTGAATATAACTTTATAAGCTCATCATCATCAACTCTACCTTTAAAAATAATATTTTTATTTTGTTCTATTTCACTAAGCAGTTCAGTAGAAGCAAAATTTTTATTGATACCACCTACTAAGTATAGTTTGATATCATTATCACCCAATAAATTAAAAGCTTTTACAAGTGAATGAAAGTTTTTTTGATAGTTTAGTGATGATACAGCAAGGATATATCTCTCATCTATTTTGATTTTTTTAGGTTCAAATATCTCATTGACAGC
>JAYEGN010000054.1:0-18676 GCA_034659115.1 Campylobacterota bacterium
TCATTAAAAATTTACACCACCAATAAGGTGGCTTAAAATTTTTACTAAACATCCCTTAAGCACAAGCATAGATAAATTTTATAAATCCTTATGGAATTATTTGGGTTATAAAATAACCCCATAGAGATTATGGGGTTTTAAGTTTAGTGCAGATCAGCGTTAAGTTTAATCTCTCTAGTAGAGCGAGATGCCGTAATCTCTCCAGTCATAGAGTTTTGTCTAAAGTGAATACCGTTAAAGAACGATAGTTGTTTTCCTTTAAAGATTTCACCTACCATGTTAGCGTTTGTATTTACTTCCATGATTTTTTTAAGTTCATCAGGATATATTCCAATTTTTGTTCCCTCTAAGATAGATAAGCCTGCATCTATGATACAACCATCACCTAAAGGGATACCACATGTGGAGTTTGCACCTAATAATGAGTTTTTACCAACAGAGATAGGGTTTCCATCTGTTCCACTTAGAACACCAAGTATAGAAGCACCACCACCAACATCAGAACCATCTCCAACGATAGCAGAGCTTGATATACGACCCTCTACCATAACCGAACCAGTAGTTCCAGCATTAAAGTTTATATAAGAGGCACCCGGCATTACAGTTGTTCCAGCTGCTAGCTGAGCTCCAAATCTTACTTTTGAAGTGTCAAGGATTCTAGTGTTATCTGCAGGAATAATATGCTGTAAAAACCTTGGAAATTTATCAACAAAATCGATATGAGGATATTCATTTGCCAGCTTTAGTTCTATCTCAAACTCTCTAAGATAATCAAGTTCTAGAGGTTGCCCATTTGACCATGCTACATTTGGTAATGCACCAAAAGCACCATCAAGGCATATTTCACGAAGATTAACTTTTGCTTGCGACAGAGCATATAGTTTTAAATAGGAAGCTTCTACGCTTTTAAGTGGAGCATCATCGAAAATAAATGTTACTTTAAATTCACCCTCTAAAGAGCCGCTACTTACAATCTGAGCATAAAGAGCAGATACAACTTGAATGTTTTTGTGAGCATCACCATAAGCTTCGTCTGAATAAGGAGTAAAAGCATTCAGGCAGCTTTTTAAAAAACTTAAATCAATATTGCACACAACTTCACTTTGAGTAAAATCAACTTTTATACCCTGTTGTGCCAATGCTCTTATAAAAATTGCAGCACTGCCAAAATTTTCATCCCAGTTTACTAAAGGATAAGTTGCTTGAAGAGATTTTTCAACATTTAACTGTCCCAAATCTACTCTACATATACCAAACGCTAGAGGATCTCTGTAGCCATCCATTGTTTTGATATCTTCTATCAATGCTTTAAAAGCATCTGTTGTTTCTATAGTTTGCATTTAATTCTCGCTTAATAATTTATGGATGAAATTATACTTAAAAACTACTAATGAAACTTTGTATATACTTATATTATGAATAAATGGATAGAGTATTTAAAAAATAATGATTTTATAAGTGTTAAAAAGTATATAAGAGATGGTGCTGATATCAATGAGGTAAATGAAAATGGAGAATCTGTACTTGCATGTGCCATTAGGTGTAGATGTGATTTAGATTTGCTAATGCTACTTATAGAGAACGATGCTGATTTGTATGACTTTGATGATGAGGGAGTTAGTATATTTGACATGTCAATCACATACAATAATATAGATATGGTTCAATATATAATTAAAAAAGGAATAGATGTTAATCAAACTAACCGAAGAAGTAGATTTACTCCCTTAATGTGTGCAGCATCTTATGGAAGAGAAGAGATTGTAAAAATATTATTAGCCCACGGAGCGGATAAAAACAAAACGGAAGAAAAAGGATTTACGGCAACAGATTTTGCTAGGAAAATGCATAAAAAGAGTGTATTGGTTATCTTAGAATTTGATGAAAATGACCCCGCAAATAAGTCTTATACTAGATAATATTAAAATAGGATAATTAAAAAAAATTACCCTGCTTTTCATTGTCTAAAGGCTTTCTTTTTTCTTTAATAAGCCACTCTTACAACAGTGATTCTACTACAACTTTTTCTGAACTTAAGAGTATTTTTGTATAATATGTAAAGCTACTTTGAAAAGGTTGAAGATATGGAAACAATTTTACATATAGCTAGACAGCCAATTTTAGATAAAAATGAAAATATTTTTGCCTATGAGTTACTCTATAGGGATGCAAGCTTAAATGCAAACATTACAAATGACAGACATGCGACAGTAACAGTATTAAGCAATGTGCTTAATAAGTTTGGTGTTAAAAATATTTTGGGTAAATATAAAGCGTTTGTAAAAGCAGATAAAAAATTTTTGATGCATGATGTTGTTTTATGTATACCTAAAGAGTATTTTATTTTTGCCTTGCAGTCAGATATAGAGCTAAGCGAATCTCTTGAGCAAAAAATAACAGAACTACATAACAGTGGCTATGTACTAGCTATCAATGACACGCTCTTTACAGAAGAAATTTTAAATAAATTTTCTAATATTTTAAAGTATATCTCATATATTAAGATAGATATTAATACACCAAAAGAGAACATTGAAATATTGAATAACTATAATATAAAAATAATATTTACAAAAGTAGAAACTTATACTATGTATGATAAGGCGATAGAGCTTAACGGCGATTATGTTCAGGGCTATTATTTTTCAAAACCAAAGATTTTAAAACAAGAAAAATTTGATCCAGATAATATAAAAGCTATAAATCTCTGCAACTACCTTATGGATGATTCTAGTATTGAGCAAATTGTCAATGAATTTGAAAATAGTCATGCTATATCGTTACAATTATTGAAATTTGTTAATTCAGGCTCGCTTAAATTCAAAAATAATATATCATCTATTCGTCAAATTTTAATGACTATGGGCAAAGAACAATTGACTAAATGGTTGATGCTTATGGTGTATTCGGCTAATGATAACACAGGTGCCAAAATAGACAAATCACCCTTAATGCAATTGATGAAGAGCCGAACAAACCTTATGGTTGAGATATCTAAACAGATTAAAGATCACAATATTGAAGATTTTTCTTCTAAGGTTTATCTTCTTGGAGTGGTTTCACTTTTGGATACTCTTTTTAATGTTGATTCTGATACTATTTTAGATGAATTAAACATAGATAGCGAGATTAAAGAAGCATTAAATAAAAATGATGGAATACTATCTGAAATATATATATTTGCAAAAAATTTAGAAAAATTTGATATAAAATCTGTAGAAGAGTTTTGTGCCAAATATGATATAAAAGCAGGAAGCTTAGAGAGGCTGACTTTTGAAATTATTCAAAGCTCAAATGAATTTGAAAATTCAAATGTTAGTTAACTATGCACTATGTAAAAGATTGACAAACTTTTTATAGCTATCAACAACTTCTTGATTCCTTTTATTTAGTATGTAAAATTCTATGGCTTTTTTTCCAAGTCTTGGTATCTCATTTTTAACAGCCCAACTACTCACTGTACCCTCAGGAACTTCTAAAATTTCAGCTAAATTTTTTTGTGTTATGGCAAGTTCAATACATACATCTTTAACCACATTCGTTTTAATTTTTTTTACTTTACGCATCGGCTTTAGAATCTTCATCTTTTTTGTAGAGTTTTGATCTATCCATTGAACCACATCAGTAGCATTTATTATCCAATCTCTAGAGTTTAAATTTTTTACAATGTCATTGCAGAATTTCAAAGCATTTTGTGTTGCAAAAGTAGTATCGCTAAGCTGATGAAGCATTGAAAAAGATAGTTGTATCGATGCAGATCCAGTGTATCCCCAATCAAATCCATCTTTTGATTTTGAAAAAAGTTCATATTTCGTTGGTAGCTCAACTTCTCCATATGTAACATACCTATTGCCTAATAATGTTTTATGTCCTTTAAATACATGTGTGTTTCTAGTAGTCATAGCTCTCTCTTTATATTTTAAAAGTGTACTGTTGCTCACTTTTTTTCAAATCTACCTTTTTATTAGAAAAAGATATTTTATAAACAACATAACTCAACATCACTAGCAATAAAAATACCAATAACCAAACTAACATGATGAAAATCCTTGATTTATGATATATTTAGATCGACATTATCTAGGATTTCTTTATTTCTTTCTTTTTTTTTAGTATGATGTCGTAAATATACAGAAGGAAAAAATATGTCAAACATAGAAAAACTACAAGAGTTATTAACTAAGAGTGTAATTCCAGATATAGATGAGAGATTAGATGAGATTTTTGAAGAGATTGCAGATAATAAAGATGCCAGTGAAGATGCAAAAGAGGAGATTGAGGAGTTAAGAGAGTTTAAAGAAGATTTGCAAGATGTTTTAGTAGATATACAAAGTGGCGATATGGATGATGATGAGGCTAAAGAACTTATTGATGATATAGTTGATGCTCAAAAAGGTGATAATGAAGATTTTGGATTTGTTGAAGAGGATTAAACCTAGTGATTTTCGCATGCCATTAACATTCCTCTAATACAAAAGTAGTATTATTGCAGACTGTTTACCAAACCAAAGGGGCTTGATAAAATGAGTTGGCGTAAAACAAGTGAAACTTTTTTAGAGGGGATGGGTGAGAAAATCACCAATAATCCTATAAAGATCATTCTTGCGATGCTAATAATAAGCATAGCTATCATATCTAATTTACCAAAAATAACCATAGATACATCTACTGAAGGTTTTCTGCACGATGACGACCCTGCTTTAGTTAGATATGAAGCTTTTAAGGAGCAGTTTGGTCAAGATGAAAAAATAATGGTAGTTATTAGAACTAAAGATATTTTTGAACTTGATTTTTTAAAAAAATTGCAAGACCTACATTTGGAACTACAAGACAATGTTCCACACCTAAATGATATCACCTCTTTATTAAATGCTAGAAATACAAGAGGAGTAGATGATGAGTTAATAGTAGAAGACCTGTTTGAAAATTTTCCACAAAATGAGCAGGAGTTATCACATATAAAAGAGCTAGCTACCAATAGTGAAATGTATAAAAATCTTTTGCTTAGTCAAGACCATACTTTAGCGACAATCATATTAGAGCCAAATGCTTATGAGGATTCATCCAATGGTGATGAACTTGATGGTTTTGGTGAGGATGCAGCAGATGAAGAGTTAGAGTTTCTTGAAGATAGTTCAAAAAGTGAGATGGTTCGAGCAGCAGAAAATATAGCAAAGAGATTTACCTCTGAAGAGTTTGATATTTTTATTGCTGGTTCTCTTGTGGTAAATGATTATAATAAACAATCAGTTCAAAAAGATATGCAAAAATTTGTTAAGCTTGTGCTTCTTATTATGATGATATTCCTGTTTATAATTTTTCGAAGAGTTAGTGCTGTAATATTACCTATATTTATAGTTTTTATCTCTCTTTTAACTACTATAGGCATAATGGCTTTAACTGATGTACCTATCACAATCCCTACGCAAATACTTCCATCTTTTTTACTTGCTGTTGGAATAGGTGCAGTTGTCCATCTCTTAGCTATGTTTTACAAACACTTTAATGAGTTTGAAAACAAAAATAAAGCTATATCCTATTCTCTTGGACACTCAGGACTTGCTATAGCTATGACCTCCTTAACAACTGCGGCAGGACTGCTTTCATTTTCTACTGCATCCATTGCACCCATAGCAGACTTAGGTGTTTTTGCTGCACTTGGTGTTATGATTGCTCTTGTTAATACTTTAATATTATTACCTGCGATTTTGACATTATTACCTATGAAACCAGCAAAACAAAAGCATATAGAAAAAACAAAGAAGATGGATGATTTTTTAAATAGTATTGCAATCTTTAGCTTCAATAATGCAAAAGTTATCGTTGGAATAGGTGTTGTTACTATAATTTTATCTGCATACCTTGCTTCTAAGGTTGAGTTTAAACATGATCCACTAAGTTGGCAACCAGATAATTCTCCTATTAAAATATCTACAAACATAGTAGACAAGGAGTTAAGAGGATCAGTCACTATGGAGGTTATCATAGATACAAAAAAAGATAACGGTCTTTACAATTCTCAATTGTTGCAAGAAATTGATCTGCTTGTAAGAAAAGCGGAGGCGATAGAAAACGATAAATATTTTGTAGGAAAGGGTTGGAGTGTTGGTGAAGTACTAAAAGAGATTCACCGAGCCTTGCATAAAAACAAACAGGAGTATTATGTTATCACAAATAATGATGCTTTGATTCCTCAGGAGTTTTTACTTTTTGAAAATAGCGGAAGTGATGACTTAGAAGACTTGGTAGATTCAAGTTTTTCAAAAGCTCGTATAACTTTTAAATTGCCTTGGATGGAAGCAGGGGAGTATGAAGAGTTAAGTCAAGAACTCACAACGCTGATGAAGAGTGAACTAAGCAGTGATGTAGAGATTATCATAACAGGAATGGTTCCACTTTTTCAAAGGACTTTATCTGCTGCTATGTCATCTATGGCTACAAGCTATATTACAGCTTTTGTGCTTATAGCGATAATGATGATGATACTTTTAGGAAGTATCAAGATTGGATTGATAAGCATGGTTCCAAATATACTACCTGTTATTATGACATTGGGGTTTATGTCTATAGTCAATATGCCCCTAGATATGTTTACAATGCTTGTAGGTGCGATTGTCATAGGACTTTCTGTTGATGATACTGTTCATTTCTTTCATAATTTTGCAAGATATCATCACGAGGGCTACAGCACGAAAGAATCAGTTGAAAAAACTATGATAGGTACAGGTCGCGCACTAATAGCCACAACCATTGTGCTCTCTCTTGGATTTTATGTTTATATCTTTGCCTCACTCACAAATCTTATAAACTTTGGTATATTAACAGGTGGAGCAATTACAATAGCTCTTTTTTCAAATATCATTCTAGGGCCAGCACTATTAACACTAACAACCAAGGAAAACAATGAAAAATAAAACAGCACAGACAAGGGATAAAAAATGATTTTACAAGACTTAAAAGGCAGTGCAGAAAACATCAACAATGTTTTCGTAAAAACATTACTAATTGCAAGCTTAACACTAAGTTCGCTATTTGCAATTACAGGGCAAGAGATAGCACAAAAAGTGCATGACAGAGATGATGGTGATAATTCAATATCCAATATGAAGATGATTCTCATAGATAAAAAAGGTAAAAAAAGAGTTCGTAATTTAAAGACATATGTAAAAGATAAGGGTAATGATAGACTAAAGCTGATGTTCTTTTTATCTCCTGCTGATGTTAGAAATAGTGGATTTTTAACTTATGATTATGATGATTCAAATAAGGATGATGACCAATGGCTCTATCTACCAGAACTAAAAAAAGTAAAACGCATAGCATCAAGTGATAAAAGTTCATCATTTATGGGAAGTGATTTTACATATTCTGATATGACATCAAAAAATGTCCAAGATTATACTTACGAAATTATGAAAGAAAAGAAAGTTGGCAACCATATGACATGGCAAATATTAGTAACTCCTAAAAGTGAAAAAACTATAAAAGAAACTGGATATGAAAAATCTATAGTTTTTGTTCGTCAAGATAATTTTGTAATTATTCAAGCTTTAAATTATATCAAAATTGGTAAAAAGCTTAAATATATGAAGGTTTTGTCTTTAGAAAAGATTGAAGGTATCTGGACAACTACAAAGATGCAGATGATAACCAAAAAAGGTAAAAAAACCTTGCATAAAACTATTTTTGAGTTTTCAGATATACAGTATAATCAAAATCTAGAAGAATCTTTTTTCACAACTCGCACATTAGAAAGGGGTCTATAGTAGATGTTAAAAAAATCACTTCTTCTTTCTTGCGTTACTATCTTGTTTTTATCAACTGTATTAGCAGCAGATAACAGCATCGACGATGATTTAAGTGGTTTTGATAATGAAGATACTGCAAATATAGTGGGTGATGATACAGATAGTGATTTAGATGGTTTTGATGAAATAAGCGATGATTTAGATAATATTTCTATGCAAGAAGAACCGATAAGTAAAAGCATATTTAGACTTAGTGGTGATATCTCTTTTAAGACTTCAGTAGGATACAAAGAGCATGAAGTAAATGCTCGAAAGAGTGATGCTCAAGCGATAGATTACTCTGGGGTAAATCAAGCTAGAACATCTCTCTACCTTCAGTTGGATGCTAGGCTATCAGATGACTGGAAAGTAAGGGTTAGCGGAGATGCTTTTTATGATGCTATATATAACCTGCATCCAAACAATAACTATAACACCGACACACTAGATGCATATAAAACACAGCTCAGATTTAATGATACATATATACAGGGTCGATTAAGTAGCGATATAGATTTAAAAGTAGGGCGTCAAATTGTTGTTTGGGGTAAGTCTGATAGCATTAGAATTACAGATGTTATCAATCCTACAGATAATAGACAACCAGGTATGACGGATATTGAAGATTTGAGACTTCCTACAACTATGGCTAAGCTTGATTACTATGTGGGAAAATGGAATCTGTCGGCTATGGCTATAGCAGAGAGTAGGATTTTTCTAGAGGCGGCTCCAAGAAGTGAATTTTTTCCTGTTGATAAAGTATTTCCTATTGGTGCACCTGACCCCTTTATAGAACTAATACAACCTTCTGTATCTTGGGATAACATGCAATACGCATTTGCTGCAAATGGAATATTTTCTGGATGGGATCTCTCTTTTTATGCAGCTGATCTATTTGATCAAAAATGGCATATTGATCCAATCAGTAAAACAAGAGTTGTAACTAAGATAAAAATGCTTGGTTCAGCCTTTAATGTAGCTATTGGAAGCTGGCTTGTGAAAACTGAAATAGCGTATTTGGATGGTGTAAAATATAATTCAACTACCGATGAAAAGAATCGATTGGATCTATTGATTGGTTTTGACTATATGGGTATTGAAGATACAGTTTTATCTCTTGAAATAGCAAACAAGCATATTTATAACTATGAATCACAGATGTCAAAGCTAGTAGAAAAGCCTGATTATGTGTATAAAGATGAGATGCAAACAGCGATTAGAGTGACAAAATCACTCTACAATGACACCTTAAGCACTACAGCATTGTTAAGTGTTTTTGGTTCAAGTTGGCAATATGGTGGCTTTGCTAGAGTTTGGGCGGAATATGAGCTAGCAGATGCCATACATGTAGATGTTGGCATAGTTGATTACATAGATGGAGATAAGCCATTTCCAAGAGCCATCAAAGATAATGATAGAATTTTTGCAGATATAACTTATAGTTTTTAATATATGTAGTTTTTAACTATATTTATATATAATTCCATCAATAAAATATTTAGGACAAAAAATGCGTATAATTCTTTTAGGAGCTCCTGGTGCTGGAAAAGGTACTCAAGCTCAATTTTTAACAAAAAAATACAACATTCCCCAAATCTCTACTGGAGATATGTTAAGAGCCGCTATTAAAGCTGGTACAGAGATGGGTAAAATGGCAAAAGCTGCTATGGATGCCGGTCAGCTAGTAACAGATGAGATTATCATAGGACTTGTTAAAGACCGTATAGCTGAAGATGATTGTAAAAATGGTTATCTTTTAGATGGTTTTCCTCGTACTCTTCCTCAAGCAGATGCTGTTACAACTGCAGGCATTGAGATTGATGCAGTAATCGAGATAGATGTTCCAGATTCTGAGATAGTTACTCGTATGGCTGGTCGTCGTGCTCACTTAGCTAGTGGAAGAACTTATCATTTAGTTTACAATCCTCCAAAAATTGAAGGTAAAGATAACGAGACAGGCGAAGATCTAGTTCAAAGAGATGATGATAAAGAGGAAGTTGTCTTAGATAGATTGAAAGTTTATCATGAGCTTACAAGTCCACTTATAGGCTACTACAAAGAACAAGCTTCTAAAGTTGATAGTTTAGTTTACATCACGGTTGATGGAACCGCTGATATAGCTGATGTTGAAGCGAGTATTGTTTCAAAGCTAGGTTAACAAAGCAAAACTATTTTTTTAAGCAACATAGTGTGTGTTATGTAAGATACTTACAAATTAATACACATTTTGTACTGTTGTTCCTCCATATATTAATTAACACACATCATTTCTTTAAGAAAATTGCTGCATATTTTTCTATATAGTCAATATTTACGATTTTTTAGCTAATTCTATATTTTTAACATTTAAGGTTTTTATGTATATAATGTGTTTGAATAATAAGTTGTGTGTACAAATAAACTTCTTACTCGTTACACCTCTCCTGAGGTGTAGCGCACTTTTTATGTTGCTGTGTTACTCTATGCATTCCATCTCGGGAGAGAAGGTTATGCACCTTTAAGCTAAAGCTTAACCCCTAAAAAGCAATAAAATGTTACAATGTTACTATAAAAAAAGAGGAGTGCATTGTGTCTAGTATGCAAGAAAGAGCTGAACATAGAAGAACAAAAATGACTCTAAATAGAGTGGATCTGCACTCTCAAGAACATCATAGTTTTCACACTCACTTAAATACAAATGATGCATGGGAACTCTTAGCAAGACTCTCACAAGAAGCTTGGATAGAAAAAACAGGTATTATCGCTGATAATAGAGTCGATAAGTCTATCTATAAGTTTATTAGCACTGAACAAAAAGTCTAAGATATGTACCTCACACAAGATTATAAAGATATCATTGAACTTTTTAATAAGCATGATGTAAAGTTTCTCATTGCCGGTGCATATGCTATGTCAAAAGTTGGTTACTCTAGAAGTACTTACGATATAGATTTATGGATAGAAAAGACAAAGCAAAATGCAATAAATATTTTTCATGCACTTGAGGAGTTTGGAGTTCCTTTTAAAATAGACCCTGATGATTTTTTAGCTCCCAACAGTGTGCTACAGATAGGGATTGAACCAAATCGTATAGATATACTTACAGACATAGATGGACTAACCTTCGCTCAAGCATGGAAGAACAAGCAACTAGTTGAGTTTAATGAAATCAGTGCATATAGTTTAGAGATTCACGACATCATAAAAAATAAGACCGCATCCAACAGACCTAAAGACAGACTGGACTTAGTCCAACTCAAAGAACTTGCAAAACTCCTTTAGCTTAAGCCACTAAAGATAATAAACCATTCTCTATTAGTATAGCTTATTAGACTCATCCTAAAACTCCCTAGAACTCGCATCGCTACAGTCAGTGTGAACTCTAATATCATAATTTCTTTTTGTACCACTAATATAAATGCTTCCTGAACAGACTCTATTTCCATCAAATGATGCTGAAAAGTTATACCGACCTGCTACAGAACCGCTAATACTTACCCAATTGCCATGATTGCTGATATATCCACTGCCACCGCTTAAACTCAATCCCCTTGTTAAACATGAACCAGTGAAGCCACATGTCATATTAGCATTAACAATCACTCCACTGACATTTGCTGAGCCACCCGAAGAACCAGTAGAATAGTGCTGTCTATTTCTAGCCTCTTGTCGTTGTCGCTGCGCCTCTTCTTCCTCTTGTCTTTGTCGTTCTGCCCTTGCTTCTGCTTGTCGTTGTCGCTCTAATGCTGCTAAATATGCCTTATGTTTCTTATCTACGCTCTCAAAGGTAGATGCAACATCATCATTATTGATTTCATATTTTTTAGCTTCTTGTATGGTTTTTTTTGCTTGAGTATAATTACCACTTTGAGATTCTGATGCCGCTTTATCTAAAAGGTCTTGCACATCTTCACTATCTTCTTCATCATCATCATCTAGGCTCATTGCGTAAAGCTTATGGTTGTTTTGACTTATATTCATAGTGCTTAAAAACACAAATGCAATAATCAGTAGTTTCAATAATCTCATTTTTATATCCTCTCTTGTGCTTTTTTATAAACTTCCATGTCATCTCTTTTTCCAACTGCAACAACAAAAACTTCTATTTTATTTTCTATGATTTTATAAACTATTCTTACTCTCTTGTTTAAGCTATTCTTTATAGGATGGCTTCATTTTGAGTCATTTTTCTTGCTTCACATTTACCAGTATTGCATTTTATACCAATCCCCATTAAAAACTAAATATTCAAATAAAAGATAAGCTATTAGCTACAAGGCAAACTATTGCAGGAGCTACTAGTAGCTCCTACGGACTTTTGCCTCACACTACGACACAATATGTTCGTTTGAATATTTAGTTTTTAGTGGGGATTGGTATTACAACAGGCTCTTTTGTTACCTTCTTTTTATAATATACCCGATAGAACGAATATTAAGTATAAAACCCTCTTTAAGAGAGTTTTTTAGGCGGTTTACTTCTGCTATTATAGTGGCGTTATCTATCTCATTGTTGTTGTACACATACTCTCTAAAAAGATTGTATTCGACAACATTTCCACAGTTTACAGATAAAAGATTTATGATCTGAAGTTGTCTTTTTGGGATAATCTGTGGTTTGTTGTAAAGAAGAAGTTCATCTGTTTTTTTATTGTAACTATATCCATCTGAAAGTCTTGTATGCTCTTGTGGTGTTTTATGGATTTTTAACATCTTATCTATGCGAATAGAAAGCTCTTTTAGATGAAATGGTTTTTTCAAGTAGTCATAGCATCCAAGTTCAAAAGCACGAGAAATATCTTCTATATCTATCAAAGCACTTATAAAAATAGCTGGTGTTTGAGTCTTTGTATCATATAGTTTTTCAAGTAGAGTTAGACCATCAACATTTGGTACATTTATATCGAGTATAAGCAGGTCAAAGCTCTCTTTTTTTAGAGTATTTAGGGCTATTTGACCATCTCTAAAACCATCAACTACATGCCCAGTTGTTTCTAAGTATTTTTTTATTGCTTGATTTAGCATCAAGTCATCTTCAAGTAAAAGTATTTTCATTTATTGCTACCTTTAAACAGATAACTAAAAGAGGTTGTATCTGCATTTGATTTTACATCTATCTCTATCCCATCTTCATCACATATCTGTTTTACAAGGTTTAGCCCAAGCCCAAAACCATCAATAGAGTAGCCCTCTCTATAGTAAGCTTCAAAGATTTTTTCTGGATGTTGAATATGTGTTGATTTACTACTCATTTCGATGATATATCCATCTGTTGTTTTATCAATAGTGATACTAATAACCTCATGTTCTTTAGTATACTTAATAGCATTGGTAAGATTGTTATCTACTATGCGTTGGAGTTTTGTTTCATTAAACTTTATCATAGCAGTATAGACTTTTGCATCAAAGATTATGTCAAGATTTGCTCCAATAGCGAGAGGTTTAAAAAAGTCTATTCTACCTCTTAGATAATCAACAATATCTATATTTTGCATTGGGTATTCAAACTGATTTTTCTTTACAAGATAGGCTAAGTCATCGTATATATTAAATACATTTTTCATAGCAACTTCTATATTTGAGAGATACTCATTTTTAGTATATTCTAGCTCATATAGTTCTACATTGCTCATAATGACAGCTAGTGGAGTAGCAGTTTCATGCACAGCATGACGCAAAAAGAGTTTTTGTTGAGCTAAAAGTTCTTGTGAAAATTGTTTTTGAGCATCTAGTCTTTTTGCTTGGTCTTCTAAATCTTTTGCAGATTGTTGGATGAGGTTTGTGAGTGCCTTTATGGTTGTGACATACTCATTAAAATCTTCTTTTGGAGTTATGTTTTTATTAAAGTTTAAACTATCTTTATCTTGTGACTCAGATAAAGCTACCGCTGTTAATGTTTGGTTTAGTAGTTCATTTGAGTTGTTGTGATGGTAAAACTCTCCATAGGTAAAAAAACCAGCAGTTGGAGCTAGATTTGCAAATGGCTCAACTTCGACTTGGATAAACTCTGGCATATATCGTCGCCTTGCCATACAGGAATACAGAAAAAAAGATTCTACTGGTGTATTTGAAAACTTTTGCAAAGATGTACTAGGGTTATTGATAATCATTTCAGCATTTCCAAATCCAAGTCTAACTCTGTCGCCTTTGTTTAAGTTCCCTGCAAAACTTAGTGAACCATCTTCGTGTTTTGCTATTACCGCTCTAGCGATATTTATACCGTTTTTCTCCATAATAAGAGGAAATTCTATACCTGTTGCCGGTAGTTTGTCTGCCACCTCTTGACCCAAATATTTAGCATAAAAATCTACGGGAGTGTTACCATTTATACTATAAACTCTATTTGCTTCAACACTATCTATTTGATGCTCAACACCGATGGGACTCCAGTTGAAACTATAATCATTATGTATATATAAGCTATCAGAGTTAAGTGATATGCCCACCGCTCCCTCTTGTAGTATAGTTAAACCCTCAGATATAAATGTTTGTATAAAACAGCCATTATCTCCAGCCATACCACCTGCCAATATAACCGAGCTATTTACAGATTCTACCCCTTTTAAAAATTCTTCACCATTTGTAGTAGTTCCATCTGTAAAAATTATGAGTAGTTTTGTGTTGTTTGTTATGAGATTTGTTGCTAGTTCTACACCATTTGCAAAACTATTTTTATGGCTTACATGTGAACTATTTATTGTAGTTTTTTCAAAAATAGAGATTGATATAACGCTTTCTTTGGTATATATATGACTCTCTCTTATCTCTCCATCAGTAGTTGTGCCGATAGTAATTGCATGAGGAAGCAGTAATGCTAACTCTTGTGTAAGGTGCTGAAGTGTCTCTTTAGATGAACCACAAAAAATTTGAATGAGGATATGCTTTTGAGTTAAAAGATATTCAGTATCTAGTAGTTGTGTTAAATTTTTGTCATCTAATGTGTAGTTATATGTTTTCATATCGGTGTAATTATAGCGAAGATTATAATGCTATTTTATTGCTATTTTATATATGTATAATTTTGACAAGACAAATTTAATGCAAGGAAGAAAGAATGAGTTATGCAAAACCAGAGTTTAAAGCACAGTATGAGAACTTTATAGGTGGAGAGTGGGTTGCACCTGTTGATGGAAAATATTTTGAGGCGGTTTCGCCAATAGATAATAAACTAATGACAATGGTAGCGAGATCTAACAAAAAAGATGTAGCAGTTGCAGTTGATGCTGGATATAAAGCATTTGAGAGTTGGGGTAAAACTTCTGTGGCACAAAGAAGTGCTGTTTTAAATGCTATAGCTGACAAGATGCAAGAGCATTTAGAGATGTTAGCACTTGCTGAAACTTGGGATAATGGAAAAGCGATAAGAGAGACTATAAATGCTGACTTGCCACTTTCTATAGACCACTTTCGCTATTTTGCTGGTGTAATTCTTGCAGAAAGTGGAAGCGTTTCAGACCTAGATGCTTCGACTGTTTCACAAGAGATTCATGAGCCTTTAGGTGTTGTAGCTCAAATTATTCCGTGGAACTTTCCACTTCTTATGGCTGCTTGGAAGATAGCTCCTGCTATCGCTGCTGGAAACTGTGTGGTTTTAAAAGCTGCAGAGCAAACACCTGTTTCTATCATGTGCCTTATGGAGGTTATACAAGATGTAGTTCCTGCTGGTGTTATAAACATCATAAATGGTTTTGGACCTGAAGCTGGTAAGCCTCTTGCTCTTCATCCAGATATCAAAAAG
This sequence comes from Campylobacterota bacterium, assembly GCA_034659115.1. Classification (GTDB taxonomy): domain Bacteria; phylum Campylobacterota; class Campylobacteria; order Campylobacterales; family Sulfurimonadaceae; genus Sulfurimonas. The sequence continues at coordinate 15,504 of JAYEGN010000054.1, forward strand.
GTTGGATTTACTGGTGAGACTACAACTGGTAAGCTAATTATGCAATATGCATCAGAAAACCTGATTCCTGTTACACTCGAACTTGGCGGTAAATCTCCAAATGTATTTATGGAAAGTATTATGGATAAAGATGATGCATTTTTTGATAAGGCAATTGAGGGTCTAGTTCTATTTGCATTTAATCAAGGTGAAGTTTGTACATGTCCATCTCGTGCATTGATTCAAGAGAGTATCTATGAGCCGTTTATGGCTAGAGTATTAGAGAGAGTAAAAGCTATAAAAAGAGGCAATCCACTTGATGCTAGTTGTATGATGGGTGCGCAAGCTTCAACTGACCAGTATGAAAAAATCCTAAACTACATAGATATAGGAAAGGCTGAAGGTGCTGAACTTCTTATAGGTGGAAATAAGGCAGAAGTTGCTGAGTATCCAGATGGTTGTTTCATCGAACCTACTATCTTTAAAGGTCACAACAAGATGAGAATCTTCCAAGAAGAGATTTTTGGACCTGTTTTATCTGTTACAACTTTTAAAGATTTAGATGAGGCACTAGAGATTGCAAATGATACTATCTATGGTCTTGGTGCTGGTGTTTGGACTAGAGATGTCCATGAGATGCAAAAACTAACTCGTGGTATAGAAGCTGGTCGTGTTTGGGCTAACTGTTATCACGCTTATCCATCTCACGCTTCATTTGGTGGATATAAAAAATCAGGTATCGGTAGAGAAACTCATATGATGATGTTAAACAACTATAGACATACTAAAAATATCTTAACTTCATTTAGCGAAGATGCACTAGGTTTCTTTTAGACAATGGCTTACACACAAAGAGTAGCATCGACGGATGCTGCTAACAAAATCATAGACCAACTTCGAGAGGAGTATGATAGCGAGCTATTTTTCCACCAAAGTGGTGGATGTTGTGATGGCTCTGCTCCTATGTGTTTTGAAGTTGGTGATTTTATGCTTGGAAGTCGTGATGTGAAGATGGGCGAAATTCACGGATGTGAGTTCTACATGTCACCTGATCAGTTTGAGTATATGAAAGGTACTCATATCACTGTAGATATAGTAAAAGGAAGAGGCTCTAGCTTCTCTCTTGAGATACCTTTGGGTCTTAGATTTATCGCAGTTTCGAGACTTTTTACTGATGAAGAGTATAGAAATTTAGAAGAGATAGAGGTAGATGAGTTTTAATGCATAGAACTCTTAGAGTAGTTGCAGGTTTAGGCTTGATAGGTTCAGATTGCAAAAAGCAGCTTCTTTTAAAGGATTTTGGATAAATATGCTAAAATTGCATAATTAAAACAAAAGAGAATTTATGTCATTTGAAAAACTAGGACTTATCAAGCCACTACTAGGTGCAATTAAAGAGTTAGGTTATGAAAATCCTACAACTATACAAAATAGAGCGATTCCATTGGTTTTAGCAAAGAGTGATATCTTTGCTACTGCTCAAACAGGAACAGGTAAAACTGCTGCATTTGCCCTGCCAATACTACAAAAACTTAGAAATACTACTGCTGATGAAAACAGAACTATAAGAGCAGTTATACTATCTCCAACTCGTGAGCTTTCCATTCAGATACATGAAGATGTAAAAAACTACTCAAAACATATGAGTGTTACGAGTGCCATTCTTGTTGGTGGTAAAGATATAGAAGCACAGCTGCGAAAATCTACACCATCTACACCCCTGCCGTGAATGGCACTAACTTAAGCGAAAAAAGCCTCAAATACAGTTAAAAAGTATAAGTTGGAATACAACTAGCTTTAATCAAGAAATCACCAACAAATGAAATTCTAAAATTAAAGATAGTCGCAATGAATCATAACAAAAAAATCATAAAAGCACAGCAAAAGATAAGTAGAAATAAACTAAAAAATAGTAATTTAGACTTTATACAAAGCTTTATTAATCAAGATAAGCTCTCAGAAGTTTTAAATAATAGAAATCGTATTTATACTCCACAAAAAACACTTTGCATGTTTATATCTCAATCATTAAACCAAGATGGTTCTTGCCAAAATAGAGTTAATAAACTAGCACTATCTAAAGATGAAACAATATCAATTAACACAAGTGGATATTGTAAAGCAAGACAAAGATTATCAAGAGTTGCAATCTCAACACTAACTAAAAGTATAGCTATTGATAATGAAAAAAAGATACCTAAAAACCTAAAGTTTAGAGGTAGAAATATCTATCTTATTGATGGTACTACTATAACAATGCCAGACACAATAGAAAATAAAAAAGAATACCCTCATAGTAAGTCTCAAAAGGATGGATTAGGTTTTCCCATATGTAGAATTGTAGCTATTATCTCTTTGGCAACTGGCTCAATCATTGATGCTAATGTTGGAACATATGGAGGCAAAGGAACAGGAGAACAGATGTTGCTTCGTGATATGTTACATAACTTTAAAAAAGGCGATATTATCCTAGGGGATGCGATGTATAGCACATATTCTCTATTGTCATATGCTCTAAAACATGAGATAGATTTGGTCTTTGTTCAAAACGGTGCAAGAGCTAGAAATATTGATTTTACACAAGGTGAAATCATTACAGATGATGACCATATAATTACAATCAAAAAACCAAAACAAAATCCAGATTGGATGAGTGAAGATGAGATTAAAGAGATACCAAAAGATATACAAATCCGTGAGATAAATACTAAGGATAAGATACTTATAACTACGCTCTTATGTCCAAAGAAAAACCCAATTAAGATTATCAAAAATCTTTATAAAGAGAGATGGCATATTGAAGTTGATTTTCGAAATATAAAGATAACACTAGATTTAAAAGAGTTCAAATGCAAAACTCCAAAGATGGTTATTAAAGAGATGTGGGTATCTTTTTTAGCTTACAATATCATTCGCTCTCTTATGTTATCTTCTGCACTTTATAATAAGATAGATTCAAGAACAATTAGCTTCAAATCTACTCTACAGCTTTATCTACATTATCTTGATATGAAACTATTTATCCAAAAAGATTTTAAAAAACTTCTCAAACTTATATCCCAAAAGGTTATTGGAAATAGAGCTGGAAGGATAGAACCTAGACTACTAAAAAAACGATGTAATGCTTATAGATTATTGATGGTTCCTAGAGTTATTGCAAGAGCAAATGTGGCTAAAAATGGTCATCCTAAAAT
>JAYEGN010000055.1:0-4117 GCA_034659115.1 Campylobacterota bacterium
TAGAATTTTATATATTATTTTAGGATGTTATATGAAATCTGAATTAATTAATATTGATAAAGATGACTTTCCGGTTCATTTTGGGCAATTAAAATCAACCTTACTTACAAATTCAGCAATAGATAGTGGCATACTATGTCAAGAATGTTCTCTTTGTTGTACTGGTGCTATATTTACTCATATCACAATTTCAGATAGTGAATCTACTAAATTACAAAAACTTAATATCAAAAGAAAAAATGATGATATTAAAATGAACCTGCCATGTCCATATCTTGAGAAAGGTTCTTGTTCTGTATATGATATGCGTCCAAAAAAATGTCAAACATATACTTGTATATTACTAGACAAGGTGATTTGTGGAGAAATAGTTTTAATAGATGCTATTAAAATTGTTAATGTAACAAAGGAACAGGCAAAATGGTTGTCATCGAATGTTGCATTACTGTTGAAAGATGAAGATATTGAAATGAATTTGCGAATTGATTTATATACTATAAATAAGTTGTTTTTTAGTCGTCTTGAGAATGATGAAAAACTTATTTTTTCTGCTTTTGAATGCCAGTTTTGTTTATGTGCTCTAGATTATCTTAAAGGTTTATCTATGTACTTTAATGTTTCAAGTTTGTTGGTTAAATACAATAATCTTGTTATTAAAATGCAAACAAATTAAAGATTAAAGATATATTCTATATTATCAATCCCTTCATTTAATAGTGGAAAAGTAAAGCTTTTTAGTTTGCTTATGTAGCCATCTTTATCAAGTGATTTATTTATTTTATTGCTTCTGTTTTCACTACATCTTATAAGATCATTAAGCGAAGTTAGAAATAGTATGACTTTTATATTATGTGTTTTGTTGCATGCATCTATCCACTCTTTTCTATTCTTTGAGTCTAAATTTGGATTATCAATGATTATATTTTGATTTTTTGATTTTTTTGCTAGAGTTTCATGCTTTTTTTCAAGATCATATACCTCTTGTGCTACATTTTTATTATTTTGCATTAGTTTATATGCTTCATCATATGTGTTTTTATTATATTTATTTCCTATCTCTTGAGTGTAATTATCTCTACATATAATTATAAATTCACCTTTTTGTTTTTCAGTCCAACTACTCTTTTTTGAGCATGGTGGACCTACCAATATATATACAGTATTATTTTTCTTTGATATTTTTTTACTGTTTTTTTTTATTTTACCTATCTGATATATAGATTCTTCACTCTTTTGAAAATCATAAAGGTATTGTTTAGTGCTATCTACAATTCTTGAAAACAGGTCACACCTTACATATTGGGCTAGGTTGATAAGTAGTTCTTCTTCATATAAGAATTTTTCTGTGATTGTTTCTATTGACGGATTGTTGTATTTAATATGATCGATTATTACATATTGATATGAAATTATTTTTAAAATTTTTATTTTTTGTTCATCTGTTAGATCAGTTTTATTGAGTACATGTAGTGCTACGAAACATGATACTCCTTCAAAATCTCCAAAGCTTACATGTTGCTTTTTGGCATCTGTTTTTCTAGTATAGACTCTACCTATATCATGTAATAAAAGAGCCCATAAAACTTCTGTGTTTACAAGATTTTTTAAACCTAAGTTATATGCTTTAAGTGTATGTGACCAAATATTTTTTTCTAAATGATGTAAGTTTTTGTTATTTTCATCAAAATGATAGGAACATGCTTTCATCATTTCTAAAAGTTCCTGATTATTTTGAATGAATTTTTTTAGCAGATCTTCTTTTTTTGTTATTCTAGTATCGTTTTTTAAAGTTTTTTTTTAAACATGTGATCAAAAATATTATGGTAGTAATTGGTCATATTTTTAGTATCTTCTCCCGCAAAGGGTAGGGGGCCAGCCATCTGATTTACTTCAAAAAAGATTATTTTGTCATCTGTTGTTTTTGCAAATTCTAAGCAACCTGTATCATATGTTAAATCTTTTAGTATATCTTTTGCAATATTGGTTCCAAATTTAAAAACTTCAGAATCCGTTTTTACTTCATGCCACTTTACTGATATATTTTTATATATAGTAATATCTTCTTTATCATAAACATCAATATCTTCAGAGTTTACCCTTTGTTTTATAGAATATATTGTTTTCTTATCTCCATGTTGCGTGAAGTAGCATCTATATTCTCTCTCGATGGTGTAAGCTGAAGATATTAAAACTTCTCTATCCTTGCTTTTGTGAGCATTCAATATTTTAGAGATGCTTTGCATCTGATTTTCTCTGGATAAATCTTTGAAAATCACTCCCTTTCCCTCTTGAACACAATCTTTTTTTAGAACTATTTTTTCACCTAGTTTTTCTTTAACAAAGTTTATAAACACTTCATGGTCTCTTTGTGTAATATTAAAAGGGATAATAACATCTCCTAAATATTGTTCTCTTCTTTTATAAAGTTCTCTTTTAGCATAAAATTTATTCATACATCCAGCATTTTGCATCGTTTGTATATTTGGTTTTACTAAATCTCCATTATTTTGTTGTAAGATTATTTTTAGAATTCTAAAAAATGGATGAGACAGGGATTCTCTTAAAGAAACAAAATATAAATTTTGCATATTTTCCTTGATGATCTCATTACCTTTAATTCTGTATAGATTATCATTGTAAATAAAAAGGGGATTGTTATACCAAAATCTAGCCTTTATATTATTATCTTTAAGGTAGTTAACTAAGAGGTATGTTTCAATTATTGAGGCTTCTAGTACCATTTTATTTGAGTCATAATTATTTAATCCAGTTGATGGATAGTGTTTCCAAATTTCTTCTGCAGAAGCGTTTTGTAGTTTTGAAAATTTGCTAAACTTATCATATGTTTCTTTTGGCATAATATCCAAGGAGATAATAGCTTCTTTAATATTTTTCATCGATATCACTTTAAAACTAAATTTTACAAATAATATACTTTTTTAACTTAAAAGTTATATATTGTACTTAAGTCCAATATACATTAGTATTTAAATGTTGTATTATTTTACAATAAGTCATTTTCTAAGGAGTCTATTATGTTACATGTAGTTGGAAAAATCACAAATCTTGATGGTAAGTTTTATGCAAAATCAGAGGATGGTTCTCTTCGTGAACTTTCACAAGGTGATAAAATTTATGAAGGTGAAACTATTGTTGGTGATAGCGGTAATAGTTCTGCAGATAATATAACAGTCAATATGCTAGATAGCAATGAAGAGATGCTAATTGTAGGCACGCAAGCTCAACTTTTTGATTCATCTTTATTGTCAGATGAATTTGCTGAGAATGAAACTGTTACAGATATGGAATCAATGGATCTATTTTTAGAAGAGATGGAAGATGTAGATGTTGAAGATATTGATACTGAAGCAGGAGATACAGAAAATATTGTTCAGTCGGTAGGCGGTGAAGCTGAATTTGCTGATGCAAATAATGCAAGTGTAGATATTAATGCTACCTTAAGAGATAATGATTTTGATTCCGATGATGTTATATATAGTAGCACAACTGATAAACAAGATATAAATTTAGTATCTAATGAAACAGTAATAACAGAAAAAGAGATGGCGGTAGAAAATATCATTCCTGAAGATACTCACAATTCAACCACACAAGAGATAGTTGCAGGTGATATGATTGAAGAAGAGATATCTACAGAGAATACTTTAGATGAAGAAACCATAGCAGAAGATACTACTGATGAGATAGCCGAAGACAGTGTTGACGAGATAACTACTGATGAAGTTGTTGAAGATACGGTTCCTGAAAATACAACTGATACTGAATCTGAAGATACAACTGATGAAGATACAGTAGATGAAGTTGATGAAGATACAGCAGCAGAAGAGACAACTGATGAGCAAACTACAGATGCAGCAATAACCCCAGAAGACACTATTTCTGAGAATACTATCGATGCAGTAGCAGAAGACACAAGCCCTGAAGACACACAAAATATAGTAAATGAACAGACTGTTGATGAGTCTACAACTGATAGCATAGTAGAAGATACTACGGATGCTATAATAAATACTCCTTTTAGTGCTGAAATTACAACCCCTGAAGCTACAGTAGATGCTATATCTGAAGAAACTACACCCGAAGATACACAAGATGC
>JAYEGN010000056.1:0-4010 GCA_034659115.1 Campylobacterota bacterium
TGGGTGCGACACCTACTGCTATCGCCAACATGACAGCAGTCACCAAACGCTATGGTGCTAGCCATATGGCATTTATCATTGTTCCATTAGTCGGTGCATTTTTTATAGATTTGGCAAACGCTCTCATTATACAACTGTTGCTTAGTTAGGGCTATGGTTGATTTTTGAGCTTCTTTATCAAGTCTTGACTTGGTTTTTCTATCTGGTCTAATGGGGACTGGATTGAGTCCATCATCTTCATTCAAAAAATCATCACTTGAAGTTACATCCTCACATCTTTGGGTAATTAACTCTATAGATGTTTTAATATCATCAAGAGTTGATAAAATCATTCTATCTTTATCATTAAGCATAAATCAAATCTTTATTAATCATTTCTAAAAAGAAAGGTTTGATATTTTTGTGGTTTCTTATAATATCAACCTTTGTGTGTAGGCTTATTGGTTTTTGTATTCTCATTATAGCATTTTCATTTTAACTAAGTTGCAATGATGTTTCTAAGTCGATTTAATAAATCATCATAGGTTATTATATCAATTACATTTTTATACCCAAATAATTCCATAAGGATTTATAAAATTTATCTATGCTTGTGCTTAAGGGATGTTTAGTAAAAATTTTAAGCCACCTTATTGGTGGTGTAAATTTTTAATGAACCTGCCTTGAGTGCAATGATAGTTTAAATTTTTTATTCTTATGGAATTATTTGGGTTATACTTTCTATTTGCGTTTGCTGTAAAATATATTTATAATTAGTTGAGTTTAAAAAGCAGGTTTTTAGTGAAAATTTAGAGTTTTAATTGCTGGGATAGCTGCAGTGGCCTTAATAAGTAAAGATGGTTTATGCTATACTTTGTCCAAATAATTAAAAACACGATATTTTAATGTAATATTAATAAAATCCCGAATTATTTAATAAAATCCCAGAAAGAGAGTTGTAAAATGCCTTTAGCTTTTAAAAATGAAATATTACCAGATTCTTGTAAGTTAATTGGATATTCATGGTTGCTAAATCATTTAGATTTGAATGTGCCACTAAGAGAATTATGCTGTGTAAGTGAAAAAAGATTAGCAGCACAAAATATACAAAGAAATCAATGGCGCATATTTGATGCACAACTGAGCGTTGAAGAAGGCTTATATAGTAACCTGGAGTTTGCTCTTAAACATGAATCTATTGATATGTTAGTGTTAAAGTTTATTTTCAAATCAATCCCAAAAGATGATATTGTTGCATACATTCAAATCAATCCAAGGAGAATACTTAGTAAAAAGATATGGTTCTTGTATGAATTTTTACTAGAGGAACAACTGCCTATAGAGGATCTTCCAGTTGGAAAGTATGATGACCTTTTAGACTCAAGAAAATATATAGTGAAAAACACTCCTATAAAGTCGCAAAGACATAAGCTAAACAATAACCTTATTGGAACCTCAAAGATATGTCCAATCATTACCAAAACTGAAAAACTACAAGATTATATAGAGAGTGACTTAAGTGGCGATATATCTGCTGTAATAGGTAAAGTATCTAAGTCATTAATTAGAAGAGCTGCAAGTTTTCTGTTGTTATCAGATTCAAGAGCATCATTTGAAATAGAAGGGGAGAGACCTACTAAAAATAGAATTGAGAACTGGGGAAAAATAATTAACGAAGTAGGTAAAACACCACTAAGTATTGATGAAATACAAAGACTTCATGCAATATTGTTGGAAGATTCAAGATTTATGAAGATTGGTATTAGAGAAGAGGAAGTTTTCTTAGGTGAGCGAGATAGAGAAAATTATCCTTTACCTGAGTTTATAGGGGCTAGAAGTAAAGATTTGAGTATGTTACTTCAAGATTTGATAGAGTTGGATACTCTTTTGAGTCATGATAAGCTAGACCCTATTTTACATGCTGTTATAGTTGCATTTTCATTTGTATATATCCACCCTTTAGAAGATGGAAATGGGAGAATACATAGATATTTAATCCATCATGTTTTAGCACAGAGAAACTTTTATCCAAAAGGGATGATTTTTCCAATATCAAATGTAATCTTAGATGAAATACAAAAGTATAAAGACATCCTAGTTACTCACACGACACCTTTAATGGATTTAATTGAGTGGGAAGCAACACCATCAGGGAATGTAAAAGTATTGAATGATACTGAGGATTTATATAGGTTTTTCAACTGTACCCAGAGCTGTGAATTTATCTATGAGTCTGTAGAAAAAACAATCAAGGAAACATTGCCCCAAGAACTTAAGTATTTGCACTCGTTTGATAAAGCCTTTGAAGAGATTAATAATTTAGTTGAAATGCCAGATAATAAGATAAAGAGTTTAATAACATTTATACTACAAAACGATGGAAAACTCTCTAAAAACAAGCACGAAAAGTATTATGAAAAATTAACACAGGATGAAATTGAGAACATTGAGAATATTATAGATGACTACTTTGTTTAGTGAAGTGTGAAAAGAAGTAGGAGGACACACTGCACAGTAGCACTAACTAAACAATCCCACTTAACAAAGCTAATGGTGAGAGATACAGAAGTTTTATGCTCCCGATTTAGAACAACCAACCTAATTCTTTTAGGCATTTGCTTCTTAATATATGATGCTCTCTTAATACTATATTATTTAAATAGTCTGAAGCCATCTCTTCGTTTATATAACACTTCTCTTTTGTTTTAGCGAAACACAAGTCACCAATGTTATCATCCATAATATTTAATATTTCGAATTCATCTACTGTTTTATGAGTAGTTTCTAAGATGTCTCTGTTGATACCTTCAGGAATATTTTCTTCAAATATGGGAGGAATATTATCGAAGTCACTGCTTTTAACACTTAGCTCAAGAGTAGGAATACATTCAACATATTTGGCAAGATACTCACTGTCATAGTAGAATCTATATCTATATTTTAGTTTAAATAGTTGCCCTATAATTACATTATTCTTATACACATATAAAAACTCTGCATCTGGATATGTTCTTTGAATATCTTTTATGCAGTACCGAGTAGTTGAAGCATTACCTGATACATCAATTCTATTTGAGCTTTCAAGATTTTTTATCTCTCTTTGGATGCTTCTCAAAGTAAGATTATACCGTTTAAGCTTAAGTGATAATTCTTTTAAGCTTAAGAAGCTATTTTCTTCTATTAATATGAGTAAAATATCTTTTCAATCGCTTTCATAGTAATCTTATCCTTTTAAGCATATCCCGACACTCTTTAAACTTATTTTAATATTATAGCTTAAAAATGCAGTAATCAAGAACTAATCTTAATATATAATAAAATAATGTCGTGATATGCTTAAGGAATTATTACCTAAATATCTCTATTGTTGACATATGTGTAGAAATTTAATAATACTGAATATTAAAGGAGTGAAAGGTGACACAACCTATAACAATCAGAGTACAATCTAAAATATTATCCCTTTCTAATGGTGTTGTCTTCGCTTCTAATAGTTTTAGATTTGTGGATGCTAATCAAAACAGTGTTGAGAAAGAATTAAGTAAGTTAAATGCTGATGGTGTGATTAAGCGATTTAGAAAAGGGATATTCAAACGAATAAATGCTAAAAAACTAACTACATCCAATAAAAGAGTAGCTCTGGTTTTAAGTGCTATAGATTATCTTGGTAAAGATGCTTTTAGCAATAAAGACTTAGTAGGAGACTTCTGGTAGAAACTCAATTTTCATTAATTGAATACTTCCTCAAAAGGGATAGTTTCTACTTTATTATTTCTATAGTTTTGAAGTCTTTTCTCTGCTTCATCAGCCCAAACATTGTCGATACTATCATCAGGCTTGTCTAGACTTTGCAATAAGCTTTCTACAACTATGTATCGTTCTTGAGGATTAAGCTGTAAGGCTTCTTGTAGTATCTGTGCATTACTCATGTGATGCTCCATGTTTTAAATATAAGTGTATTATAACAAAAAAATAATTTTAAAATTTAACACCCACTCAAAACTGAGCAGGTTATTTTATAGTGAAGCCAC
>JAYEGN010000057.1:0-3958 GCA_034659115.1 Campylobacterota bacterium
ATTGGTAAAAAACACTGGAATTAAGGTCTGGAAGTTTGTATATACTTCTCCAACTACTAGAAGAGTCACATAATGTATGAATAGATAGTGTGACAGAAACAGTGGTGATTTAGGTAGAATTATACTGCCAGATAGATATTAATATTTAAATGAATTACCGATTTTTCCATATAGATGGTATAATGCAGTATAAGTTATTTATTATACTAATAAAAGGAGTAGTTATGTCAATCACTGAACTGATGGAAAAAGCAAAAATTTCTGCAAGTAAAAGAACACGACAAGATAGAAAAAAGCTACTTGTTAAAGCTCATGTTTTAGATTCAAATGGTGTTTATGATTCTAGATATTTTTCAGAGCAAACAGTAAATAAAAGTAAAGCGAGAAGAGCTAGTTAGTGTATTCAAAAAAGCCTTCTTTTGTTTACGGTTTTCATGGACTAGATGAAGATATTGCCCTTAAAATATTAAATCAAAAAACAGATTTTAAACCAAGTGATAATAAGTTTGACTGGCTTGGTGCTGGTGTTTATTTTTGGGAAAATAATTTTGAACGAGCTGAAAAATATGCGGTGTTAGATTCAAAAAGAACAACTTCAAAAATTAAAACTCCTTTTGTATTGGGTGCAGTCTTAGATTTAGGTAACTGCTTCGACTTACTTGAACAAAAAAATTTAGATTTTTTAAAATTCGCATATGAAGAATTTGAAAAATCATTAATAGAAGATGGGGAAGAACTTCCTATCAATACAAGTTTCTCAAAAGATGATTTTGATTTTAAGAAACGAGAACTTGACTGTGCTGTAATTAGATATGCACATAAACTTGCTGAAGATGAAGGTGTCAAGTTTGACTCAGTAAGAGCAGCTTTTTGGGAGGGAGAACTCCTATACCCAAATGCCAGCTTTAAGGCTGAAAATCATATACAAATTGCCATCCTTAACCCTGATTGTATTAAAGGTATCTTTTTACCTAGGCACATGAAAGAAGGACTGTAGCACTACTGGATTGTCAGAAACTTTGGAAGAATGAAAGAACTAGAAAATTTATTGAAGAGTGATATTTCATCTGTCATTGATAATGCTCAAAATAGTAATAAAGCTAAAAAGAGAGTTCGCTAGAAGAATTATTTTAGCTCTCTATTCATCTCGTAAAGCTTTATATATTTGTAAAAATTAGTTGCCATGTGTGAAAATGCTATGACTAAACCGGCATAACCATCAAGAAAGCCTCTTTTTAAAAAGTATGTTTTAAAAAATGAAAAGATAGCATTTGAAGATGCCTTTAGAGGTGAGGAACTTTTTTTGCCAACATTGTCATTTGCGTAGATTGTTGAGTATCTATCGAGCTTGATGATAAAGTCGGTTATTGTTGAGTATGGATAATGTTTGATAATCCCATCTATGCGTTTTATATCAAAACCATCATCTATGATTTTTTCATGTACTTTTTTGTTTGTAAATGAGGTCTGAGAACGGTTGTAAACTCTTGTGATTATGTCATTTCCCCAGCAATGCTTAATCTGTGTAGTTTTATAGTAGTTTGTTCTAAGTATTGTATAGACAGAGTTTTGATCTAAGTTTATATCTACTAAGTTGCTTATAAACTCTTGTGATAAAACTTCATCAGCATCCAGTGAAAGTATCCAGTCATATTTTGCAAAAGTAGCGGCTTTGTTTTTAGTTGGACCGAAACCTAAGAACTCGCCAAGAATAAGGTTTACATTGCTATATGTTTTTGCTATTTCATCAGTTTTATCTGTAGAACTGTTGCTATAAACTATGACATCATCAAACACCGCTAAAGAATCTAGAACATCTTTTATTGTTGTCTCAGCATCTTTTGCAATGATAACACAAGAGATATAATCTATAGTTTTATTAGTCATTTACCTCATATCCTTTTAGGCGTTTTTTAAAGTTTTTTATCTTTTTATTTTTATTGGAATAGTATAAGACTTGATCTATGAATCTCTCATCACATGTGTGGTTCTTTTTATACTCATCTGCCATAACTCTAAGTATATCATCATTAGCCCATAATTTTGAAAAGTTTTTTGCTCTATCTTCTTGAGTTAGTTTAAAGAATTTCATCCTATTTATATCTACTATTTTAAAGATATAGCCATCTTCTTTTTCTTTGATTAAGATGTTTCCAGGGGAGTAATCATTGTGGAAAATATCGTTGTTGTGAAGCTCTAAAGTAAATCTAGCAAATGCTTTGAAAATTTCATCTTTATCTTTAAAATCCTGATTCAAAAGAGGCTCTCTTATCGTAAAATCATAATTGAATTTTTTACTAATAAAGTAGCTCTGTTTAAAAAGTGAGAAGTTGTAAAATTCTATGTATGCTATGGGAGCAGGAGTGAAATCTTTGATCTTGATGGAGTAGTCGTAAGATTTTTTAGCTTTTGAATCTCTAAGAAAAGAGTAGGCAATCTGATTTATAACATTTGGAACTTTAAATGATTTTACTACTGTATCTGTGCCATCATAAGTGATGATTTTAAGTTCATTTCTTGCTTTGTGAATCGTTTGAGAATTTTTTCCAAACTCCTGTTGTATATGTAAAACAAACTCTTTAAAGTGTATAAAAGGGGTGTTTATTACTAGCTTATTCAAGTTTTACCTACTCTTTAGTATAATGTTTATTATATTTAAAAAGCAGTTAATAAAAGATTAATTGATTTGGAGTTTTTTTGAAAAATAAAAATATATTGGAGATCTGTTTATCTCCAGATCTCGGCGGTTTAGAACTTTTTATGCTTAGATGTTTTGAGAAATTTAAAACTAAGACAGAGTGTAAGGTTATGGTTGCTAAGGGTAAAAAACTAGATAATTATCTTGAAAACGAAGAAAGATATTTTCTAAAAAGAGATAAGTTTTTTCCATTTATTCCAGCCTTAAAACTTGCAAGATTTATAGATGACAATGAGATAGACTTTATCCATTTTCACTGGACTAGAGATATGCTCAGTGTAGTTTTAGCAAAAAAATTCAGCAAGAAAAAACCTAAAATTATGCAAACTAGAAATATGACAATGACAAGATTTAAGGATGACTTTTATCATAGATGGTTATATAAAAACATAGATATACTTCATGCCGTTACCTATCAAGTACAGGAGCAGATAGAGAAGTTTATACCATCTGATATTAGACCACATGTGGCCGTTATCTATATGGGTACTAGCGAGAAAAAAGTAGATATGGCTAGAGTGGATTCTTTAAAACAAAAGTATAATTTAAAAGATAGTTTTGTAGTTGGCATCGTTGGCAGAATAGAAGAGGGTAAGGGTCAGTATATAGTTATAGAAGCTATAAACAAACTAAAGCATTTAGATATGAAAGCTGTAATAGTTGGACATACTATGGATGAAGAGTATTTAAATAGTTTAAAATTAAGAGTAAAAGAGTTAGCTATAGAAGAAAAAATAGTTTTTACCGGATTTACTAAAGAGGTAGATGAGCATATGAAGCTTTGTGATAGCGTTGTTTTAGCTACTCAAAAAGAGACCTTTGGACTTGTTGTAATAGAAGCGATGGTCAATAAAGCCTGTATGATAGCTGCAGATAGTGGTGGTCCTTTAGAGATAATAGATGACAAGATAGATGGTTTGCTTTTTGATAGATCAAGTGAAGATTTAGCTAGTAAGCTAGAGATTCTCTATGGGGATAGTGAACTGAAAACTAAACTAGCTCAATCTGGATATGAAAAGGCAAAAAAGATGTTTGATGCTGATACTCAAATTGAAAAATTGTATAGGGTTATAGATGAAAGTTAGTATTATAATTGCGGTATATAAAGATATAGATGCTTTAGAATTGGTTCTTACTAGTTTAAAAAATCAAACTTATAAAAATTTTGAAGTTGTAGTTGTTGAAGATGGCTCTAACAAAGAGATAAAAGAGTTTTTGCGTAGCATAGATGACTTGGATATAAAGCATACCGCTCAAGAA
>JAYEGN010000058.1:0-3902 GCA_034659115.1 Campylobacterota bacterium
GTCGTCGTAAAGCGTCTATAGCAAAAGTATGGTTAACTCCAGGTACAGGTAACATTACAATCAATGGTCTTTCATTAGACGCATGGTTAGGTGGACTTGAAGCGAAAAAACTTCGTGTTAAACAACCTTTAGTTCTTTCTAAACAAGATGGTTCAGTTGATATCGTTGCTACTACTTTAGGTGGTGGTTTTGGTGGTCAAGCTGATGCACTTCGTCATGGTATCTCTCGTGCATTAGTTGCATTTGATCCAGCGATTAAAGCTATCCTTAAGCCTGAAGGTATGATGACTCGTGATTCAAGAGTTGTTGAGCGTAAGAAACCAGGTAAGCGTAAAGCTCGTCGTTCTCGTCAGTTCTCTAAGCGTTAATCTTTTTTTAATAATAGGCAAAGTTCTATTATTACTGCAGGGAATATATATCCCTGCAATCTACTAAAACTTCAAAAAACTTATTTTTGAGAAAATTTTCTCAAGCAACATCTTATAAATTAACTCTATTTCTATATAATGCCCTTATAAAATTAAAAAGGTATTTGATGAAAAAAATAGTAATTATTCTACTCCTTGCATTTTTTGTAATTGCACTGCTTCCAATTGTAGGAAATAATCTTGTAGAAAACAAACTTGATGATAGATTAAGCACTCTAAGCTCTTATGGTTTTGAACTCAGTAAAGCCCAAACGAACTCTAGTTATCTCTCAACTAAAAAGCATTATGAATTTTTATTAAAAGATTCTCAAAAGTTTATAGCATATCTTAAAAAGTATTCAGATAAACAGGCGCCTGAGTATGTGAAGGCTGCTCTTGAGGGTGTCCTCGTTGGGGCAGATGTTGAGTATAGCAATATCCCTTTTATGAAAGAGATTAGTATAGATATATATCCACTAAGGCTCTCAAAAAAAATGGTGAGTTATGTGAAAGAGGAAGATTTAGATTTTTATAGTTATTTAGAAAAGTTTTTACGCTCTAAGGGTGTTTTATATCATATAAACTACAATATAGTAAGTGAAGATTTTGATGGTTTTTTAAAGGATATAAAGGAGAGCCATACTTTAAAGGATGGCACAAAACTCACCTTAAACCTTTTAGATGCAACATATAGTGGAAATGGTGAACTTATAGCACCCAACAGACTTATCTCACATGTTAAGAAAATCAACCTTGAGGTAGATACTCAAAAAACAGATATCATATTTAACCTTGATGGGTTTAGCTCTAGTGCAAATTTTATGTCACAAGGTACATATGTAAATGCAGGGGATTTAAAGAGTGCTGAAATTATGATAGACAGAGATGGGGAAGATATACTCATAAAAGCCAATGAGATTAAAGTTAATCTTTCTTCAAATACACAGGGAGATAAAGCTGAATTAAATGCCAGAACCTCACTAGATAAACTAAGTATAAAATCAGATAAATTTGATGTAGATATGAAAGATTTCACCTATGATATCGCTCTTAGTGAACTTGAGAAAGACTCTTTTGAAAAGCTTAGAGTTCTAATATCTCGCATGAAAATCTCATCTACATCAAGCTTAGAAGAGGAGATGAAATCAGCTATTGTCGAAATGCTATCATATGGGTTAAAGCTTAATATTGCACAACTAGCATTAGAAAATATCACTTTAAATAAAACGCAAAATTTAGAAGGATTTGATATAGAATTAACTCTGATAGTAAAAGAGGACAGTGATCTAGCAAAGAAGATAGATCGTTCACCACTATTGGTAGCTGAAAATATAGAGATGACTACTGATATAAAACTATCAAACCCTTTGTATGAAAAGCTCACAAAAGGATTGCCTGCAACTAACATGTTAAAATCTTTGGCAAAACAAGAGAGCGATGGCATTAGATTTAAGATTGTTTTTTTAGATGGTCAGTTTAAGGTAAATGGTAAGGCTATGCAGTAGTTATGAGATATCTTTTAGCTTTAGTTTTATCTATTCATCTTTTAGCATCAACTCTGCATCTTTCTACTTCTGCAAATCCATCAAGAATAAACCCTATACTTGCAACTGATTCTAGTTCAGGTGAGATTGCAGGGTTTATTTTTAACGGACTTGTGAAGTTTGATAAAGACTCATTGAATATTATTGGTGATTTAGCAGGTGAGTTTTACTATGAAGATAATACTACACTTATCTTTAAACTAAAAAAAGATGTGCAATGGCATGATGGTAAAAAGTTTAGTGCAAATGATGTGTTGTTTACCTATAAAACTATCGTTTCTGAGAAGATTATATCTCCATATAGTGCTGCTTTTAGATTTGTTAAAGATGTTGAAGTTGTTGATGAACATACTATTAAAGTGATATATAAACAACCATATTTTAAAGCTTTAGAGACATGGATGATGGGAATCTTACCAGAGCATATTTTACGAAATGATAAAAATATAATGAACTCAAAGTTCAATACAAATCCAATAGGAACAGGAGCTTATAAGCTAGAACAGTTAGAACATTCCAAAAATATAATCTTAGCAGCAAATGATAGTTACTTCGAGGGAAGACCAAAGATAGATAAAATTTCTTTTCATGTCATAGCAGATCCAGTTACAAGATTTATGATGTTAAAATCTGGTGATTTAGATATTGGAAGTTTAGAGCCTATGCAGTACGAAAGACAGTTAAGCAGTGAGTTTTTTGAAAAGTTTAACATATATGAGGATATTAGTCGCTCATACACATACCTAGGTTTAAATTTAAGAAGAGATAAGTTTAAAAATTCAAAAGTAAGAGAGGCTTTGTCTTTAGCTATAGATAGACAGGAGATAGTAGATATTTTGTTTTTTAAACATGCAAGGGTTTGTACTGGACCATTTCTGCCCGGAACTGTAGCGTTTAATGAATCAGTAAAAGCTCCTACGCAAAATATACAAGAGGCAAAAAACCTTCTTAAAGAGGCGGGATATGATAAAAACAATCCTTTTACTTTTGAGATAGTGACTTCAAACTCTAGTGCTATAAGACCATACGCAGCCCAGATACTTCAACATCAACTCAAAAAAGCAGGTGTAGTGGTTAATTTAAGAGTTATGGAGTGGCAAGCATTTTTAAATATGGTAGTTTTCCCACATAAGTTTGATAGTGTACTTCTAGGATGGGGACTCTCACCAACTCCAGACCCATATATGTTTTGGCATACAGATAATGATAAAAAAGGTGCTTTTAACCTTGTAGGTTACAATAGAAAAAGTATGGATGAGATGATAGAAAATTCTCAAACCATAGTAGATAGAAAAGTCTTAGGCAAGATTTGGCAAGATATGTTTAAAATCATAGTAGATGATAATCCATACCTGTTTTTATATATACCAAACTCCATAACAGTAGTTAGTAAAAAGATAAAAAATATAGTTCCAGCCAAGGGTGGGATTTGGCATAATTATATAGAGTGGGAAAAAGATGTATATAAATAGCTACAAATATTATACCAATCCCCACTAAAAACTAAATATTTAGTTTTTAATGGGGATTGGTATAAGTAACTCTGCTATTTCTAAAATAGTTTTAAAATAACAAAAGTGTAAATTCATTACACGGTACTTTTCCTCGTACTTTTTTTCGATTAAATTTAAAAGTTAAGTGGACTTCACTTAACTTTTGATATAATATTGTAATAAATAAATAAATGATTATGGAGTTTATTATGCAAACTTTATCAATTCAAGTTCAAGATAACTATATTCAAAACTTTATGAGTTATGTTAATGAACACAATGCGGATATCAATGTGTTAAAAGATAAAAATCTAGAGACAGACCCTTACTTTTATGAAAGAAAAAAGAAATTACATCAAATTAGAAATGATGTACACAATGGAAAGATGAGACTTCTCACTCAAGAAGAATCAGATAATGAAATTGAATTGTTTTTTAAAGAACTAGAAAACAATTAA
>JAYEGN010000059.1:0-3893 GCA_034659115.1 Campylobacterota bacterium
ATTAGCCTACCCTTTTTGCATTTGGTTTACGGCGAGTAATAATAAGTTTATCACTAGCTTTCTTACGACGAGTTTTAGCACCCTTCGTTGGTTTACCCCATGGAGTAACTGGATGACGACCTGAGTTCGTTTTACCTTCACCACCACCGTGTGGGTGATCAATTGGATTCATCGCTGAACCACGAGTTTGTGGACGAATACCTAAGTGTCTTTGACGACCAGCTTTTGCGATAACAATGTTACCAAACTCTTCGTTTCCAACGCTTCCAACAGTAGCTAAACACTCACCTAAAACCAATCTCATTTCTGAAGAAGGCATTCTTAGAGAAACATACTTACCATCACGACCCATAATCTGAGCACTCGTTCCAGCAGCACGACACATCTGTCCGCCCTTACCAGTTTTAAGCTCTATGTTGTGAATCAGAGTACCGACAGGTATATTTTTAAGTTTCATAGTATTACCAGGCTTAACATCTAAATCAGATGCTGAAGAGACAATAGTATCACCAACGCTCAAACCTTTTGGTTGAATGATATATTTTTTCTCACCATCAGCGTAAGTTACAAGCGCGATACGACAGTTTCTGTACGGATCATACTCAATAGCACTTACTGTTGCAGGGATATCAAACTTATTTCTTTTGAAATCGATGATACGGTAAAGCTTTTTAGCGCCAGCTTGACGGTGACGAGAAGTGATACGACCATTAGAGTTACGACCAGCGTGAGATGGAAGCTTTACCAACAGTGAACGAACACTTGCTTTAGCAGTAATGTCAGAACTATCAACATTTGTGTACCAACGACGAGATGGAGTTATGGGTCTATATGTTTTAATTGCCATCTTATACC
The DNA here is from genome assembly GCA_034659115.1 of Campylobacterota bacterium. Classification (GTDB taxonomy): domain Bacteria; phylum Campylobacterota; class Campylobacteria; order Campylobacterales; family Sulfurimonadaceae; genus Sulfurimonas. The sequence continues at coordinate 856 of JAYEGN010000059.1, forward strand.
GCCAAACTTTCTATTTGTGCGCCCTCAGGTAGAGAAACATAAAACTTTTTAAAGTCATTTTGCTTACCTTGCACACCACGGAATCTTTTAACTTTTCCGCTTTGATTAAGTGAGTTGATTTTTGTTGGAACAATTCCAAAATACTCACGAAAAACCTCTTTAAGACCTGTTTTAGTCATTCTAGGAGATGTTTGCACAACGATAACATTATCTTCTTGAAGTCCTAAAGTCTTCTCTGTATATAGTATAGATCTAATATCTGTAATATCTGCCATTATTTAGCCTCACCTACAAGATTTTCCCATACTGCTTTTTCAATCACAATAGAGCGATAGTTTGCAGCTAAATAAGCATTTAATTCATTTGCTTCCACAACATAAGTTTGGTGAAGATTCTCAAACGCTAAAAAAGTTTTTTCATCTAGTAAAGATTTTACTATTAAAGTATCTCTTTGACCTAATGCCTTAAACATTGCAGCAGCATCTTTAGTTTTACCAGACGCTACTTCGATGCTATCGACTATGAAAAGACTACCACGAAGTGCATGTTCATTAAGTGCAAAGTTAAGAGCAAGTTTCTTTTGCTTTTTATTAACTTTCAGGTCGTAGTTACGATTGTTCTTAGAACCAAACGCTTTACCACCACCAACGAAGATAGGAGAACGACGAGAACCAGCTCTCGCACGACCGCCACCTTTTTGAGCCCATGGCTTCTTACCACCACCACGCACTTCACTTCTACCTTTTGTAGTTGCTGTATTTGCACGCTGTGCAGCTTGAGCAGACTTAACATATAGGTATAAGTTGTGAGGGTTGATTCCTGAGAAACTCTCAGGTAATGCTAACTCAGATGCTTTTTCCATTTTATCATTTAAAACGATTGCACTCATTACGAAGCTACCTTTACACGACCTAATGAACCATTTGCTCCAGATACAGAACCTAATACCGCGATGATATTATTTTCAGCATCGTAAGAAACGATCTCATTTTTAACACTGTTTTGTGTATTTCCGTAATGTCCTGGCATTTTCTTACCTTTCATTACACGACCTGGCCACTCCGCATTACCGATTGAACCTGTTCTACGACCAAATCTATGACCATGAGATGCAGGACCACCAGAGAAGTTCCATCTTTTCATTGCTCCAGCAAAACCGCGACCTTTTGTAGTAAACGAAGATTTTATAACTTTAGCTTGGGCTAAAGGTGCTAAATCTAAATCACCAACCTCAGTGTTTGCTACTTCTAAAGTTGCAAAACGGTTAAACTCAGCCGAAAGACTATACTTTTTTTGCTGACCTTCTACTGCTTTATTCATTTTTTTACCGCTATTGTAAGCTACAATTGCGATGCCTTCTTCTACTTCACATACTTTTTGATCAAGTACTCTTAAAAGAGTAACAGGTTTACTAGGTACTGTGATTGTACGGCTCATACCGATTTTCTCAACAATATATTCCACGATGACTCCTATTTGTCCATAGAGCGAACTTCAACATCCACTTCAGGTGCAAGATCAAGCTTCATTAATGAATCTACAGTTTCTGGCGTAGCAGAAACGATATCTATCATTCTAGCGTGCATACGGATTTCAAATTGCTCACGAGCTTTCTTGTTTACATGAACTGATTTCAATACTGTATATTTACGAATCTTTGTTGGTAAAGGGATTGGACCACGAATTTGGGCACCTGTACGCTTTACAGCCTCAACGATTGATGCTACTGATCTATCTAATACACGATGATCGTAAGCTTTCAATTTTAAACGAATTTTTTCCATGTTTTTCCTTCTAAAGAACTCGTTAGGTCTTGCCTAACTATTTAAGGGAGCGGAATTGTACCAAAATGAAAGCTTATATTCAAGGTTTTAGGGGGTAAAAAGTGAATTTCTTTAAAATTTATTTCCTTTAAGAAAGGAAATGATAAAATACACTTATGGAAAATTTACTACAAGAACTTTACAAAACTGATATTCATCTTGATAAATTTCACTTTAGAAAACTTTTTTTAGAAGATGAAAGTTATCAGATAAATGGTATTACTCAATGTGGAAAAAGTAAACTTATCAAAAATTATCTTTTGGGATTGAAGAAAAGTGCTTATCTTTATGTGGATTGTAATGATATTCGCATAGATATAGATGCACTTAACAAATCATTGGCTACTTTTTGTAATGCAAATAAGATAGATACCTTAGTTTTAGATAATTACAAAGAGAGCATTAAGATAGTAAATGTTTCTCAGCTTATTATCTCTTGCGAGTTACATGTAGAGATACCCTATCTCAAAACCATACAACTTTATCCTCTTGATTATGAAGAGTTTTTGGCTTATGAACATAAGTATGACTCAACAGCACTAAATCATTTTTTCCAACTTGGTGGTTATCCACATATGCATAAGGTATATTCTCACGAGCGAACTAGCTACATACAAAAAACACTTCAGTATGCACTAGATGATATGGAGTTTGACATAGTAGTTCTATGTGCTAAGATGATGGCTCAAAAGCTTTCAGCTTTTTCTATATATGAAAGACTAAAACAGATTCGTAAAATCTCTAAGGATAAACTATATAAATCTTTTGAGAGTTTAGTGAAAAAAAACTATATCCATCTTTTAGAAAAAACAAATCATCCACGAGCAACTAAAAAAATATACCTTTGCGATATCTCCCTAAGGTCTGCTCTTAGTGTTGAGAAAAACTTTGGTAGGCTTTTTGAAAATATGATATTTCTAGAACTTTTAAAGTCACATGTAGAGTGCTTTTATGATGATGGCATAGATTTTTATATACCATGCAGAGATGAAGTAGTCCTTGGAATGCCTTTTAGTGATGAGAGAAGTTTGTTTAAAAAGATGGAAGCTATAGAGGCTTTTATCTTTAGCTATGGTATTACAAAGGTAACAGCAGTTACAATGAACACAGAGGGTCGCATAAGTCATCCACTCTCCCTAGTTGAGATGATACCCTTTGATATTTGGGCTTTGGGGGATTAGATGTTAGGTAAATTATGTGGTATAGATGAAGCTG
>JAYEGN010000060.1:0-17828 GCA_034659115.1 Campylobacterota bacterium
TTTGAGAAACCTTTTGTTGAAGGAGATATTGAAAACAAACTTATAGATAATATCACTAAATTTTTACTTGAACTTGGTAAGGGGTTTGCTTATGTTGGAAAACAGTATCATTTAGAAATTGTAGGTAAGCTAAATTTTTATATTTCAGCAGTTGATACACTTTTAAAAAAAGATGGTGATAATCCAACTATAGGGATACTTCTTTGCAGAGATAAAAATAACATTGAAGTAGAATTTGCACTTAGGGATATAAATAAACCAATAGGTGTAATAGGTGTAAGTGAATTTGAATTGACTGAAGTGTTACCAGAAAATCTCAAAAGTAGTTTGCCCACAATTAAAGAGATTAAAGAAGAATTTAATGAATAAAAATCTAACAATAAGAAACTCAACAGCAGAGTTTTTAATCTTTACGACAAACAATGCACAAGATACTATAGAAGTAAAAATAGAAGATGAAAGTGTTTGGCTTACTCAAAAACTTATAGCAAAACTCTTTGATGTACATGTAGCTACTATAAACGAACACTTAAAAAACATCTTTAAAACACACGAACTCCAAGAAGATTCAGTTATTAGGAAATTCCTAATAACTGCTAGTGATGGTAAAAACTACAATACACAACACTATAACTTAGACGCTATTATCTCTTTGGGCTATAGAATAAACTCAAACAAAGCTACCGAATTTAGACAGTGGGCGACACAGGTCTTAAAACAGTTTGCTACTCGTGGATATGTACTTGATAATGAAAGACTGAAAAATGGAAACTTCTTAAATCCTCAATATTTTAAAGACCTAATCTTAGAGATACGAGATATAAGAGAAAGTAACATAAAACACACAACAAATACGAGAAACGAATAATTTACCTAAAGGAAAATTATCGCTCACCAAAGAGAATATATGAAAAATCCAAATAGAGAAACTATTTCAAAACTTGAAGCTTTACCAAATATTGGAAAAGCAATAGGTTCTGACCTTATATTAATAGGTATTAGTGAACCTAAGAACTTAATTGGAGAAAATCCTTTTGATCTATATGATAAACTTTGCATTAAAAAAGGCAAGTGTATTGACCCTTGTGTGATTGATGTATTTATGTCTGCAGTGGATTTTATGGAGGGTGGAGAAGCACAACCATGGTGGAACTTTACACAAAGACGAAAACAAATTTTAAAAAAGAAAAAATAGAATGAATGAAAGAGAATTCTAAAATATAATTATATTTTAGAATTTATAAAACTTCCCATTTCTAAAACTATCTCTTGGATAGTTCCTTCACCAGAAATCACTTTTAAAATATTTTTACTATTATAAAAAGCTTGTATCTTAGCTAATGGCTCAATATAAACCTTCATGCGGTTATCAAATACTTCTGTATTGTCATCAGCACCACGGTTTCTTCCAAGAACTCTATCTCTTGCAGTATCTTCGCTAACCTCTACTTCTATAACACTTACTAGTTTCAAAGAAGAATCATTTAGTAAGTAGTCATCTAAAGCGTTTAACTGTTCCATACTTCTAGGGTATCCATCTAGGACAATAATATCCGTAGGCGCATTTTTGATAGCATTTGTGATTGTTTGGATTGCTATTTTGATTGGAACTATAAGACCCTTAGATATATAGTTGTCTATCTCAGATCCAAGCTCACTTCCTGAAGCCACTTCAGCTCGAAGCATATCTCCAGTAGAGTAGTGAGTTATTTCACTATTTTGTTCAGCGATTAACTCTGCATCTGTAGTCTTACCAGAGCCAGGAGCTCCGATGATTAGGAATAGTTTTTTCAAAAAATAAATCCTTAGATTTTACACTTCTATATATGCTGCACCTAAGGAGAGGTGTAGCAAGTGAAATGGTATATTACGCTTTAGTTTGTTCTCTAAGTCTAATGTGTAAATCTCTAAGTTGAGTATTATCAACATCACTAGGTGCTTTTGTAAGAACACAAGAAGCTTTTTGTGTTTTAGGGAAAGCTATCACATCACGGATACTTGCTTTTTTAGTGATAAGCATCATCATTCTATCAAAGCCCATGGCAAAACCACCATGTGGAGGTGCACCAAACTTAAGTGCATCTAGTAAGAAACCAAATTTTTCTTGTGCTTCTTCTTCCTCAATTCCAAGAAGTTTAAATACCTCTTCTTGAACCTCTTCTTTATGGATACGGATAGACCCACCACCAAGCTCTGTACCATTTAAAACGATATCATAAGCGATAGACTCAATCTCTTCTACATCATCTTTATCAGTATCACGAGGTTGAGTAAATGGATGGTGAAGTGCTTTAACTCTTCCATCTTCAACTTCAAACATAGGGAAATCAACAACCCAAACAAACTCATATCTATCTTCATCGATAAGGTTTAGTTTTTCATGTTCTGCAAGGAAGATTCTAAATCTACCCATATAATCCATAACAGTTTTTTTATCGCCTGCTCCAAAGAAAACAACATCTCCAACCTCAAGCTCTGTACGCTCGATAAGAAGAGCGATATCTTCATCACTAAAGAACTTAATAAGTGGACCTTTTAGTCCATCTTCTTTCATTTGAAAGTAACCAAGACCATGTGCTCCAAACTCTCTTACGAATGTCTCAAAACCTTTCATCTCTCTTTTAGAAAATACTAAATCAGCACCTGGAACTTTAAGAGCTTTGATACGGTTTTTGTGTGGTTGCTTCGCAATATTAGTAAAGATTTCATTATCACATCTCTCAAAAATGTCGATAACATCTACCATCTTAAGGTCATATCTCATATCTGGTTTATCAGAACCATACCATTCCATAGCGTTTTTGTATGTAATACGGTTAAATGGAGGCTTAACATCTATGTCACATGCACTAAACATAGCAGTTAGTAAATCTTCTGCTACTTTCATAACATCTTCTTGGTCACAAAAGCTCATCTCAACATCTATCTGAGTAAATTCTGGTTGTCTATCTGCTCTTAAATCTTCATCTCTAAAACATTTTGCTATCTGGAAGTAACGGTCAAAACCACCAACCATAAGAAGTTGTTTGAAAAGTTGAGGAGATTGTGGAAGTGCATAAAACTCGCCATTGTGAACACGAGATGGCACTAGATAATCTCTTGCACCCTCCGGAGTTGATTTAGTAAGGATTGGAGTTTCAACCTCTAAGAAACCATTTGCATCTAGGATATTTCTAGCAGCTATGGCAGCTTTTGAACGAAGACGAAATGCTTCATACATAGCTGGGTCACGAAGCTCTAGGTAACGGTACTTTAGTCTAACATCCTCACCAACATTAGGGTCACCTAAGGTAAAAGGCATAGGTGCTGACTTATTCTCGATGATAAGCTCTGTTACTATAATCTCAATAGCACCAGTTTTAAGACGAGGATTTGTAAGTCCCTCTCCACGAAGACGAACCCTGCCCTTAGCGATAAGTACAAACTCATCTCTAACGCTGTCTGCTACCTTATGAGCATCAGCTCCATCTTCTGGGTCACATGTAAGCTGAATAAGACCAGTTTTATCTCTTAAATCGATAAAAATAATCCCACCATGATCACGATAGTTATTCGCCCAACCAGTTAGAACAACATCTGCTCCAACATCTTTTTCACTTAAATCTGTACAATAATGAGTTCTCAAAATATAAAATCCTAGATAATTTTTCGCGATTGTAACTAAATTATACTTACTAAATCCTAAGTTTATTCAATAACAAACTTATTGAAATAGATATTTTCTATTTTTGCATCCGAAAGATTGTTGTTTAAATTTTTAATCAGTCTTTTTTTCATCGCATTATTTGAAATATTTGCATTATTGCTATTTGCGATTGTACGAATAACACTGCCTCTTAAAACATTTCCTTTATCTATTATTTCTTGTTCAATGCTGCTGGTACCTATCCAACTTCTCTCTTTTTTATCTTCATATTTTAGAGATATATTTGCATGCACCTGCCTATTGTTTGAGATACTTAATGTGAAATCACCTAAACTTGCCATCCCAGCACCCTGTATCTCTACTTCAGTTGTATAGGTCCTCTCTTTTTTTTGTGAACTCTTCTGCAGTGTAGTTCTTATGCTATCTTTTTGGTCATATTTTTTTAGATTATTAAAATCTGACTCGGATACTCCATACGCAAGCAGAAGTATAACGATCAAAGATATAACTATATAAATAAGTATTTTTATGATTTTACGAGACATCTCACCCTCTAGTTACTATATAGATATCTTTTAATCTTTTTAGTCGGTGTTTTAACAAAAGGTTCTATCTGCTCTATAAATTTTGTCATTCTTGAAAATGATGATATTTGTGAATTTACTTCTACTCTCATATTTTCAAGAAAATTTGCTATATCTTCTCTTACTTGAGCATCAGGTTTTTTATCTGCATTGAATTTTTTATCTATTAATTCATAGTCAAGATGTACTCTTGCTATAAGCTTACCATCTTGCTCTAACATAAGAGAGTCTAATACAGCTTCGTTTTGATTGATGGTAGCTTCTATCTGTTCTGGATAGATGTTTTCTCCACCAGAACCTATGATTACATTTTTACTTCTTCCATTTATAAAGAGAAATCCATCATCATCTATATAGCCCAAATCACCGGTTAAGAACCAGCCATCCTCCATAACTTCTGCAGTTTTTTCTTCATCTTTATAGTAGCCAATCATAACACTAGGAGATAAAGCGATAATCTCTCCATCACCAGTTTCTGGGTTTTTATCTTTTATAGCTAGCTTAACTCCTGCCATAGCTATACCAGTTGATCCTTTTTTAATTGTTTCACCAAGAATGGAACCAGCTAGAAGAGGAGCGGTTTCCGTGAGGCCATAACCGACAATATATGGAAACTCTGCTTCAATAAGAAAGTCCTCTACAAATGGTGATAATCCAGCTCCACCAATTCCAAAAAATCTTAACCTTCCACCAAAAGTTTCTATAAGTTTTTTACCAGCAATTTTATTAAGTTTTTTTCTAAAAAAACTTATACCATAGAGTGTTCTCATAATAAAAGAGCCTGTAAATTTAGGTAGAACTTTATTTTTATATATTTTTTCAATAATCAAAGGTACACTTACCATCATAGTAGGATGAACAATGCTAAATGCTTTAAGTAGCACACTTGGAGTCGGTACTTTATCTATATAAAACACACTACTACCGTGAAGTATTGGAACTAGTAATCCTACTGTACATTCAAGAGTATGGGCTAAAGGCAAGATAGATAAAAATACATCATCTGGCTTTATGCTCACTTGAACATATGCACTCATAGCATTTGTAACAAGATTTTTATGAGAAAGCATTACGCCTTTAGAATGCCCAGTTGTACCTGATGTATAAAGCAGTGATGCTAAGTCATCTTCATCTGGTTCTTTAATTTTATCAGATGATATAGAGATTTTTTTCAGACTCTTTTTTATCTTTTCAATATAGTCTTTGTTTGTTAATTCATCAACTAACTCTAAATCATCAAGTTTAATAACAAATTTAACATCAGTGTCTTCGCACTCAGCTATTGTTGAGAGATGTCTATCAGAAACAAAAACTGCCTTAGATTCAGAGTGTCTTATGATATGATGCACATCAGATGGATGAAAATCTGGAAGCACTGGAACAATTACTGCACCAAAGTATGTGACAGCAAAGTATGCTACCCCCCAGTTAGGCATATTTTCACTCAAAAGAATCACTTTATCACCTTTTGAGATACCATTTTCTCGCAATAGTTTAATCATAGCATGAATTTTTTCATTAAATTCTGAATAGTTCATCGCATCTTGAGCGGCCTTACCTAATGCATCGTTATCACTATAGAGTTCAACGGATCGTTTGAGCAGTGCAGGGAGTGTATATTTTTCTAAATTTTCATATGGGTAATTCATCTCTAATCTCTTATTTTAAATTGATTTAGTATCATTATACACATAAAGGTTAAATTTTGAGTAGAAGAAGTAAAACAAAGCAACCAAAACGGGATACAGTTACATTTAGTGAAAAAGATTTTTTACCTACAACTAGAGCAGAGATGGATGGCTTAGGTTGGGATTATTGTGATGTAATTTTAGTTAGTGGTGATGCATATATTGACAGTCCATTCATAGGTGTAGCAATGGTTGGACGCATGCTTGAAAAACTAGGTTATAAAGTTGGTATGATAGGTCAGCCAGATATAAATTCACCTGATGACATTATGCGACTTGGTGAACCTAAGCTTTATTGGGGTGTTAGTGGTGGAAGTGTTGATAGTATGGTTTCTAACTATACTGCAACAAAAAAATTTAGAAACTCTGATGATTATACACCTGGTGGAAAAAACAACAAAAGACCAGATAGAGCCCTAAGTGTTTATTGTAATCTTATTCGCAGATACTTTAAAGGCACTGTTCCTCTTGTTTTGGGTGGCATTGAAGCTAGCTTAAGAAGAGTTACACACTATGATTATTGGGCAAACAAACTCAAAAAACCAATCATTTTTGATGCTAAAGGTGATATTCTTATATATGGAATGGGCGAAATAGCTCTTGAGCAACTTACTCGTGCTTTAGCATTAAATGAAGAATGGCGAGACATAAGAGGAGTCTGCTATATCTCTAAAGAACCAATATATGAATATATTCAGCTTCCATCACACAAGGAATGTGTAGATAACAAAGAGCGCTATATAGACCTTTTTGATGATTTTTACGATAACAATGATCCCATAACAGCTAAAGGTTTATGCCAACAGGTAGATACAAGATATCTGATACAAAATCCACCCTGTGATTATCTCAATGAAAAAGAGATGGATGCAAATTCAAATTTACCATTTACAAGAGAACTGCATCCATATTATGCAAAAGATGGAAAAGTTAAATGTTTGGAAACTATTAAATTTTCCATTATGACCCATCATGGATGCTGGGGTGAATGTAATTTCTGTGCTATTGGCGTTCATCAAGGACGCACTATTAGAACTCGTTCAGAAGACAACATCCTAAAAGAAGCAAAAGATTTTAACAGTTACAAAGATTACAAAGGAATCATATCTGATGTGGGTGGTCCAACAGCTAACATGTATGGTTATGAATGCGACAAAAAACTTAAAAAAGGTACATGTGATCATATGAAGTGCGTAGATGCTGAGCGATTATGCAAGGTTATGCATGTGGATCACAGTAGAAATATAGATCTTCTTAGAAAGGTTCGAAAAGTTGAAGGTGTGAGAAAAGCCTTTGTGGCAAGTGGAGTGAGATATGATCTCATAACAGCCGATAAGCAACATGGGTATAGCTACCTAAAAGAGATGGTAGATAATCATATATCTGGGCAGATGAAAGTAGCCCCAGAACATACACAACAACATGTACTAGAACTTATGGGAAAACCAGGAAAACAAACTTTAGTTGATTTTAAAAAAATGTATGACAAGTTAAATAAAGAAACAGGGAAAAAACAGTTTTTGACTTATTATCTCATAGCAGCGCATCCTGGATGTGAAGAAAAAGATATGCACGAATTAAAAAGGTTTACAACCGATGAGCTGAAAATGAATCCTGAACAAGCTCAAGTGTTTACACCAACACCAAGCACTTACTCAGCTGTAATGTATTATACCGAAATGGATCCAAAAACTCGTAAAAAGATTTTTGTAGAAAAAGATACTAAACGCAAAGAGAAGCAAAAACAGATTGTTGTTAAAAAAGATTGTGGATTTAAAAGTGGCTTTGCCTCATAGGTTGGTATAATTATGATACAATTTAACAAAAAAGCAAAGAGGTACTTAACATGTCGATAAACTGTATAAGAACACTTTTAGAGGATTCTGCTGTTACGCATGCAGAGAAAACAGCATTAGTTTTTAATGAAAAAAACATAACTTATTTAGAACTGTTTATAAAAGTTAATCAAGTAGCTTTTTACCTAAAAGAATTGAATTTACCAAAAGATTCAAGAGTTGGCGTATATTCCAATAAAGGTATTGAACAAATTATTGCAATGCTTGCAATATTATCTACAGATTATATACTTGTGCCACTCACCAAGCTTTTAAAACCAGAGCAGGTTGAATACATTATTCATGACTGTGATATTCAATGTATTATTACAGATAGATTAAAACTAGAAAATATTGAAGAGATTAATTTTGCTGGTCATATTATTTCATATGAAACCACATCAAGGGATATTGCATCTTTTGAAGAGATTTTTAAGTACTACAATAAACCATATTTTTGCGATATAAATGGGCATAATAATGCTGTTATTACTTACTCTTTTGGAATGTCTGGAACACCAAAAGGTATCGTAATATCTCATAGAAATTTAATAGACTCTGCTCGTGTAGTCTCTCAATACTTAGACATAAAAGAGAATGATGTTATCTCTGGTTTACTGATTTTTAATTTAGATTATGGATTAAATCAAATTTTTTGTTCACTTTATAAAAAAGCAACTTTAGCCCTACACAGATTTATTTTAGCTGAAAACTTTTTTAATCATCTGATTGATGATGATGTTACAGTTGTGCCACTGATGCCTATTAATATAACACAGATGTTTGATGAAGATTTACAAAGAGTACCAAATGCTGAACTTTTTGCAAAGGTAAAAACCATAACTTCATCTGGTGGTAATGTAACAGCTAAAATGATTAGTGATTGTAAAAAACTCTTTACAAATGCTGATTTTTATTCAATGCATGGATTAACAGAGGCATTTCGCTCAACATACCTAGACCCATCACAGGTTGCTATTAGACCCGATTCTATAGGTAAGGCTATTCCTGATGTTGAACTATATATTATAAACAAAGATGCTAAAGAGTGCAAGGTAAGAGAAGTAGGGGAGTTAATCCATCGTGGTGGATATATCTACAAAGGATTCTGGAACGCTCCTATACAAAATGCTCAAAGATTTAAATCGATAAATATTTTAAAAGATGTTATCAACCTAGAAGGACAGCTAACGGATGAAATTGTAGTCGCTTCTGGAGATTATGTGTATAAAGATGAAGAGGGATATTTATATTTTGTTTCAAGAGATGATGATATGATAAAAACAAGAGGTTTTAGGGTTTCTCCTTTTGAAATCGAATCTGTTGTATCTAAAAATATTCCTCAAATACAGCAGTGTGCAGTTTTTTCTATAGATAACGAGCAGATAGAAGAAGAGATTATTATGGTGTATTCTGCAAAAAATGAACTAGCACCCAAAGAGATACTTTTTGAATTAAAGAAACATCTAGCATCCTATATGATTCCAAGTAAAATAATCTACAAAAAATCACTTCCTTTAGTGCAAAGTGATAAAAATAAGATCAATAAAGATGAGCTAAAAAGAGAGTTAAGCTCTTTATAAATTATGTGATATTCCCCAGGAAAAAAATGGTATACTAGATTTTATCATTGTAAAAACCTGCTTCATTGAGGTAGCATTAAGTTGTGCTGTTACCTCTGAACTCTTGGATCTAAACTTAATTATACTTAGTCTTGTGGCTTTCGTGTACGAAAAATTTACCTCTATCAAAAGTTCATCTTCTTGATGATAAAGTTCAAGATTTGCTCCATCTGTAAGTGATGTTGCATTATTGTTCTTGACCTTTTCTTTTGCAGGAGCATTCATATCTATATCATTTGAAGTTGTTAAATCTATATTGTAAAACTTTAACATGTATTCATCTAGTATTGGAAAAAGTTTCAATACAAATCCTCTAGTAATCATAAGGTCTACTCTGTTTTGTATATCATCATAATTAATGGATAATCTAATTCTATCTTCAAGTTCATCATATTTTGGTGTAAAGCTTAATGCTGTAATATTTTTTTTCAATCGAGTATCCATTTTATTTTTTATAAATCTAAAGTTAATTGTGTTTGATAGGGTAGGGAGCTATTTAAGATTGATCTGTCTACACCCACGACAAGAGCAAAGTGAAAGTTATTTTCTCTTAAAATACCTATAATCTTCTTTTCATCATCATAGCTAAAGATTTTACTATTATCCATACATGTAATATAGGATGGAAGGATAAAAATAATATCTGCCCATGACGCTCTCTCCTGTAGGAACATAATTTCACTTTCTATTAGGCTCGCGTTTGGTTCAAAAATCAAGACCTTGTCACTAGTTCCGAAGTTTTTAATCTCGAAACTATTATTTGTAAATACTGCTTCAAAATGCTCTATTGGAGTAAACTTTCTAAGTCTAAAGTTTATTTTTAAACTTTTTAAAAGATGCAGTAACTCTTCTAGATACGGGATAAAAAATGGAGATATAAGCTGTCTTTCATAAAAAGTATTTTCATATATAAAGGATGTTTCAAACAGCGTTTGCTCCATGATATCAATAGAATTTGTATGTATCTTAGGGAGAGTTTTAATCTCTGTAAATATATCCCTAGAGTTAATATCTGGGCAAAAAAGCACCGTAGTTCTATCTGGAATGTTCCAAAGGGATCTAAAGACTGTTTGTAAATCACCCTTGAGAGCAATAAAATCTGGTTGAGTGATGATTTGAAGAGCAAGTTTTAAAATGATTTCATTACATTCATAAACAACTATCTCTTTCTCAATCATTCTAAAGCGAAGCAATCTTCTTACTGCATTATCAAGGTTTTCTACCTCTATCCAAGCTATCTCAGCATCTAAAATATCCACAGAACCATTAAAAACTATACCATAAGCACCATTTTCTACTGCTATGCCTATATCGGTCAGATCATAGGCTATAAAGAGATCACCCCTTTTTACCTTATGAGCATTAAAAACAGTATTTACAAAAATATTTACGCATGGTTCACTTACAAGTTTACCATGTGTAAGTGCTAGAAAGTTTTCAAGTCTCATCCAATAGGTGTACCTGCTTTTTTTGGATTTTCTGGTCTAATCAAACATAAACCATCTTCATCTTTAGCAGCAAGAAGCATTCCTTCACTAATCATTCCCATAAGCTTTGCAGGTTTTAGATTTGCAACAACACATACTTGAGTGCCTACCAGTGACTCAGCACTATAAAACTCTTTAATTCCAGCAACAACCTGTCTCTGTTTGTCTTCCCCTAAATCAACTTGAATTTTTAAAAGCTTTTTGCTCTTAGGAACCTCTTGTGCCTGCGTAATAACACCAACCTTAAGAGATGTTTCAAAAAACTGACCTATCTCAATAAGGTTATCCTCTTCTTTTTCAAGATCTCTTTTTTCCTCTTCTTTCTTTGCTTTTGGTTCTGCTAAAGGTGCTTCAACCATTAGAGGCTCTTCAACACGAGGAAATAGTGGTGGAACTTTTTTAATATTAAATAATTTTAACAACTTTTTATCTATAATCATCTCATTGTAACTAGAGTTATCTATGATAAAATTTAATGCATCCGCGATAGTGCATGTTGTCTTAGGCATAATAGGACTAAGCATTATGGATGCTTTAGCTAAAATATTTGCGACAAGTGCAACTGTAGCCAAGGCTTCATCTTTTCTGTCTTCTTTCATTTTAACCCAAGGAGCATGCTCTTCAATAGCTTTGTTGCCGATAGCAAACAGTTTCCAAAGTTCCTCTAGGTATCTATGAGTTTGCATATTCTGCATAAAACCATCAAGATTATCAAGGGCTTCATTCATAGCATCTAACTCTTTTGTATGATATTTTTGCACATCTACACTATCTATCTCAAAATTACTATATTTTCCACTCATACCAATAATGCGATTGAGTAAATTGCCTAAATCATTGCTAAGTTCTGAATTTATTCTATCAATAAATGCACGCTGAGAAAAATCACCATCTTGACCAAAAGGAACCTCTCTAAGCATAAAGTATCTAAGATTCTCAACTCCATAAGCATCTGAAACCTCTTTTGGAGAGATAACATTACCCTTGGATTTACTCATTTTTTCACCATCTCTTGTCCACCATCCATGTGCACCTATATGTTTAGGAAGAGGAAGATCAAGACTCATAAGGAATGCTGGCCAGTAAATAGCATGAAAACGAAGAATATCTTTGCCAACGAAGTGAGTAGATGCTGGCCAATAATCCATATTTGCATCATTATCGCCATAACCAAGAGCTGTTACATAGTTCATTAAAGCATCTAGCCAAACATACATTACATGTTTGTCATCATTCATCGATTCAGGTAGCTTGACCCCCCAAGTAAAAGATGTTCTTGTTACAGAAAGATCACGAAGCCCACCTTTGACAAAATTTATAACTTCATTGGCTCGTGAACGAGGAAGTATAAAATCAGGGTTATCGGCATAATGCTTTAGTAGGGCATCTTCATATTTTGAGAGTTTGAAAAAGTAACTCTCTTCTTTTACTGTATGTGTAGTTCTACCGCAGTCTGGACAAAATTCACCATCTACAAGCTGAGTTTCTGGAAAAAAAGTCTCACAACTAACACAGTAATGACCCTCATAAAAATCTTTATATATATCACCTTTAGCAAACATAACTTCAAAAGCTTTTTGAACACCTCTTTTATGGTCTAAGTCTGTCGTTCTTATAAATTTAGTATAATCTATCTCAAATTCATCCCATAACTTTTTAAAAGTAGCACTTATCTCATCTGCAAATTCTTGAGTTTGTTTATTGTTTTTCTGTGCTGATTCTTCAATTTTTTGACCATGTTCGTCTGTTCCTGTTAAAAAATATGTATCATTACCTTTTAGCTTTTCATATCTAGTCATCGTATCTGCAATAAAGGTTGTGTAGGCATGACCAATATGTGCTTCCCCGTTTACATAGTAGATAGGTGTTGTTATATATTTATTCAATTTAATATTCCTTAATTTTATTTAACTTACAGAAAAAACAGATCATACTTAGAATTCAAATCCACCTGTTTCACCTTTAGACATGCTGTTATATACTGATTTTATATATAAAGTTCTTAGTTCACAATCTAAATAATGATTACAACTACTACATGTAATCAATTTTTTTTCTTTTTGACAGGTTTGAATCTTGGCTACCATCTCATCAAGATGAAGTTCGAACTTATCTAATTCTTGGCTAGCGATTGGCTGCATAGATTTCTTTTACTTTTTGTATCTCATACTTTGATCCAAAAAAGCATGGGGCAGTATCATGAACATGGTTATAAGAAAGTTCCATCAAATCAACATAACCATCGATAGCTTCTCCGCCAGCAATCTTATATATAAAGGCAAAAGGAAATACTTCAAATAGTTTGCGAAGCTTCCCATCAGGCTTATCACTAGTCCCAGGATAGCTAAATAGTCCACCACCTTTGAGAAGAATCTGATGTAAATCAGGAACCATTCCGCCAGAGTATCTTAAGCGGTAACCCTCATTAAACAAACCATCTACCATCTCTTTATGGTATGGTTCCCAGTTTTGTTGAGTTCCACCAGGAGCATTCAGGTTACCCTTTTCTTTTAGATGAATCTCTTTTACAAACTCAAACTCTCCATCTTGAAGAAGGTGCATTTTTGTTTTGTGATGTGCAAAAACCATCTCAACACGAGGTCCAAAAACGACATAACATGAAGCAACCATCTTATCTGCACCAAAGCCATTTTCATAAATACCAAAAATAGAACCAACGCTGAGATTTACATCAATTAATGATGATCCATCAAGGGGGTCATAAGCTATAAAATATTTGCCATCATCATGAAGCTTAACTTCATGTGTTTTTTCTTCACTTGCTATGGTGTGAATAGAGGATACCTTAGAAAACTCCTCTTCGATTATCATATCACATTGGATATCAAGCTGTAGCTGTGTCTCTCCAGAACTATTTTCTTGTTGTGAATAACCTATATCTTTTACATCTATTGCCACTTTGATTCTTTTTGCTGTTCGCTGAATCGCTTCAAATATATCAGTCATCTATACTTCCTTTGCGTTTTTTAATATCCAAGATATAATATCTTCTGAGTTGTTTAAATTCAAAATATCTATATCACTGGGTATATCGTAATCTATTACATTTATGGTGTTGTCAATTGCCAAAGCATTCATAAAGGGAAAATACTCATTATCTAGTTTATCTCTAAATATACTGATGCGAGGCAACGGTAAATTTTTAAGACCTTCAACCAACAAAATATCAAAGTCATCAAAAAGTCTTATCATCTCATCTAGATCTTTATTTCTTTTTGAAAAATAAGTTGTTCTAGTAGGGGAGGTTACGATAACTTCTGCTCCAGTATCACTGAACTTATAGCTATCTTTACCTTCAACATCAAAGCGTGCCTTATCACTTGGATCATGCTTTATTATTGCAACTTTTTTACCCATTTCATGTATGAGTTTTCGAGCAACTTTCAGTATGATTGTAGTTTTACCACTATTGGATGGACCTGTAAATGCAACCGCTAATCTTTTATTTTCTTTAATACTCATTGATATTTTATTCCAATTTTATCCCATAATACAGGTATTTAAGGTTATTTTTATTGACTGTATTAAACTATACTAGATATGCTGTTATACCCTAAAATCTGATAACAAGTACCCCAACGATAATGTTTGGGGTACTCTAAGGAAACAGTATGTATAAAATAGAAAATACAATTAGTGATATCAAACTACAACACCCAAGCAAGATAAAACCTAGCTTTTTTATAGATGATAAAACAGTTAAAACTAAAGGAATTATACTAAATAAACCTTATAAATTACAAATAACTGCTGTATCTAAAGTAAAAGGTCTAAAGAAAAAGAGGGTACGGAGTGAATTGGATGAAACACTTAAGCGTTATATGAATTAAATTTTTATCATCATACATAGATGATACCTTGAATTGCTTTTCTTTTAAGAAGATTACAAATCTTCAAAAGCCCTAAAATAAAGGGCTTGCGGAGATTTGATTAAAATTGAAAAGATTAGCCTACTGAATGACAAATTCTGTAAAGTATATACCTTTTATCTGTCCATCCGATATCATCGCATTGAGTGTGTCCATTATCTGATCACTAACTTTTTGTTTACCTTTTTTAGATGAAATTTCTTCAAGTGATTTTGATGTTAAAATCCTAATAACTCTATCTCTTAAAACTGGAGATTTGTTGTCTAGTTCTAAACTCAACTCTTCTCCTTCTAGTTCTAAAGACATAGTAACTTTTAGGTAACGACGACCTGCATCACTTTTTAGGTTTACTGTAAAAGTGTCTAGTGGATATAAAATACCTATATCACTAAGTTTTCTTGAATCATCATAGTTGCCTGAACTACTTCTTTTTGGTTTGGAAACACTTTTTTCAATAGATGCTGGCACAGATGTTTGGCTCATATCTTCTTCATCATCACCCATCAATAGTATAGCTACAATAGCACCACCAATTATTATAAGTATCAAAACAACGATGATGATTATCATCAGCATGTTTCCAGATTTTTTTTCTGTGGAGACGCTCTCTTCTTCTGTACCTTCTGTTTCTTCTTCTGCCATCTATTTTCCTTTAAAGATTCATTTCTCTTAGTATATCGTAATTTATCATATTTTCTAAAATTATTTTTATACTTGAGAGAGATCTTTTAGTGGTAAAAACTCATAAGTATCAGCATTATAGTAATCAATATTACCATTTTCTATATTGTAATACCAGCCATGAATATATAAGTCACCATTTTCAAAGCGTTTTTTTACATTTGGGTAGGTTAAAATATTTTCAATCTGTTTTATAACAGAGAGCTTCTCTGTCAACCTAAGAAGGTCTTCTCTAGGAGCAGATGCACCAAGGCTTAAAATTGCAGAAGTTTTTGCACTCTCTCCTAGTTCAAGCCATTTTTTAGTATGAACAAGTGAGGGGTCATCTATCTCTTCATAAAGATGATTACAGGCACCACAATGGGTATGACCACATATAATAATTTCTTGAACTTTTAAAACACTCACTGCATATTCTATACCAGATGCAGTTGCATGAAAATCCTCATCAGGTTTAAATGGTGGAACAAAGTTACCAACATTTCTTATTACAAATAGGTCGCCAGGTGCAGACTGCACCATTAGATCAGGTATAACTCTTGAGTCTGAACAACCAATAAATAATGCTTTTGGACTTTGCCCACTTGTTACAAGCTTTAGTAGTGATTCTTTGTTTTTCTTAAAGTAAGTTTTAAATAGTTTGTTACCTTGTGCATATTCTTCTAAATTCATAATTTTTCACCTTTTATGTAGTAAATCTCTTTCCTAGCCTAAATTCCGAATCAAGTTCGGAGTGATTGAGAGGGAGTCTAGTGATTAATAATTTTTGAAATTATACACTTATTATTTGAAATAATTGTTTTGTTAGTGATTAAATTAGTACCACTCTAAAAGTTTTGTTACTTCATCGACTACAAAAATTTTCATATCTATTTTTTCTAATGGTTTTTTAGCTAAGAGTGCTTTAGAGATATTTTGCATCTTTGCTTCTTTTAGTCTAACATCAAGACCGTAAACTTCCCTTACATCACCTACAAGTGAAACTTCACCTATA
Organism: Campylobacterota bacterium; assembly: GCA_034659115.1. Taxonomy (GTDB): domain Bacteria; phylum Campylobacterota; class Campylobacteria; order Campylobacterales; family Sulfurimonadaceae; genus Sulfurimonas. Next base: position 16,428 of record JAYEGN010000060.1, read on the forward strand.
AAAACAGTCTCTTTTGAAATTATACGCTCTCTAAAGCTACTTATAATCGCAGCTAAAATTGCTAAATCTGCACTTGTTTCTGTTATCTTTATGCCACCTGTAATATTTATAAAAACATCATAACCAGAGAGAGGAATTTCTAATTTTCTTTCAAGTAATGCTAGGAGCATATTGAGTCTATTGTTATCAAAACCAGTTGCTTGTCTTTTTGCGTTGGGTGTGTGTGATTCGGAGACAAGTGCTTGAACCTCTAAAATGATGGGACGAGAACCCTCCATGATGACTGTCAGTGCTGAACCAGCTTGATGTGAGTTACGATTAAAAAAACGAGATGCTATGTCTGTAGCAGATACTAAACCATCGCTTCGCATCTCAAATACACCTATCTCACTAGTAGTTCCAAAACGGTTTTTAAAACCCCTGAGTATCCTTAACTCTTGTGAACTATCTCCCTCAAAGTATAAGACAGTATCAACCATATGCTCTAAAACTCTAGGACCTGCTATTGAACCCTCCTTTGTGATGTGACCAATTATAAAGATAGCTATATTTTTTTCTTTAGCTATTCTCATAAGCTCAAATGTGATTTGCCTTACTTGTGTAACTGAACCAGGAGCCGATGTTATGTTTTCTGAGTAGATTGTTTGAATAGAGTCAATTATAAGAAAGTCATAGTGCCTATGCTCAAGTTCTACTAAGATTTGCTCTAGTCTTATCTCACTAAGAAGATAAAGGGATGCTTCATTTGATTTTAATCTATTTGCACGAAGTTTAATTTGTGAAGTTGATTCCTCTCCGGTTACATAGAGAACATTCTTACATGTAGATGCTATGTTGGATGCAACTTTCAAAAGTAGGGTAGATTTACCTACACCAGGACTCCCTCCTATCAATATTAAAGACCCTGGAACTATTCCACCACCTAGAACACCATCAAGCTCTTTATCTAAAGAGCTATATCTAAAAACTTCACTCTCTTCTATCTCATTAATGCTTATAGCTTTAGAAGTGGAATTTGAAGTTGATTTAGTCTGTTTTATAACATCTTGCTGGTGCTCATTAAGCTCTAAAAAAGAATCCCAACCACCACAATTGGTACACTTTCCCATCCATTTTGGTGTAGTGAATCCACAATTTTGACACTCAAATAAAATTTTCTTTTTAGCCATATATTTTGCCTTAGATAGAGTTTTGATAATATTATAGTGTTTTTTTAGTAGCTGAGTTAAATATATGACAAAATGTCATTTTTTAATATGCTGAAAAAAGACTTTAAACCTACAGAAACAATAAAATACAAACTATTCCTTGCAAAATATTATGACCTACATCTTAAAACACTGTCTACTGAAAAAGAGTCTAAACTTATTGGGATATATTTAGCTGATTTTAATTTTTTTT
>JAYEGN010000061.1:0-17805 GCA_034659115.1 Campylobacterota bacterium
ACCTTATCATCTTTTATCCCAATAGGAGGTTTTTTATTGCTCTGCCAAAGTGCTTCATCTGGTTTAGGGCAAGCTCTAACACACTCTTGGCAATATATACATAGATGAGGGTTGTAATAATACTTCAAACCCTTTTTATTTTTTTCATTTTTAGATGGGTTTTCTACTGGTACAAAAAGAATAGCCCCAGGAGGGCAAGCTTTTTCACACTTTAGGCAAAATATACACTCATCTTCCCCATATTCTATAAGACCTCTATAATCTTTATCTTTTTCTATTGGAGTAACAGGATAGTCTATGGTTTGAGGTTTTTGAAAAAGATTTTTAAATGCTTTTAGAAATGATGTCAACATTGTAAACCTCTACTTTGCAGTACATGACAAACAAGGGTCAAATGATGCTAAAATGGCAGGAACATCAGCATAGTTTTGTCCGACAAATATATGTGAAAAAGCTGGAATAGATGAAAATGTAGGTGTTTTTATCCTAACTCTATCTAGCATAGGCTTTTTATGCCCTTTTACATAATACATCAACTCCCCTCTAGGAGCTTCAAAACGCACTAAGGTTTCTCCATCAGGCTTTCCCTTTAGTTTTGTAAATATCTCGCCCTCTGGCAATCCTAAGAGTATATTGTTACACATCTCGATGGAGTTTAGTAGTTCATTTAGCCTTACTATATTTCTAGCATTTATATCACCCTGTGTATGAGTTTGCATCTTAAACCCAACCTCATCAAAAGGCAGATAATCTATCTCATTTCGTACATCGATGTTAAGTCCTGAAGCACGAGCAAGTGGACCAATAGCATTAAATCTATACGCCTCATCCAAACTCATAGCTCCAACCCCTTTAAACTTCAAAGATAGACTCCAATTATTTGTAAACTCATCTATATATCCATATATTTTTTGCTTCAAAAGTTTTAGCCTCTTAGCAATATCACTTGCTCTTTGAAGTGAAACATCTCTATTGACTCCACCTATAGATATGTAGTCAAACTGCACTCTATTTCCAGTTAGAAGCTCTTGTATCTCCATAACTAACTCTCTATCGCCCATAATCTGCATAAACATAGCTTCAAAACCAGCATTTTCACAAGTATGAGAAAGGCATAACATGTGAGAGTGGATTCTGTCGAGTTCTAAAAGTAAAATCCTTAAATATTTTGCCTTATGAGTTATCTCCCCACCCAAAAGATTTTCAATCGCAACCGTATATGAAAGAGTATGAGTGATGGCACAAAGCCCACAGATTCTTGCCACAACATAGCCGATAGCATCAAACTTAAACTTAGTAGTACAAGCTTTTTCTATACCACGATGCACAAACCCAACATCAGAATCAACTCCAATTATCTTTTCATTTTCACACTCAAACTTAAAACGAACAGGTTCAAGTAGTGAGATATGTTGTGAACCAAGAGGTATATTTATAGTTTTTTTAGCCATTTTTTTGCTCTCTTAAATCATCTAACTGTTTCATTCTACAACTACTAAGTGGCATCTGCAATGAGTCTTCATCAAGATACAAACCTTTATCGCTTCCCTCAACCTCGATGCCAAACATATCGACAAGCTCTCTTTGTGAGATTATCGCAGAGGGAACAATATCTACAACACTAGGCACAACATCTTTGTAGTCTATATTTGCAAAGTATATCACCACCTCATCCATCGCCTCATATTTTGAAAATATCCATTGAACCTCTAGTTTCTCATCATCAAGCCCAACACCATTTATAGTTAAGAAATGCCATACTTTTTCATCATAAAATTTTAGAATTTCATCTCTTACACTATCAAGAACTACTTCAATCTTTTGCATCATCTTCCCCTACTTTCATAGCTACATCTCTTAAACTAACTACTCCATCTTCAGATTTAACTTCGCGAGATAGTTTAAATGGTTTTTGCATCTCTTTTGTTTTTTGCTCTAAAATTTCTAAAGCTTGAACTACACCATCTATGATAAGCTCAGGAGAGGTAGCGCATCCTGGTATATAAACATCAACAGGGATATATCTATCCAAGCCATCTTCAACATTGTACATATCACGAAACACACCACCAGTACAGCTACAACTACCAACTGCTACCACAACCTTTGGCTCTGGCATCTGAGTATAAAGCTCTATGAGTCGCTCCCTGCTTCTGTATGTAACTGGTCCAGTAACTAGAAATATATCTGATTGTTTTGGGTTTCCTGTGTTGATAACTCCAAACCTTTCCAAATCATACTTTGGAGATAAGCAAGCTAGTATCTCTATGTCACAACCATTACAGCTTCCAGCATTGTAGTGAAGTATCCAAGGGGATTTTTTCCTATATATTTTTAAATCAAACATAACTTAGTCCTATAAGGTTTAATACACCAAGGCTCAAACCTAAGATTAAAACTATCTTTAAAAGATGCTCTATCCTAACTCTAGCTGTAGAATTATCCACCAAGTTTACTAAAAAGAACACTCCAACAAACAAGATAATTCCAAGGACTATACTATCTCCGGCAAAAAGCATAAGTAAAGAGTAGATAAAAATATACTCAAGCCATTTTGCCATATATAAAAACTCAAAAAACACACCACTAAACTCTATTTCAACTCCTCCTACTATCTCTTGATGTGCTTCAACAGCGTCAAATGGAGACTTTTTTAGTTTTATAGGGATAACCATCAAGAAAGCTAAAAATAGCAAAAACATAGAGCCTATAGCTGGAGAACTATCTCTAATGATAGCTATATCAAAACTTCCATCAACTAAAAAAAACCCTACTGCCACCATAATCAAAATCGGCTCATAAGCGATGATGGAAAGAAGTTCTCGATTTGCTCCTACATGTGAAAATATAGACTTAACACTAAACCCTGCAAGGATTAAAAAGATAGATGAGAGTAGATGTAGGAAGATTATGTAGAGTAGATTTTCTCCAAGTATCACAAAGGCAACTACTGCCCAAAGAGTTATAAAATGCATCATACCCAAGATGACATGGTAAGGATTTACCAAAAAAGCCTGTTTATCTATAAGCTTGTACATGTCGTAAAATGGCTGTAAAACAGGAGGACCTTGACGATTCTGCATCCTTGCACGAACAACCCTTTCAAAACCATAAAGTAAACCACCTAAAATAGGTGCTAATATTATTAAAATAATTTCAAACATTTAGGAATATTCTCCTTCCTATTCATTGAACTATTTTACTCCTTTATAGCTTTAAATAGAATTTAACAACTAATTATAAGAAGCTTCCATGAGAAAAAGATTTATATTAATTAGTCTATATGATATAATACATATAGATTAAAGGCAAAGGATAGATAATGCTAAGTTATGGAATCACAGATATTCAATCAAAGCCTTCGCTTATTAAAAGTATGGATATAGGTGAAATAATAGATTGGAGTGGTAACCTAAATTCATACTAAGAAAATATCGATATTAGTTCTCTAAAGTTAGACAACGCGTAAAAAATGCATAATAATCTTCCAGAAGTAAAAAACTACTATACTGTTTCAGAAATAAAGTTACAAGTTACACCCCTATGATGAATGGCACTAACTTAAGGCATAAAGTCCAAAAATGGTTTAGAGTTTTAAGTTTTGAATACTTTATTTCCTTATCGGAAGTGAGGCTTTAGCCTCGCCCTCTTGTGGGACTAAAGTCCCACTTCCAAACTATAGCATGTTATGCTGGCATCTATCGAGTTTTTTTGCTTAAGTTAGTGCCATTCACCCTCGTATATTTCTACTGTTTTGCGAAGCCTTCTTGGTAAGCTACTCTTATATACCCTCTACTCTATTTCTACCATTTTCTTTAGCTTTATATAGAGCCTCATCAGCTCTATTTAGCAATGATATCAAGTCATCATCTGCTATTACTTCTGAAACTCCAAAACTTGCCGTTATGCCGCCTGCTGTATCATGTTGGAGATTAGCAATCGCTTCTCTTATCTTGTCGGAAACAAACAGTGCATCCTTAAGGGTTGTGCTGGTGTATAATATAACGAACTCTTCACCACCCCATCTTGCAAAAATATCGGTATCTCTAACAGCCGATAAAACACACTTTGATAACATCTGTAAAACCTCATCACCAATCTGATGACCATGTTGATCATTAAAGTTTTTAAAATGATCTATATCGATTAAAGCTATAGAAAAAGGGAAGTTGTATCTCTTGTAATGACTTAGGTTATCATTAAAAATCTCTTCAAATTTATGTCTATTATATACCCCAGTCAATTTATCTAAATATGCTTTTTGAGAAAGTTCAAACTGCAGTTTCTGACTCTCAAGAAGCTCGCTTACTTTTTGCTCAACCTCAAGTTGAAGCTTTTTATTTCTCTCTAACGACTCTCTATCTAAAGAAAAATTTAAAAGTTCCTGAAACTCACTTACTCTCTCATCTATATATTTAAACTTATCTACTTTTATGTTTGCCATGAAAAGTTTAGATTCATATCCATACTCTTGAAAAAAGAGTGAGCATATCTCTAAGAAGCTATCTTCTATTTTAAAATGTATCTGTAAAACATCTTTGTTTAGATATATTTTGATATTTGAATGAAACTTTAATTTAATCTCATATAAAAATGCTGAATATGTTTTTTTCTCATGCTCAGAGATATTGCAAAAACTAAAAAGTTCATACAGTTTATCTTTATATTTTTTGTCATGATTCTCTAACTCATATAAAAAATATTTTTTATCTAATTTTTGTATATTTAGTTTAACTATATTTTTCTTTTTTTCTTTTTTATATACTTTTTTAAATCTCTTAGCTTTTGGTTTATCTAGCGTAATTTTTTTACTTTTTGCTATGGGTGTATCTTTAACATTTAGATTACTTAAATCACTTGAACTATAATTATATTCTACTGTTAGACACAAGCTGTCATCACTTAGATGAGAAAACTTTTTTATAACAAAAGATGAGATTTCAGAACTGTTATTCATCGTTGATATCTGATTAAAGTCCAGTGAGCTGCTAACACCATCGGTGGTGATTATTATTTTATCATCTTTGTTTAATTTTATAAGATTTGTTTGTATATCACTAGGGATTGTATATGCTACTATACCCTCTTGTGAATTGAGCTTTTTAACTCCAGCTGCTCTATTGAGTATATTTACATTGACATTACCAATATTGATATATTCTAAAATAGGTGTTTTTTTATAAATTTTGGCTATAAAAAGAACCATACCATTATTTTTAAACTTATTTTGCTTGTGTATTATATTTAACAATGCTAAAAGTGTACCACTATATTTTTTAGATATTATTTTTTTTGCATCCTGTGCTAAATCATAAACACCACTACTGCCATGCCCACCAATATCTCCTACAGCGATAAAATGCATATTTTCATCTTCTAAAACAAGTGAAAAATCACCCGATGTTTCTTTTGAAAGAAATGGTGTTGTCTCTTCGTGATACTTTATCATATAAACCTTTTTACAACAGTTATTTCTGTTCCATTTTTAGATGTTTTTATATCAAATTCATCACTAAGTCTTATAATACCAGGGATGCCTAAACCAAGTGTACCCGATGAACTAAATCCATCAGCTAATGCCTTATCTACATTTTTAATTCCAGTACCATTATCTAAAGCACTCACTAAAATGCCATCTTCCAATGATTCTACTGTTATCACTCCAGAGTGAGCATACTTTATGATGTTATAACTAAGCTCAGAAATAATAGTTGCTATCTCAACTGATTTTATATTATCCATACCATTCTCAAGTGCAAATTTTTTTGCTTTAGAGATGATATGAATCACATCTTGTTCAGTTTTTACTTTTAATTTCATCAACTGCTCTTTGTACATCCAATGTAGAATCAAAATTAAAATCTTCTACAAAATGTAAAAGCACTACAATACTATTTATATCTATACCGCAAACCATGCTCTTAATATTATTAACACTTAAAAGTTTTATCAATTTTTCAAGCTTAAAAATATCATCTTTTTGTACAGTTTTAAATTTATCTAAATTAAGAACCATGTGGTATAAAGAATATTTACCAATTAGCTTTAAGCACTCTATAGCAAAATTTTCATCATGTTGCAACTCATACTCATCAATATTTAATACTAATACACCATTAGATATTGAGCTTGAACTAACCATTATTTACTAACTCTCTCTAGTTGCTTTACTAGAATAATCCAATGCATCTTTAAGTGTTGCTGTTGTTTTAAATCTCTCTATGTTTATGCCAAGATTTACTATGATTTGGGCTATCTCAGGTGATATACCAGATATGATGGTTTCACACCCCATAAGATTTGTTGCTTTAGATATTTTTATAAGGTGAGCTGCTACAGCACTATCAATAGTTGCTATTCCTGCCACATCAACAAGTGCTACCCTCTTCTCATTATCTTTTATATGATTTAGTATATTTGTCATCAACTTTTGAGATCTAATAGAATCTATAAGACCGATAATTGGTACCATAAATACTTCATCAGATATATCAAGTAAAGGTATCTCAACATCTTCAAGCATCATAACTTGATTTTCAAAACCTGTAATATCTTCAAAAACCATCACCTCTTCTTCTGTATCTACTCCATCGATTATTATTTTATTGCCAGTGACTTTAAATATATGTTCAATACCGTTTGAGTCTTTCATAAGTGCTTTATGGATAGAATCTGGATGAGCAATCACTTTATCAGACCATGTTGTACCATTAGAATCTACTTTTTCCAAGTAGTTTTTAGATCTTTCTTGCAAAAAATTATCACATACACAATCATAATCTTTAGAAAAAGCTATCATACTCTCATAATCAAAAAAATCTAAAAAAAGTTTATTTACATTTAGCAGATGAGTACCATCTGTTACAATTACTATATTTGGAAGTGAATCAAGTATATGAGCTGTTTTATCGTTTTTCATTTTTATCCCTCTTTGTATAGTTAAGCAAGAGATCATAAATAATCTCTTACTTAACCATTATAATGCAAATTGTTTTATATTTTTCTTTACATCGAGACAAATTGTCATATTTCTAATACAAACTATACACATCCCACTTATATATTCCCACTTTTAAAAGTCACACCCCTGTGATTGAGCTAGGGCTTGAGGATTTACATGCAATAGCTTCATACTTTGGATATACATGATGGCATGCCAAGTGAGAGTAAGCACCCTTAACACCTTGATAAGCAACCCTTTTCATCATTCCTCTTTTCTCATAAAATTTAAACTAAAACACCAAGCACTAGAACTATCATAAGTGCTATGGAAATTATCATAATCATCTTTACATACTTTTGTGTAATCTCAAAATAGAACATACTAACTTTAAGTTCCTCTTTTTCTCCACAATGATATTCCTTAACTCTGTAGGTATTTTTAAACAAAACAGACCTAAATAAAAATGGCACTATCGCTATTAACACTGTGGGAGTGAGTATCTCTAATGCACTTAAATACCCCATATCAAAACTAATATATATACCGATGATTAGCAAAGTCAAAAGTACAAACGATGGAACAGTATAGTACTTTGATATCTCTACATGTGAGTATTTTTTATCCATATCTTTTGCAAAAAGTTTACTCACAACTTTAAAATAAAGAAGAGTTAAAAACACACTGCCTAGTGCTATAAATATGATTGCAATAACATAAAGGGGGTTTGTGTTTATCATATCTGATATCGATTCTATAGCCATAAATTTTGCTATAAATGCTCCAAATGGAGGAAGTGTAAGTGAAGCAAAACCAACTATGATGAAAAATACCACAAGTGGAGAGTGATTTATCAAGCCATCTATATCATCTACATATTTTAGATGAAAGTTTTTCTCTAAGATTCCAGCTTGTAAAAAGAGTAGTGCTTTTGAGATAGCGTGAAAGAGTATAAATATCAAACAAGCAGTTGTAGCTTCAAGTGTTCCTACAGCAGCTAAAGCCATCATAAGAGCAAGTAGTGCGATAGTTGAGAGTCCAAGTATCTCTTTAAAATAATCCTTACTAAGAGCAAGAAGCGATGCCGCAAGAAAGACAAATGTCCCTATAAGAGTGATGGTTACAGATACAAACCCACTCATAGCAGGGGCAAGCTTTAACATCAAATATGGAGCGATTTTTACCATCGTTGCACTGTGCAATATGGCACTAACAGGTGTCGGTGCTATCATCGCACCAAGTAGCCACTTTTCAAAAGGTATGGTCGCACCTTTAACAAACCCTGCAATAGCTAAGAGTACAATAGGAAGCAGATATAACTCATCTATATTTGCTATGAGTATATCAAAGTAGATGGTGTCATACTGAGATATACTTAGGATTAAGGCGAGTAGTATAACTACACCACCTATCTGATTCATCCAAAGGGCTTGAAGTGCATTTTTAGTAGATAGTTTATCTCTGCGATAACCTATAAGAACATACGAGCTTAGTGTAGTTAGCTCAAACAACATAAAAAACACCTCAATATTGTTCGTTGAAACTATGAAGTTCATTACAGCTAAAAAGAAAAAAAGTATAGCTATAAATCCATTTTTCTTAAACCTTGTAAAGTCCTCACTCTCTATATATTTTAGAGCATATATGATGATTATTCCACCGACTATATTTATGACTAAGAACATAGTTGAAGATATATTATCTATCACTATATCACTTGATGTAAGCGCTGATGGCATGTATAGAACTATAGAATATAAAATCATCTGAACAATAGCTAATCCACCAACAAGATAGTTCTTAGAAAGTAAACCTTGGACTAAAAAATAGAGTAATAAAAGAGTATCGATAACGATAAAAACATTATGAAAAGAGTGAGATATTTTACCCTCAAAAGGGGTGACATACATAGCTATATTCATTAAACTCAAAGCACTTAAAATGATTACAAATAAAATCGCTAAAATATTTCTAGCTCTTAGATCTGTATTCATCATCACTAAAGCAAAAAATATAGGCGAAATGATTAATAGACTACTTATTGACACCTAAACCTCTTTTATAAATCTCTTTTCTATAAATCTTTTTATCTCAACAACAAAAACAACACCAAATGAGATAAGAAGAATATCACCCCATGTTTTCATATCTAATGACTCACTTTGAAACATCGTGTGCATAAAGTCAGCATGTGTAAATGTGATTTGCACGAAAACCATAAGTGCCACACCTAAGAGTAAAAGCTTATTGTTAAAGATATTTGTTTTAAAAATAGATGTTTGCAGCTCTTTACATGAAAACAGATAAAACAGCTCTACAAATACAAAGATATTTACTGCGATAGTTCTTGCATACTCTACATTATGTCCCTGTGCTATCGCTTGATTAAACATTGTGTATGAAGCGACTAACATGTAAAAGCCCACCACTAGCATTTGTACTATCATACTTCTGCTTAGTATAGGCTCTTTAGGGTTTCTTGGCTCTCTTTGCATAATGTTGTCTTCTTTAGGCTCAAACACAAGCATAAGACCTAAAAATATCGCTGTAGCCATATTTATCCACAATATTTGAACTGGAAGTATGGGAAGAGTAAGCCCAAGCATAATCGCAAAAAGTATCACAAGCCCCTCTCCAAGATTTGTAGGCAGAGTCCATGTGATAAACTTTATGAGATTATCAAAAACATTTCTACCCTCTTTAACAGCGTGAGCGATAGAGCTAAAGTTATCATCACTTAGTATCATATCTGAAGCCTCTTTTGCAACCTCTGTTCCACCAAGACCCATCGCTATGCCTATATCAGCCTGTTTTAATGCTGGTGCATCATTTACACCATCTCCTGTCATAGCAACAATCTCACCTCTTGCTTGAAGAGCATCAACAATTCGGAGTTTTTGTTCAGGCTCAACTCTCGCAAAAACTCTTACATGTGAGACTTTTTCTATTAGCTCACTATCTGTTAAGTTAAATAGCTCTTTACCCGTGATAACCGAGCCCTCAAACTTAGTTTCATTATCAACAATAGACATCATTTTTGCGATAGAAAAAGCTGTAATGGCATGGTCACCCGTTATCATAACTATCTTTATACCAGCACCTATACACTCTTTTACTGCTTTTATAGCTTCAGGTCGCGGTGGATCCATCATGGCTTGAAGACCTAAAAATATAAATCTATCGCTTAACATCTCTTCATCTATCTTGTCTTTATCTACAATTTTTTTAGCGAGGGCTAGAACTCTTAAACCTTTCATGGCGAACTCTTCAACTTTTTTAAGAATTCTCTCTCTATCTATCTCTACTATATCTCCATCAACCAACTCTCTTTCACAAATATCAAGAGTTTTTTCAACTGAACCTTTGAGATATAGTATGCGTTCCCCATTTTCTTCATCTGTGTTAATTGTTGCCATAAACTGTCTATCTGACTCAAATGGAAGTAGATCACATCTTGGATATCTTTTATTGAGCTGATGCTCATCACATCCAGCTTTTAAAGCACTTACAATTAAAGCACCCTCAGTTGGATCACCATTGATAAGATACTCTCCATCTTTGTTCACTAAATATGATTCATTACACAGATAACCAACCTCAAGCAACTCTTTTAAACCACTCTGTATAGATTCTACCCTACCTTTAGCAGTTGAAAATTCACCCTCAGGGATATAGCCATTTCCACTAACTTCATAAGTGATATTTGAGCAGCATATATGAGTAACGCTCATCTTGTTTTGGGTTAAAGTTCCAGTTTTGTCTGAACATATAGTAGTTACACTTCCAAGAGTTTCAACAGCAGGAAGTTTTCTTATGATGGCATTTTTCTTTGCCATGCGACTCACACCGATAGCCAGAGTAATAGTAACCGCTGCAGGCAAGCCTTCTGGAATAGCTCCAACAGCAAGTGCTACTGAAGCCATAAATGTCTCAACCGCACTATTATCTCTGAGCATTCCAACTAAAAATGTAAAGGCTGATAGGGCTAAAATTACATAGAGTAAGACCTTGGAAAATGCAGAAATTTTCTTAGTGAGTGGCGTATCCATTGAGGTTGTTTCTTCTATGAGGTGTGCTATATTTCCAAGTTCTGTATTTTCCCCAGTTGCCACAACTATACCTTTTGCTCTACCATAGGCAACAAAGGTTCCAGAATAGACCATATTGTCTCTATCATTTAGCGTAATTTCTTTAGCTTGTGTTGTAGTATTTTTAAGTGCATTTACAGACTCACCAGTAAGCATAGACTCATCAACTTTAAGATTTTTTGCCTCTAAAAGCCTCATATCTGCTGGCACCTTTGAACCTGATTCTAGCAAGACAATATCCCCTGGGACTAAGCCACAAGAGAGTATAGAGATCTTTTTGCCATCTCTAATAACAACAGCCTCTGTATTCATCATTTTTTTAAGAGACTCTATAGCTTCTTGTGCTTTTACTTCTTGAATATAGCCTATAATTACATTGATGATAACAACACCAAAAATAACTCCACTATCTATCCATTCATGCAAAAGTGCCGTAACTAAAGAAGCACCTAAGAGTATATATATAAGAGCATTATGAAACTGTAGAAAAAACTTTTTTAACTTAGAATCTTGCTTTTTCTCTTTGAGTTCATTTTTGCCAAAGAACTCTTCACGATGTTTTATACTAAGCGGTCCTAGTCCATCTTCTGCATTACTTTCAAATAGCTCTACTACCTCATCAGAATCTAAACTATGCCAACTTTGTCCTATAAGATGATGCATTTTAACTCCTTTTATTTAAATCTCTTTTTGCTCTTTTTGAAGTTTAACATTAAATTCTTGCAAAATGTCTAACTCTTTTTTCATACTATCTTTTTTTTCTTTATCATTGGATTCTTTTATCTTTTCTTTCATTGAATCTATCTTTTTTTTCAAAGATGAACTTAATTTTTCCCTTTTTTTAGAATATTTGGTTTTACTTCCTTTATCTCTAGCAAAAAATACTTCCAACTTTTTAAACAGTTTATCTAACTTCATTATCTATTCTCCTAGTTCCTGAATTTGTCTATCTTCTATCCATACTACTTTCGCAACATCTATAAGATTGCTAGATATTTCGTAGGCAAATACACTATCATTTATAAGAGAAGTTGCCATCTTAGTTTCTATAAGATTATTACGAATTAGTTTATCTATCTTTCCATCTTCAATAATATCAGATTTATTCAAATTATCTTCTAAAACTTTGATTTTTGCTAATACATCGAAATCATCATCACTGTTTTTTCTAATCTCATGGATACCATCTAAAGTTTTTGCTATCTCTTCTCTAAGGTAGTTGTACTCATTTTTAATATACCTGTTTTTGGAGTCTATATATTTGTTCACATTTTTTTGTAGCACTTTAACATCTTTGATAGTTTCAACAATATCTCTACATGCTATCTTTAAAGAGTAGATTTTATGTTTATCTTCAACGCTCATCGTATCTTGGGCAATAGTTGCATAGTTTAGTATATCTCCATAAAGTATCTTGATTTTTCTCTCATAAAAATCATCTATATTTATATCTATCTTTGTAGCAGATGACTCTATGACATCTTCTATCTCATCACCCATACCTATGTATGTATGCCTATGCAGAGATAGTGCGTGAGAGAGTACCTCTGTGGCATTATCATATAGATGGATTATCTCTTTTCTTAGAGCTACAAGTACGACTTCTGGTACTTCTACAACAGCATCATCCAAGTATCTTGCCCTTGAGATATCCCTTTCTTGGGATACAAAAAGAGATTTTAAAAAGACCACAAGTCTTGATGTAAATGGAGCAACAACGATAACGCCAATAACATTGAAGATAGTATGGAAAAGAGCAAGTTGCATAGCATAATCATCACTCGCTATTCCTACTTTTGCAGATAAGTAAGTTACTAAATCTGCTAACTGGTACAAAAAGACTATCGCAATAAAAGCTGTAATGATATTAAAAATCAGATGTGCAACTGCCAATCTTTTTCCATTTGCATTTGAAGCAAAAGCACCAAGCATCGCAGTAACAGTAGTACCAATATTTGCACCAATAGCAAGTTCAAGAGCATTAAAGTAAAGGATTTGGTTTGTAGCTAATGCTGTTATGATTAAAGCCATAGTTGCACTACTTGATTGTATGATTATCGTGGCTATGGCACCTATGAGAACATAAACTGCGACACCTAAGTAACCATCCATTGCAAACTGTGCAAGGTCTATTCCATTCTTTAGAGTTTCAAAACCCTCTTTCATAAAGCCTATACCAAAAAAGACAAAACCTAAGCCAATAAGAATGGCTCCAAAACCTTTGTAACTTTTTTCACTTCTAAACTGAAATATCACTCCAAAAATCAACATAGGCATAGCAAACTGTGCTATCTTTATCTTTACTCCAAAGGCTGAAACTATCCAAACAGTTGTAGTTGTACCAATATTTGAGCCAAAAACAACCCCTATCGCACCACTAAGAGTGATAAGTTCAGCACTTAAAAATGAGATGATTATGATGGAGATAAGAGATGAACTCTGAACTATTGCGGTCGCTAAAAACCCTGTTCCTATCGCCTTTGGTAGAGATGAAGTACTGACTCTCAAAGCCCTCTCAAGCATACCACCACTAAAAAGCTTAAAGCCATCCTCCATAAAAATCATACCGATTAAAAAAACAGCGATACCAGCGATAATCGTCTTTGCATCACTACTATAAAATATTATATAAGCAACACTTAGTAAAAAAAATGGATATATTATTTTTTTCATCTAATTAACTCTTTTTGTATATCTTGCAAACTTATAGAAGATTTTTTTATAGTTATTATATCTAAACTCTCTAGCTCTTTTATAACAAGCTCTATCAAACTTTCAAACCTTGATTCTAAGACTTCACTAAGTCCTATTTTTGCTGTAACTATATCTTGAGGAACTATACCAAATATAGTTACCTCAGCCTTTTTCTCATACAACTCACAAATCTCTAACATGTGAACCACTTCAACCTCGTGGGCTGTATTTTTATAACTACCAGACCCGAGCAGTTCATCTGATGGTATCTTAAATATATCTCCAGTCTTAGCATCTGTAGATATAGTATCGATAATAAATACATTATCATACTCTATAAAATACTGATGCAGATTAAAGCCAAGAGTGCCGCCATCAAGTAACTCCAGTTTTGGAGTAAACTCATAGTTTTTTTTTAAATACTCTACGGCAATTATGCCTATACCATCATCACAAAAAAGTAGATTTCCTACCCCTATGACTATATTTTTATCTGGCATCTGCTAAGCTCTTTACCTTTAGCATCTATGACATGTACAGCACATGCCAAGCATGGATCAAATGAGTGTAAGACTCTTAAAACTTCAAGAGGTTTAGAGGTGTCTTGTATCTTTAAGCCAACAAGAGCCTCTTCATAAGCTCCTCTAACTCCATCAAAGTTTTTAGGAGTTGCATTCCAAGTGGTCGGTGCTATGACTGAAAAATTTTCTATCTTTGCATCTTTTATGCTCACAAAATGGCTCAAAGTCCCACGAGGCACTTCTAAAAATACTCTACCCTTAGCTTGAGTATCTAGTTTTTCAAAATCATACTTTGCCCAAGTCTCTACATCGTAGTACTTTATATTTTGTATCAGTCTTGATACAAGTTTAAAAATATACTCACAGATATAGCCAGTCTCTATGGCTCTTGCTGCATTTCTACCAACAGTAGTTGATAAGTCCATAAGCTCCATCTCGGTAGATTCTAAAAACTCTTCTACAAAAGATTTTATAAGAAAGTTATCTCTTTTATAGCTTATAATAACTCTAGCAAGTGGTCCAGTCTCCATAACCTTTCCATCATACCGTGGTGCTTTTATCCAAGAGTATTTATCTGTTTTTTTAGCAGTTTTTAGGCTTCCATCTTCATTTAAGTCTGTATAGCAAACATCATTTTCAAGTGGGTCTTCTTTGTACCAAGCTCTATCTATCTCTTCAGTTATCTTACTCTCATCAAAGTTTTCTATATTTTCAAAATCATGATTGTAAATAATCCCAGGACAAAAAAGAGGTCTCTCTCCCTCAAACTCATAACCACCAGCCGACATAAAGTTGCCATTAGCTCGACCAACACCAGCTTTTATCTCATCTTTGTAAGCCATACAAAGTAGCTTTGCATCGGGAATATAAGCACGGTCTATAAACTCTTTTGCCTCTTTTATGATAAAGAGATAATCATTTAACCTTTGAGGATTAAGCATATCAGCTACACTTGTAACTCCCCCAACTACTATACTTTGAGGGTGTGGAGTTTTTCCACCAAAGATAGCAACAGCCTTAGATATATTTGTCTGAAACTTTAGGGCTTCAAGATAGTGTGAGAGGATTATAAGGTTTTGCTCAGGAGTTAGCTTATAGTCACTATGACCCCAGTAAGCATTTGCAAATGGTCCAAGTTTACCAGCCTTAACAAACTTAGTAAGTTTTTCTATGGTTGCTTCATAATGGGAGTGAGAGTTTCGATATGGTCTTTCACTATACTTATGAGCCTCTTTAGATGTCATCTTAGCATCAGCTTCCAAAGCACTAGTAACATCTACAAAATCCAAAGCGTGAAGATGATAAAAATGCACAACATGGTCTTGAATAAAAAGAGCCATAGCCATCAAATCACGAATAATCTCAGCATTTTTAGGAAGTTCTATAGAGTAAGCATCCTCCACAGAAGAAACAGCAGCACGAAAGTGAGAGTTAGTACAAACCCCACAAATACGCCCTGCTAAAAGTCCAGCATCACGAGGGTCACGCCCCTTAAGTATAACCTCTATCCCACGAAAAAGTTGCCCACTTACAAAAGCATCTTGCACAACTCCATCTTCATCAACCTCAACCTCAGCTCTTAAATGCCCCTCTATTCTAGTTATGGGGTCAATTACTATCTTTTTAGTCTTCATTATACACCTCAACATGTTAAGTATTGCTATCTCACTTATATAATGCTAGCATATATTAGTGTTGTTTTAGATTAAGGGGATACAAACGAACTGCTTGAAGCCATAAGTAATATCGCAAAAGCTAAAGGCAGGCTAGTGCGTAATTACTACACCTTTGTATATATTTTTAAAATTAAACTTTAGACAAAAAAGCTATATAAATAAATAAAAGTGTTATACTTAATGGATAAAGTTTGTGCTATTTTAGTCAAAAAATATTCTGTTGCTTACAGAATTTATATTCCAAGGATATATTATGTATTTAAAAAAACTAGTTTCTTATGTTACTATTGCGACTTTTGCAATTTGTTTGGTACCAACAGAGGTTATTTCAGCAGATGATGACTATATTGCACTTAGGGGAAGTTATGGCGATGTTCCTAGTGTGGATAGGGTTGCTGGTATCTACAACTCATCAACTAACTATAGTTCTGCTTATGGCATTGGTTTAGCCTATGGTACAAAGATAAACTCTTGGTTTAGGCTTGAGGGTGAATTTAGTTATATGCAAGTTGATATTGATAGTATCACTAACAGCTATGCAGTCGATGTTGATGCTTCAGGAAAAGAAACTTTTTACTCTTTAATGGTTAACGCTATTGTAGATTGGGAAAATGACACTTCATTTACACCTTATATAGGTGCAGGTCTTGGTGGAATACATGTAACCCATGATGTGACTTTCATCCCAACAGCTGGTGCTAATGTACTAAAAGCAGATAGTAATGATGTTAATTTTGGTTGGCAAGTCATGGTAGGTTCTTCGTATGAATTTAACGAAACTTACTCTATAGATTTAATGTACAGATATGTTGGAGTTCAGTCAAGAACACATACTCAGGACAATGCAAAACCAGCTATAGATATGGACCCTACTCACCTTCATCAAGCTGTTGTTGGGATGCATTACTATTTTTAATAAAAGAAACTATTAATACATATAATAAGTAAGAGAGCATAAATAATCTCTTACTTAACTACCCAACTTCCTCATACTTCCTCTCATTGGCAAACTTATCAAAAAAGCCCTCTTCGGTGCATCCCATACAGCCGTGTCCTGCTTGGACCTCCGTTGAGGAACCTTTCTTAGCTCCTGCATCTCTTCACTCTTTTAGAACTTTTGTATTAGTTGATTCTTAAAAATTTCATCAAATTCAAACTCTACATACTTATCAATTAAGGCATCATTTGTTGTATTGATATTATAAATATAAAGTTCAACCTTAAAGTTTATATCATCTTGTATAATTTTTTTCTCATTAAATATTTTTTCATATCCATCAATCTTATCTCTTGTTTTTTCTTGAAACTTCAACCCTTTAGGATCAATAAATTTAATTATATAGTCATCATCTTTTTTTAACCAAAAAATAAAATCTGGATAAAATTTTGCAACTTGTGATTTTTCATAATCAATATATGGAATATAAATATTATCAGTAACTTGCTGTATTATATTTTGTAAGCTTACACAGATAGTAGTATATATGCTATAATAATGCTATCTAATAAAAAGGAAAAGCTATGGTTAATCGTGATGAAATACTAAATATTCTTAAAAAATATAAGAAAAACAATATCGATAAATATGATATTGTTGAACTAGGTTTATTTGGTTCTGTTGCAAGAAATCAAACCTCTTCTGATAGTGATGTAGATATTTGTATTAAAACAAAAACTCCAGATATGTTTGCATTAGTACATATTAAAGATGAGCTTCAAAAACTTCTATCAAATTCTATAGATATAGTTAGAGTAAGAGATAAAATGAATCCTTATCTAAAAAATAGAATAGATAAAGATGCAATATATGTATGATAAGTCTCTAGTAGTAGAGATACTAATACAAATATTAAAGGCCTCAAAAACTATAGCACAAAGGTTTGAAG
>JAYEGN010000062.1:0-9202 GCA_034659115.1 Campylobacterota bacterium
TACTGCGTTAAACTATCTTGTACCCAAAGGGCATAGCAAAAGCTACCAGTAGCTCCTGCAATAGTTTGCCTTGTAGCTAATAGCTTATCTTTTATTTGAATATTTAGTTTTTAATGGGGATTGGTATTACCTCAATTTTTATAGCTACAGTTTGTTTCGCTGAAGATAGTTTTGCAGAGCATGAGGCAAAAATGCAACAGATGAGGAACTCTATGAGTACGCAAGGTACTTATAATGATTCTAGCAGTGGTTTAGGCAAACAAGAAAGAAAGAGATTACAAGATGGCTCTGGTGGTGGAGAAGGAAATGGTCAAAAAAATGGCTCTGGAAGCGGACAAGGTAAAGGTCGTAGTAGATAATATGCCTCAACAGTTTTTTGTGCATATTGATTAAACTATAATTCAGGTAACACTTAGCCAACAAAGTCAGGTCATAATTCACTTTCAAATCAAGAATACAAGGATATAAAATTGAAGAAATATACAATACAAGGTGTACTATCATTAGCAGCATCAGCTTTTTTAATTGGGTGCGGAAGTGATACGGGTACTATAGCAACTACTACAGATCTTGAGACAGGTTATTTTATAGATGCACCAGTAGAGGGCTTATCATATCAAACTGCATCTGGTATAAGTGGTGTAACAGACGCACTAGGAAGGTTTCAATATAAAAAAGGCGAAAAAGTCGATTTTTCTCTTGGAAAGTTAAACTTTGGAGAAGCTGAGCCAACAGAAGAAGGTTTAGTAAGCCCACGAGAATTAGAAGAAAATGAAGAGTTAGTATTGCTTATGCTTCGTACATTACAAGCTTTAGACATAGATAACAATCCAAGTAATGGTATCACTATTCCAGAATCCATTATAACTGCACTTGAAAATATTACTACTGATGTGTCCATGTCAGACTTATTATCAGATAGTGATATTTTAAATTTAAGCATTGATTTAGCGGAGCTTCTTGATGAAGATTATGATGGAGGTATCGATGTAAGTGATCTGCAAGCTATAGCACATTTTGAAGGAAGTATGGCTAATTGGAATTTAGGGCAAATACCAGAGGTAACAGCAGGTGGTCCGGGTCAAGGTGCTCATGGAAAGGGAGGTATGTTTGAATTATCACAATATCCACTATCAACTCTAACCCCAGAGATAAAAGAAAGTTTAGCATATATGGGTAATGAAGAGAGACTAGCATATGATATTTACACGGTACTTTATGATTATCACAGTAATACAGGTACTACAATTATGCAACTTGCCAATATTCCAAAGTCGGAACAAAAACATGTTGAAATAGTTCAAGATGTAATCCAAAGATATAACCTTGATATCTCTGAAATTTCAATTGTTGAGAATCCCGTGGCTGATCAAGATGTACTCTTTGGAGATATGCCAACGGGTGTATATGATATACCAGCTATACAAGAGCTTTATAATATTTTGTATGACAAAGGAATTGAATCGCCACAAGCGGCTCTTGAAGTCGGATGCATGGTTGAAGTTGTAGATATAGATGATTTAGATGAGTTTATTCATCAAGCACAAGAGTCAAATGCCACAGATATCGTTGCAGCTTTTAATGTTTTACGAGATGGCAGTTATAGCCATTATTGGGCATTCGACAAGGGTTTAAAAAATATGGGTATTACTGAAGGTTGTGCTATTGTTGGTGAAGAGTGGGCAAAAACTCCCGAGGAGTATCCACAAAATACTCAAGCTCGTTAAGTAGATTTTTATATTAGGGAGCTATATCACTATCGTTGAGATATACTTATAGCCCCAATAATTCCATGCCAAATTAGGAAACAAGTTGTATTGCTGCATAATTAGGTACTTACAAGCGAAAAAGTCACACCAAAAACTTTCACCCATCGTTATTTATAGTAGTATTTTTTCAAACTCATTATCTTTTATAATTTCATCTATGTTATCCACTCTTCTTCTCTGATTTTTATTTTGTTTAGTATCATTAATTATAAACTTGCTTTCTATGAGCTATTTTAGATATGCACATTACAGTACAAATTAAACTTCCAGTACTTGTTGTAATTTTTGAACTTTTAGATATATTACTATTTAAAATATCAATGATACTTTTTGATGTTACTTCTAAAAGTGTTCCTAGTTTTAAATTATTATACTCTATTGGAAAACTCTTTATAGCTAAATTCTAATATCGAGTGCAATTTTTTAAAAAAATAAGTTGAAAGATAGGGTTAGCTGTAAACTTTTTAAATACTTTTTGATTGACTACATAGAATCCTAGTGTGGCCAAAGATAATAATCTAAAGGGAAGAGATAATTTCAGAGAAAAGGCTTAAAAATGCCTATTTATGGAGGTTGAGAGGGGATTCGAACCCCTGTCGGAAAAACCGAATAACCTTTCCAAGGTTACACCATAGACCACTCGGACACTCAACCAAACTAAAAGCATAATTATACATCAAAATCCTTATATAGTGCTTCTACAAGAGCTATATCATCCCTTTTAAGTGGTGCTTTTCTTAAAAAACAGGGTATTTTTTACATTTTTAACTATATCTTCATCTTCGGCTAGGTCTATCCATTTAAACTGGCTACCACTTTGAGAAGATCCTTTAAGTAGGTCTCCACTTTTTCTAAATTTTAAATCTAGATTTGCTATATCAAATCCATTAGTGGTATTAACAAACCTTTCTAGCCTATCAGATGAACTTTGATTTGTATATAAGTAGCAATAACCTTTTAGCCCTGTTCTGCTTACTCTGCCTCTTAGCTGGTGAAGCGTAGACAAACCTAATCTTTCTGCTCCTACTATGACCACAGTAGTAAGACGAGGAAGTGAAATCCCAACTTCCACTACAGTTGTAGCAATAAGCAGGCTTCCTTTATCTCTAAACTCTAAAAGGACATCCTCTTTATGTTTGTCTTTTCCATGTGTTACATAAACATCATCAAAATTCTTTTCCCAATACCCGCGAGCTTCTTCGATACTTTGATACTCTATAGCTTCGCTTTGCTCAACTAGTGGGTAAACTAAAAGAATTTGATTGTTCTGTTTTATCTCCTCTTTTATATGTTTTAGCAGATCGGCAAAATCATTTTTATGAATAACCCTGCTGCTAATATTCTTTTTAAATGGTGTAGAGGTAATCAAGCTAACATCGATATGTGCTGTTTCAATCATAGCTTGCGTTCTAGGTATGGGTGTAGCACTAAACTGTAAATAATGAGGTTTTTTAGTGCCATCACTTACTAGCTTTTCTAACATATTTCTCTGAAGAGTACCGAATCTATGCTGTTCGTCAACCATAACTAAACCAGCTTCTGGAAGGTTACGATACAATAAAGCATGTGTACCTATAATAAATTCAAACTCATCTAAGGCAATCTTTTTAGTTTTATTTGTCACTAAACAACTCTTGACATGTGGCAAATATTTTTGTGTCTCTTCAAAAAGCTGATTTGCAAGTATAGTTGTAGGAGCCATTAAGATTGCACGATTTGGCAACATCATATATGCTGAAGCTAAAATTACCATCGTTTTACCACTACCAACATCGCCAACTATCATTCTTTTGGATGCAACATCTTTTTTAAAATCTTCTTTAATATCATCTATAGTGTTTAACTGCTCTCTAGTCAATTTAAAAGGCAGTGAACTAATCCATTCATCAGAACTGTTTTCACCCTTTGCAATTGACTTGAAATATCTTCTTTTAGATGCAAGTTTTTTCATATAGGTAAATAGTTCTAAATATTTTATAGCGTAGAGTATACGAGGTTCTAGCTCTTTTAAATCTATACTGCATGTAGGAAAGTGGATTTTTAAAATCTCCTGTGTAATATCTACATCTAGACCCTCTTGAAGTAGCCCCTCTTGTGTTAAATTGTTTTGAATAAGACGAAGCATAACATCACTTCTTAAAGCCGATTTGTACTTTGGGGTGATACTACCGATGTTTTTTGTTTTTCTTGGCATACTCATACTGCATGAACCCATCTTACAATCTATAACACCATAAAAATAATCTCTATCACCAACTTTAAACTGATGCATCATATATGGTTTTGGACGAAATAGCACACCATTTATAGAGTGACCTAAGTTGTGTGCAAAAAAAGTTATTTGGATTGAGTTTTGAGCACGGAATACTGACTCAATAGTAGCATCGATAAGTTGGGCTTTGCCTATTTCTATACTATTGTTAAGTGTTAAGTCTTCATAAGTGCAGGGTACATGTAGCGCAAGTTCGCACCATGAATTTATCCCTAGTTTATCAAACTTTTTCTCTATATCTTTTGAGAGTTTCATAGTCTTTACCTATGTAACTCTTCAAGTTTAGAAACTCTTCTATGAAGATTCCCCACCATAAAAACTAAAATAACTATGATACCAACTAAAACTACATCTTCAAGGGTTTGCATAAGTTTTCCTTTTTGTGTTATAATCACCATCGAGATACTAGAGGCTGTAACCTCTAGTATAATTCCTTAGTGATTTTAGTTATTGTATATACAATAACTAAAACTTTCAGGATTAAGTTAAGAATACGCATCTTAACCTCCTTTTGGTGATTTTGTCCCACCTTTTGGTGGTGACAAAAAATTATACATAAAAAATCAAATACTCCCTGAAAACTTGACAAAATGCCATATTATTTAGTAACTATCGCAAAACTCATCTCTAAAATCTCTTTATGATTCTTTATGAACTCATTTAAGTCTTTTAGGCGAAGTTTTTTTATCTTCTTAAGTTCAGCTTTTGAGTGACCTAGTTCTTGTCCCTTGTAAAACTCCATAAACGAACGGTTTAGTCTTTGCCCCATAGTCTCAACTCTTAATGGCTCACTCCCAAGCAGAAATTTCTTAGTTTGGTCTAGCTCATCTTGAGTAACACCATCTTTTACAAACTTAGAAAAAACCTCTTGTACACTCTTTTGAGCCTCATCAAGTGACTCTAGTTTTGTTTGAAGATAGCCTGACATGTAAGAACTTGACTTACTTACATGCACTCTTGCATAAGCACTATAAGCCAAACCTCTTTTTACTCTTATCTCCTCCATAAGTCTTGAACCAAAACCACCAGTTCCTAAGATAAATGCAGCAACTCTAGCCTTATAATAATCTTCATCCCCATCTTTCATATCATAATGAGAACCGAAGTACATGTAAGCTTGTTGTGTCTCTTCTTTTAAGATACTTTGAGATGGTTTTTTCACTACACTGTAGTGCTTTAAAGCCTCCATTTTACCCTTTGGCATAGCATCTATAATTTTTTTTAAATCTTTTTTAGCTTCTGCTATGTCTACATCCCCACCTATCACAACTATAAGTCGCTCACTAACCAGATGCTCTTTTACAAAGGCTTTAACATCATCCAACTCAATAGACTCAACACTTTTAAGTGTTCCAGAAGATGGATTTGCAAGAGGAGTGCCTTTAAACATAATAGATTTCAACTCATTTGAAGCAACGAAATCAAAATCGTTTGCCTTGGCACTAAGTGAACCCATAGTTGTAGTTTTTACTTTTGTTATCGCCTCTTTTGAGTAGTTTGGGTCTTTTAAAAGTGCATCAAACTTTTTAAGTCCCTCACTAAACTCCTCTTTTAAACACCCAAGTTCCATAACAAAAGTCTCTTTACCTGTTGAAGCAGATATATGAATAGCTCTACTCTCTAGTGATTCAGCAAAAGCAGAAGAACCAAGTTTTTTAGTTCCCTCGCCCATAACTCTAGCACTAAACTTTGCCAAACCTGCCTTAGTAGTATCTGTTATGCTTCCACTATTTTGGAAAATAAACTGCATTGTTACAAGAGGAAGTCTCTTATCACTCTCAAAAATCACGGGTACTTTTACACCATTTGTTTGTATATACTCTATTGTTGCTGCCATTATTAACTGTCCTGTTATTAATATGATTAAAAAAAACTTCATTAGCAAATCTCTTCTATTATAATTTTTAACTTTTTTATATCTAGCTCACTTAATTTTCCAAGTTTTGCTAGTATATAGTCTTTATCTATTGTAGCGATGGATGCTTTAAAAACTGATGGTTTTAAAAGCCCAGACTCTTTGTAGTTTGTTATAGGATACTCAAATCCTAAAGCTGTATCTATTTTAGAAGATATAGCCATTATCAGTAATGTATTTCTTGCATTTTGATTATATAACTCTGAAGACAATACAACTGCTGGTCTTGCCTTATACTTTGAACTACTTGCAAAGGGAAACTTTACAACTACTATATCATACTTTGAGATATTTATCATAGATACAATCTTCTTTATTATCCCATATAGCTTCAAATGATTTACTAGAAATATTATCTTGTGTTTCTATACATTCATCATCATAGCTTTGAGATAAAGCATCTTTATTTTGAAAAAGATATAGTTCATCCTCTATCTTTTCTTTTAGTTGCACATATAATGCATATGGGATAACAACACTATTTACTATATGTTTTTTAGTATCCTCAACAAATGTTATCTCTTTAGGTTGTGTAATATATGATGGTTTTTTTATAATATCACTTGAACTAATTGTAAACATATCTATCTCCTTTTAAGCATTTGCATATTATACACTAATTTAAAATCTCTCTAAAATCTCATAAGCTGTATTTCGCACTGCTGGAGTCTCGCCAATATCTCGTATAAGCTCAACCATCTCCTCTTTTGCCATTGTATTTTCAACTCCTGCTGAACTTACAACATTCTCTTCCATCATAGTAGAACCTAAATCATTCGCTCCCCATCTAAGAGCCATCTGACCTATGTATGAACCTTGTGTTACCCAAGAACTTTGGATATTTTCCACATTATCAAGGTAGAGTCTTGCTACTGCTAGAAGTCTCAAGTATCTGTTTGAAGTTGGTTTTTGCATATCTGGTATAAGTCTTAAAAGCTCTGTATTTTGCCCTTGAAAACTCCACATGATAAAGGCTCTAAAACCACCAGTTTCATCTTGAAGTTTTCTTACCATATCAAAATGCTCAACTATATCTTCATCACTCTCTATAGTCCCATACATCATAGTAGCCGTACTCATGATGTCTAGCTTATGAGCCTTACGATGTATATCTATCCACACTTCACTATCTATCTTTTTGGGGGCGATAATATCACGAACCTCATCACTAAGTATCTCAGCTCCAGCTCCAGGAATAGAAGCTAAACCTTTAGCTTTTAGTCGCTCTAAAACCTCTTCAACACTAATGCGAGAAACCTTAGCTATGAAGTCTATCTCTATGGAGGAGAAACCGTGAATAGTTATAGTAGGATATTTCACATGTATATGCTCAACCAAATCCTCATACCACTCGATTTTGAGTTTTGGATGAACTCCACCTTGAAACAGTATCTGCGTTCCACCGATTTCTAAAAGCTCATCTATCTTAGCATCTATCTCTTCGAAGGTAAGAACATAAGCATCAGCATCTTTTTCATGTCTATAAAAAGCACAAAACTTACAATCAACCCAACAGATGTTAGTATAGTTTATGTTTCTATCTACAACAAATGTAGTAACACCCTTTGGATGAAGCTCTTTTTTTCTCTTACTTGCCATCTTACCCAACTCTTTTAAGTCGGCATTTTTGATTAGGTCAATCGCTTCTTGTTTTGTTAATCTTGTTTGCATTGTCCCGCTTTATTCGTTATGGTTTGCATACCTTCATTTATCTTTTTTACTTTTTTTGGTGCATTTAGTATATGCTTGTTTTCTAGCCAAGAGCCATCTCTATATGCCATTTTTACCTTGTTATCTGTATCTAGATAAACTAAAATTCTTAATGGCAAATCAAGTCCTACTCTCATGTCTTGCTGCATCAAAACGGTACCTAATTCTGCTTTTCCAAAAACAATCATTTTAGATTTATTTAGCTTCATGTTGACCATTTTGGCATTACCTCTATGGTTGATAATTGCAAATACACTCATATCGTTTGCTCTAAGAATATTTTTTATATTTTCAACTGTAACATCAACGCTACAACTGCTTTGTTTTACTATAATGTCATTTGCTAAAAGTGAATTAACAATAGCTATGATTAAAAATAATATTTTCACTACTTCCATCCTTCATTTTGGTTTATAAATGAATTTTCATACTACATGAGCTAAAAATGGGTCTTTGCATGTTAAAAATCTATTCTGTTTTAGACCCATCTAAAGTGCTTGTATCTTTACTAATAGCATCCAAAACACCATTGATAAACTTAGGTGATTGTTCAGTTCCAAATGCCTTAGTAATCTCAACCGCTTCATTTATAACAACAGCAGAATCTAAATCTCCAAAAAGTATCTCATAAGTTGCAAGTCTTAGAGTTGCTCTTTCTATACTTCCAAGTCTTTCAAAATCCCACTCTTTTAAGTGTTCAACTATCGACTTATCACAAACTTCAAGATTTTGCATAACGCCATCAAAAAGACCTAATGCAAAATCTTTTTGTTTATTACGGATTTTTTTCTCTTCTAGTATCT
Organism: Campylobacterota bacterium; assembly: GCA_034659115.1. Lineage (GTDB taxonomy): Bacteria > Campylobacterota > Campylobacteria > Campylobacterales > Sulfurimonadaceae > Sulfurimonas. The sequence goes on from JAYEGN010000062.1 coordinate 8,470, forward strand.
CATCAGAATGTTCAGCGATACTTCCATTTCCTAAATCATAAGCATATAGTAAAGATACTACTGCCATACGAGCGTGATGTCTAGTTGCCATTATATGTTCTCATATAGGTCTAGCATCTCTATAACAGTAGTCATAGCTTCAAAACCTTTGTTACCAGCTTTTGTACCAGCTCTCTCTATAGCTTGTTCAATAGTATCAGTAGTAAGCAATCCAAAACTTACAGGTTTTTGGTACTTTAAACTCATAGTTGCAATACCCTTAGTAGCTTCAGCAGAAACATAATCAAAGTGAGGAGTAGCACCACGGATAACAGCACCTAAAGCACAGATAGCATCATACTTACCACTAGCTAAAAGCTTATCAACTATCATCGGAAGCTCAAATGCCCCAGGGACTAACACATGTGTAATATCTTCAACATTACCACCATGACGATCAAACGCATCCTTAGAACCCTCAACTAATCTATCAACTATAAAGTGATTCCATCTCGTACTTACTATCGCTATCTTCTTGCCATTAACTACTTTTAACTTACCTTCTACTAGATTCATATCTGTTTCCTTTTTTGTTTTGTGTTTTTAATGCTTGCTATACTTATTATGATTTTTTTATAAGCTCATCCCAAATCTCATCGTGACTTTGCTCACACAAGCCAGAAGCCAGTGATTTATCAAAATCATCCTCAACCTCTTGCTTAGTTCTTCCACCCCAAAAGTCAAAATCCCACTC
>JAYEGN010000062.1:9302-13833 GCA_034659115.1 Campylobacterota bacterium
ATTTTTTTATAAGCTCATCCCAAATCTCATCGTGACTTTGCTCACACAAGCCAGAAGCCAGTGATTTATCAAAATCATCCTCAACCTCTTGCTTAGTTCTTCCACCCCAAAAGTCAAAATCCCACTCGCTATCTTCTTGAGTATTTTTAGGTTTGAAGTTTTTGTAGCTCTCTTTGATAAACTCATAAAACTTCTCTTTGTTACCATTAAATCCATCAAGAAATATGTTTTCTACATGTCTATCATCAATGTTTAATGCTGTCATTTTTTAACTCCCTTAAGCCCATATCTTACCAAATTCTAATTCTATCTCACACCTGTCTATCTCAAATAAAAAACTCTCATCACTTGTCTTTTTTTCTAACTTATATTTAGAATTTTCAAGCAGATAAACTTCTGCCTCTTTTGTTTGAGAATCAACTATGATATAGTATTTTATACCCTCACTCTCATAAAGTTTATACTTCTCATTTCTATCTTTTCTCTGGGTTGATGGGCTTAAAACTTCAAACACTATGCTTGGAGTTTTTTTAAGATACTTATCTCCTAAGTCCTCTCCACATGCTAAAAGAACATCAGGGGAAACTACGGTATCTTCTGACACCTTATAGTCTATCTCCATAGCTACTAAGCATTTCTCACAACTACTTTTATCTAACTGAGAAAAAATCTTTCCTGAAACCTGTTGATGTTTTATCATAGGTTTTGGACTCATCGCATAAGGAAAACCATCTATAAGCTCCCACTCTGGCTCATTCCAGTTTAAGTAATCCTCATAAGTGTAATACTCTTCATAAACTCTCTCTCCCATCAAAAACTCCTCTAAATCTCACGAATCTTTTTAAGAGTTTTAACCAAACTCTCTAACTCATCAAGTTTTACCATATTTGGTCCATCACTTAGGGCTATGCTTGGGTCAAAATGAGTTTCAGTGAAAAAACCATCTACTCCAACAGCTGCTGCACCTTTCGCAAGGTATGGAACCATTGAACTGTCCCCACCTGTTTTACCATCTTTGGCGGTTGGCATCTGAACAGAGTGAGTCGCATCAAAGATAACTGGTGCAAACTCTCTCATAGTTACTAAGTTTCTCATATCTACAACCATATTGCCATAACCAAATGAGTTTCCTCTCTCACATAGATATACTCCATGTTTAGCAGAGTTCTCATAGTTTGCTTCACTGCAACCTCGAGTTTGAAGAACTTTTAAAAGTGGATATACCATAGCACCACCACTTAAAAACTGCCCTTTTTTGATGTTGATTTTTCTGTCTGTTTTTGCACATGCAACTAAAAGGTCAGTTTGTCGGCATAAAAAAGCTGGGATTTGAAGCATATCTGCTACTTTTGCTACTTCTTGTACCTGCGTACTCTCATGAACATCTGTTACTATCTTGTATCCAAACTCATCTTTTACTTTTTGTAAAATTCTAAGTCCCTCATCCATCCCAAGACCACGAAAACTCTCCAAAGAGGTTCTATTTGCCTTATCAAAACTAGCTTTAAAATAAAAATCTATACTCTCATCTTTATGATAAACCTCTAATGCCTTAGCGATCTTAAAGATGTTTTCTTCACTTTCTATAACACATGGACCTGCTAGTAAAACCATAAATCAACCTTTTTAACCCAAATTATACAGTAGGGATTTCTAAAATTTGCCTATGCTTGTACTCAGGGGGCGTTTAGTAAAAATTTAAAGCCACCTTTTTGGTGGTGTAAATTTTTAATGAATTTGCCATGAGTGCAATGATAGGTAAAGTTTTTAATTTCCTATTGCATAATTTGGGTTTAAAATAAAGATAGATTATATCATAAAATAATTAAGTCAAAATTGGTAAAAACTCTGATATTTATTCTATATTTTTATTGATAACTTCTAAAATAATTCTAAAAAGTTCATCTCTTTTTTCTATAGTATTTTCATCACTAACTACAGATATGTGAATCTTAGCTATCTTTTTTTCCATCTCATCTTCAAAAGAAAATTCTGAATTGAATTTCCACTCGCTAGAATCCTTTGGTATGAGTATATCTGTTCTGTTGGCATGTCCATGCTTTATAAGTCTATCTAAGTGCTCTAGTGATCTTTTTAACAAGATGAAACTTACATTGTAGTTTCTCTTATCTATCTTGTGTATTATAGATTTTTTACTAATTACAAATGAAGAAAACTTATCACTTGCCAAATAAGCACTTCCTCCAGCAACTAAACCACCTATGGAAGAAAACACAACAGATGAGATACCAGCATCAAATATAGCCAATGGTGAGCCAAGTATCGCTCCTGCTCCAACACCTAAAACTGAACTCAAAGCGACTAACCTCTCTTTTGTAAGTCCTAGTTTTATGCTTTGTTGTGAGTCTATTTTAGGTCTTTCATCAACAACATTAACTTGATAATATCCCCAAATCTTTTCAATCTTTCTTTTATATCTATTCTCTATCTCATATATTTTATTTTGATAGCTATGAAGAGCTTTTTGCTTATCATCTTGAGTTATCTTTTCATGTGAAGTCTTATATATATTTTCATATTGCAATATCTCTACTAGCATCTTTGCTATCTCGCTAGATGAGTTTTGTTTGTTTTGTTGTAAATGTTTTCTATGTGTTCTTAAGAGTTGATCCAGATACAGTTTATCTTCTAAAGATGAGTCTATTGTGTATAAACTTGTATATATATTACTTATATTTTGATATGAACCCCTTAGTGGATTTATGAAATGGGTATTGTTTAAATTATACTCTTTTAACTTATCCCTCCACTCATACAAATTGTCACTACCTCCTATCTGATTAAAAAATATAAGGAGAGGCTTTTTCAGTGATTTAATGATTTCTAGTTCATAACCTATAACATTTTGATTATAGTTTTGCGATATATTTATAACAAAAACTATAAAATCACTCTCCAGTATAGCCTCTAATATCTCTATATCTTTTCTCATACTATCTTCTGATTTATACTCTTGTATAAACTCCCTTAGTGAATTATGTCCGTAGCTCTCTTTATCTCTTTTTATATAGTTGTATATCATTTTTGCTTGCTCAAATCCAGGTGTATCATAAAAGTTACAAACTACATTTGAATTGTACATGTAGCTGTATTGCTGTGAGGTGGTTGTTGTGCCTACCTCACTTGAGATCTTAATCCTATCATCAAATGTCAAAGCTGAGATGATGCTACTTTTTCCATTGTTTGGTTTACCTATAAAAGCAAAAGTTGGTGCATTATTTTTCACTGTAAAGTCTCACTTTTAGATTTTGCATATTTTGTATCTGTTTTTTGAATTCATCATAATTATCATCACCTTTTTTAGACAACTCATAGATGCCACTATCTGCCTCAACCAAGGGTAGCACCCAAATCTGCTTAACATTTTCATTTGAGAGGATTAGTTTTATGTCATCTTTAAATGTATTGTCTGGGAGTGATTGAGGGGATGTGAATATCATCACAAGATTTCCAAGTTTTGGTATGATTTTTTTATCTTCATCCTCTTTATTGAAAATCGCAAATGCGTAGCTGTCTGATGATTTATAGGCCAACTCTACATCTTTAGAAAAATCAAACTCTATATCCTCTTTTTGATTTAACTCCATGTTATAGTAAAGAACGAAGTACTCTTTAAGATTGCTAAAATTATCTATATTCAAATTAATATTTGCCACTGTTTTAGTTTTTTTTGAGTTCAAATTTTTATCTGCTAGCTTCACTTCTGCACTTGTATTCATTACATCAAAAAACTCACAAGCTTGTTCTTTAAGAGCTGTTTGCATTGTTACCTGCAGGTTTCTTTTTGCTTTAAGCATAAGTACAAATTTAAACAAAACCAACATAAAGATAACAGTAGTTATGAGATATGAGTAGTATGATTGAGATTTATACTTCTTTATCTCAACATCTTTACTTCCCTCTAGCATCTCTATTTTTGCAGGTGCCAAATCTATGTAACCATAAGTAGTTTGGGAGTAAAAGTTAATAGAATAAGCCCAAAAAATGAAGATAGTTGATAACAATACACCGATGGTATAAGATATGGCTACTTCTAACCATGATTGCATAGAGTATGTTTTTAAAACATGGCTATGCTTGTCATCTATTTTTACAGATTTAAGCAGTATCGTATTAAAAAAGGACTTTTCACTTTTACTTGGAAACTTATAGCTAAAGAGATGATAAGCACTTATAATCATCCAAACTAAAGGAATGGCTATGCTAAAGACAGCATAAGTTTTTATATTGATACTTTCATCAAAATTATATACTGTTAGGAGTATAGCAACTAAAAATCCCACATATAAAATAAAAGTTTTGAAAAACCTCAGATATTCAAAAACTTCAGATTTATCTAAATTTTGTTCACTATCATAAAATTTTAGCAACTCCTGAGTATCACTACCTTTTTCATAACTATTATCTTTAGAAAAAAGCTTATCTTTATATAGTTTAAAATCATTTTTACCTTTTAAATCAAGCAAATCTGAGATACTAAAGTATGTTTGCAGTGTTATTTTTTGCATCT
>JAYEGN010000062.1:13933-17496 GCA_034659115.1 Campylobacterota bacterium
TACTTAGCCCTTGCTACCATTATGCCTGCTATAACGATAAGAGCTATTCCGCATGTAGTTATAATACTTGGTAAAGAATCTCCTAAAAGTAGACCAACTAAAATAGCAAAAACTATGTTTGAATAACTCACAGCCCCCACTATACCTGCCTTTGTTTCTCCATATGCTTTGGTCATAAAATACTGCGATAAAGTTCCTAATACTCCTAATCCTACAACATAGAACCAAACAACTCCACTTGGCAGAACAAACTTTCCAAGCATGAAATCCAGCTCTGGGATATTGATATATTCAGAGAGTATAAAAAGTAAAATCGGTCCAATAGTCCCAACAAGCGTAAAAGACAAAACTATCGCTCTTGTATCATAAAAATTTCTAAGTTCTCGCACAGATGTATAGGCTAAAGCAGCTCCAATTCCACTAAAAATCCCTAACATGTCATACTTAGTAAAGCCGATAGCACTAGGTTGAGTAATCAAAATTATACCTCCAAAACCTATAAATATAGCAAGCCAAGCAGTTGAAGTTAGTTTTTCTTTTAAAAATAACCATGCAAATATAGCAGTAAATATAGGGGCTGTTTTACTAAATGTTACAGCATCTCCAAGTGGGATATTTGCGATATTGTAAAAGTAAGCAAGAAGTGCTGTAAAACCCATCACTCCACGAAACAGGAGTAAAAAAGGTTTGCCTCCGACATGTGTCATGGGGGTTTTATATACCGTATAAGCTATCAAAACAACTCCAAAAACATTTCTAAAAAACACCACTTCTAGTGATGGCATAGTTTGTGAAGCAAGCTTTGCAAATGCACCCATAATTGCAAACAAAAATGATGCAAGAAGCATATATTTTACGCCACTATTTAACTCTTGTATTTTTTTTCTCATTTTGAAATTATATCGAATGTTTTGTATCCATCCTCTTCATTTATCATAGTTCCATTTACTCGTATGCTTTTTTGTGGTTTTTTTATGCTCTTTGAATAGCCTAGATAGTAAAATATAAGATTATAAATACCGTTATGAGATAAAATATCTTCATAACTATTTTCTGTATTTAACGAATCTGCAATTACTAAAGGAACTCTATAAACCTGCTCTTTAAATGTGTTATGACCATAGCTCCCACCCTCTCCTAAAAGTTCTCCATGGTCAGATGTAAATATAAATATACTCTCTTTATTTAGAGTTTTTATATACTCTATCATCTGTATTATTATCTCATTTGAGTAGTTCATACTATGGGCATAGCGTGTTGATATATCATCATTTTTATCTACATGCGCTGTGAGCGATAGCGAGGAAGTACTCTTGGGGTGTGGATAGTAAATATATGGGCTATGTTCTCCTTGCATCTGCAAGACTATCAAATTAGTTTGGTCTTTCTCTATCTTTTTAAGCTCTTTTACCAAATCCTTATCATCTCTTGAAGCTATAATTTTATAACTATCAATATCTTCTACATGCGCCGTGAGCGAATGCGAGGAAGTACTCTTGGGGTGTAGATAAGGTTTTATATATTTCATAGATTTTTCAGACTGAACACTTATAAATGCTGTCGCTATGTTGTTTTGTTTTGCAAGTGTGAAAAGATTGTTCGCCATATCTATTTCTGATGGTTTAATAGCACCGTTTATAAGTAGTGGAACCGATACATCTGTGCTTGTCGCTCCTGCATATATAGTTTTATAAAAATAGTTCTCAAACATATCATACTTTTGTGTTTGATACTCTCTTGCTCTCATACTCTCACCTATTACTAGCACTATATTTACATTTGCATCTCTTAGTGGAGTTAATTTTTTAGATATTTTTATCTCACTTTTCTCTTTAAATATAGAACCCAAATTTGTCAGTGATTTTAAAAGTAAAAGACTAGAGTCTTGTGTTTTATTTGAGTTTAGCAGGAGCACTAAAACAAACAAAACTATTAACATGTAAAGATTTGCACCAACTTTTTTAAAGTTAAAAGTAAAAATCACAATATATATAAATAAAGAGATGATAAATGCCAACATGTAGATATCTAGCGTGTAGATAAATGTTTCATAAGTTTCTCTTAGATGTGTAAAAAACAGATAAATATCACTACTAGTTATAACTCTACCAAAGAAGCTCATAAAACTAAAGTGCATAAGATACAAACTCTGCCAAATTGTAAAAAAAGTTTTTGGGTATGAAGTTTTTGAGATTAAAAGTATGAGCAGATAGATCAAGATAAACTCTAAAATAGTTGGTACAAATGTAAAGCTAGCAAAAAGTGAAAATATGAAGTTTTGCATATAAAACAGTAGTGCAAAAGTAGTATATGCAAGGTATGGTTTCATGATAGGATTGTACCATTATATTTACCTCAAAACTGTATAATGCGACAAATTAATCTAAGGAATTGTTGTGGGAAATCTCATCTTATTTGCTCTTATGGGAGCAGTTTTTTACTATATCTTTAAAAGCTATTCAAAATATACAGTTTATTCACAAGAGGCATTTAAAAACTTTTCAATTTCAAAAGAATCTTTACAAAGTAGTGACTTGGGTCTTTTTGTTGCTCTAGTAGCCAAGGTTGCTAAGGCTGATGGAAAGGTTGATGCACTAGAGGTACAGCTCATAACTATTATGTTTGATGATATCTCTAAAGTATTTCCTGAGCCTGAAAAAACAAAAGATATACTAAAACAGATTTTTGATGAAGAGAAAAATAGAGTTGATAATACTCAAGATATTGCTCATAAACTTGGGGTTGCCATAAAAAGAGATAAAGCAAAACAGCAACAATTTATGGGCTTTTTAATCCAACTAGCATTTGCAGATGGAGAAGTATCTCAAAGCGAAGATGATATACTTCAAACTATAGCAGCGGCTCTTGAATTTGACCCTAAAGCCTACCATACCATCTTCAATCAGTTTGAGCAGATGATAAAAAATGTTCATCCAAAAACCAATATTTCAGATGCGTATAAACTTTTAGGTGTAGATGAAAATGATGATATAAGTGTTATTAAAAAAGCGTATAGAAAAAAGATTCGTGAATATCATCCAGATATTATAAAGTCACAAAACAGAGGTGAAGCCTACATGGAAGAAGCAACTAAAAAAACGCAAGAGATAAATCAAGCTTATGAGATGATAAAAAAGGCTAAAAAATAAAAGCTATTATCCTCATAACACTACTATCATTTAACCTTTTTTCAGATAGTTTAGGCGCTCTTTTGTTTCATGGAAATTGCATCACATGTCATAATGAGACTAAAGATATTTCTGCTCCATCTATGCTACATGTAAGAGAGATATATAAGAGTGCATTTCCAAATAAAGAGGATTTTGTAGCCTATATGTCAGAGTGGGTAATGAAACCAGATGCTAAAACATCTCTAATGGATGGGGCGATAAAAAAGTATGAGCTTATGCCACTGCTTGGTTATGAGATGGAAGTTTTAAAAGATATAACAGCTTTTATATATGATACAGACTTTATACCAATCCCCATTAAAAACTAAATATTCAAATAAAAGATAAGCTATTAGCTACAAGGCAAACTATTGCAGGAGCTACTGGTAGCTT
>JAYEGN010000063.1:0-15707 GCA_034659115.1 Campylobacterota bacterium
TTGAGAAGATATTTAAGTCTTCACTTGTTTTAGAAGAGATGACACTGAAAAAAGATGCAGTTGTTATGTTTATAAAAAATAACAATGAACTAGGCTATGTTAATGGTACTACAGGAATTGTAATAGACTTTGACAAGGAAACAGGTCTACCCATAGTAAAAACCTCTTATGGATCAATAATTATGGTTGGCTTAGAAGACTGGAGCATAGAAAATGATAATGGAAACATAGTTGCCAAAGTCTCACAAATTCCACTTAAACTTGCATGGGCAATTACTATACATAAATCTCAAGGAATGACACTAGATTCAGCAGAAATAGATTTGTCTAAAACCTTTGAAGTAGGGCAGGGTTATGTTGCACTTTCACGGATTAAAAATATAGAGGGCTTGCGTCTTATGGGATTAAATGACAAAGCTTTGAGTGTTGATCCTCTTATCCTACATGTAGATGATAGAATTAAAGCAGCATCTCAAAAAGCAAGTGATGGAATAGAATCAGTGTCAGAGGAGAACCTTCAACAAATATTTAAAACTTATATTCTAAGTATAGATGGAGTTACAGATATAAAGGAGATAAAAGCACAAGAGGAAGTCTTAAGGTCTGAAAAGAAAGTTATTAAAAACAGTGTAACTCCTACACATATCCAAACTAAAGAGTTACTTGAGAGTTCTAGTTCAATAGATGATTTAGCATTAAGTAGAGGTATGAGCAAGGGAACTATTGTAAAACACTTGAGTATTTTAAAAGAGCAAGATTCCAAAATCAATTTAGATAAGTTTATGCCAGATGATAAGATTATAATACTTGTAAAAGATGCACTTGCAAAAATCAAAGAAAGAGATAACCCTGATGATTTTAGCGATGATGGTAAACCTCGATTAAAACCTATATTTGAGCTTTTAGACTCTAAAGTTAGCTATGATGATATACGGATGGCTCTTTTTTAACAAATAGGCAAGATGTGTAATCTTTGTGTGAATTAGTGTAGTCACATCATTATATAATACTAAATGACTTTAATATCGTTAGTAAGTATTGTTGAATATAAATCTAAACTATCATTAACGCTTTTTAAAAGAACTTTGTAAAAATCATTATAGTCACTGTCGCTACTCTGTTGATACTTTTCAATAGCTTGTATATATTCTGCTCTATTTGAGACTTTTATGATTGCTTGAGGATAGGTATTTTGCAAAAGAACTAGATTCATAAGTAATCTAGCAGTCCTTTCATTTCCATCAATAAAGGGGTGAATAGATACAAATTTTAAATGAACCAATGAAGCAAGCAATATTGGTTCTTCTACTGTTTGAGTATGTAACCAATTTACAAACTTGTTCATCTTTTCATCTATTTTTAAAGGTTCTGCAAAATTATGTAGTGAGCCATTACTTTTTACAACAGCAACATTTTGAGTTCTATATTTGCCTGCATTTTTATTGTCAATGCCTTTTAATATTAAATAATGAATGTTTCTTATATCTGCAAGTGTGATATCTTTGGTTTTGGTTTTAGCTACATCTTCAATAAAGCCAATGGCTTCTTGATGGTTAATAGCCTCTAAATGCTCATTCATGCTTTTGCCACCTATGGTGATACCTTCATTTAAAATAAGCTTTGTTTCACTATAGGTTAATGTTGAGCCTTCAATTGCATTAGAATTATATGTTAGCTGAATATCATACACATTTTTTAGATTTTTTATTTGAGCTTTGGATAGTGGTCTTAATTTATCTAGTTGCTCTTTTTTCTGCTTAAGCTCATCTAATAAATTTTGCATAATGACCCTCTTGATATAAAATAGTTAAATTTATATTATTTTAGCAATAAATGGCTTAATATATCGTTCATTAAAATTAAGCATTTATGGCTTAGATGGAAAATCTTGATGAGAAAGTGGATATTCAATCACGAGGGGTGTAACTTTTTTTCTCTCATCATTGCGTGGGCTATTTTATGAGAAGATGCACAACTACATGTCATAATAGTTTAGTTGCAGTATGTTTTATAAATAAAAAACACTCTAGCTAACTCTTTGTAGATTCACATACCAATCATCGTTAAAATACTCTCTAGAGTTAGCTAGTTTAAGGTTTACGACCTCATTCGATATCTTTAAAGACTCAATATACTCAGCTGGAATCTCTAACTCTTCATATAGATAATCTTCTGTTGCATAGATACTAAGCTCACTTTCACAACCCAAATCAAAACTCTCTTTATAGATAATAAATTCTCTACTTTTCAAAATACACCTTTATCTTTATATGCAAAATTATAAACTCTATCTATTACATGTAAGACACAAAGGTATAACAATATGTAATCTTTGTGAAATATTTCCTAGTCTATATACCTCTTTCTTTGAGATGCTTTTATCTTAGAGATCTCAACAACTATGAAACTATCTACGCAGTTTGAAAAATCATAATCTGTATTATATGCACAAAACCTAATGCCACCCTCATCACAAAGGTCAGCATATTGCTTATAAAGAGTTGGTACAGTTGTCAATATACTACTTAAAGATTTTTTCAATCGTTTAAAATTCTCCTTGTACTCATCAGCATCAAACTCTTTTTCCAACTTTTGTATAAGAGCCTTGTCTGTTTTAAAATTGTATGGAATTTTAGCTTCTACAAGTGAGTCCTTATCTTTAAAATTGCTGTCATAAAAGTAAAGCACCATATCTTTGGCAATTTTTGTATAACTATCACTAAGTGAGACTGGACCAAAAAGATATTTGATTTGAGGATTGTTTCTTATGTAAGCTCCTATGCCATACCAAAGATAATCAAGTGCTCTACTTCCCCAGTATTTTGGTTGAACAAAGCTTCTTCCAAGCTCTATAGAATCATCTAAATATGTAAGAAAAATTTTATTGAAGTTAAAAAGAGTTGTAGTATATAAGGCATCAACTCCGTAGTTCTCTATCACACTCTTACACTCAGCGATTCTATAAGCTCCAACTATCTCTAAATCATTTTCATCCCATAGAATGATATGTTTATAGTATTTGTCATACTTGTCTAAGTCTCTTTTTTTGTTGATTCCCTCCCCTACCTTTCTAAATGTAAGTTCTCTTAAGCGACCTATCTCATTTAAAACTATGGAGTTTTGCCCCTTTACCTCATAAAGATAGATTTTTTTACCATCTTTTGTTTCTCCAAGTGCTATAGAGTCTTTTAACTCTTTTTTAATATCTCGTCTATCTTCTGGATGAGCTATAGATTTTTGGGTTACGAAAAAGCTTTTTTTATTTTTCAAATTGTATATATGCTTTTTATATAGCTCTAATATTGCCTCGTTGCTTATGCCACTTGGGATGATATTTTCATTTGCAATTATCTCTCCTACATGTATCTCTATAGTTTTGTTACGCTGTTTAAACATCTCATTTGGTAGAAGTAGTGTAGATAGTTTTTTGTTTATACTAGAAACTGAGTAAAATGTTTTAGAGTTCTTACCACCTATAAATATAGGCAAGATGGGAGCATTACTTCTATGAGCAAATTTCAAAAAGCCTTTTTTATACTTTTTATCTTTTACTCCTGTTTTACCAACTCTACTAACCTCTCCTGATGGAAAAACAACAACTGCCATCTCATCTTCTAGGGCATCATATACTTTTTGGATATTTTCTTTTTTTTGTCTAGCTGTAAAGTTATCTACATTTATCAAGATAGGACGAAGAGGTTCAAATATATCTAAAAAATCACTAGCAATTATCTTTACATCCTTTCTAACCCTGCTTAGTAGTTTAATCAAAGCAAATGCATCCAATGCACCCAAAGGATGATTTGCAATAATGACAACTCGCCCAGATGCTGGTATATTTTCTATATCTTTATCATTAACAACATAATTAAAATTAAAATACTCCAAAATCTCATCTATAAACTCATAACTCCCTAGATGCGAATTTTTCTCTAAAAAATTATTTATCTCATCTTGATGTATAATAGAATCAGCAAATATAGAGATTGCACCTTGAATTATCTTGTTGTTTTTTAGTTTTGGATACTTTTTTCTAATCATCTTTTCAACATCTATCATTTATAGCCTTATAATTTTATTGAAATAATTATATGTAAGCTCTATTACTTTATGATTACATAAGTAAAAATTAGGCTTAGGAAAGGTACCGTGTCATGAATTTACACTTTTATTATTTTAAAACTATTTTAGAAATAGCAGAGTTACTTGAGTTGCACCCCTATGAGTGAATCTCTATTCGTAGTCTTCTTCCCATTTTATATCCTAGAATATGTATGGAGTGTTATATCGCAAAAGTGGAAATTCATTACACAGTACTTCCCAAATAATTCCATAAGGATTTATAAAATTTATCTATGCTTGTGCTTAAGGGATGTTTAGTAAAAATTTTAAGCCACCTTATTGGTGGTGTAAATTTTTAATGAACCTGCCTTGAGTGCAATGATAGTTTAAATTTTTTATTCTTATGGAATTATTTGGGTACTTATATTGCGGTACTTATATTGTGCTATAATGATAAAAAGTTATTCGAATATGACCCATATTTTTATGAAAGAAAACAACAACTATTCGACCGTTAGGTAAAAGGGGAAATATGCAAGATTCACTATGTAAATATGGACAGAGAGTTATTGCTTTTTTAATTATTATTACATTAATCGTGAATTGGAGAATGTTTTTAATCATAGGGGACTTCGGATTAACATTTACAAATAATTTACCTATTATTGCTTGGGCTATCCTGTTGTTTGTTACAGCTGTAGGTTTATTTTTAAAACAAACTTGGGGATTATTTTGCTATTATCCTGCCGCGCTTTTAACTACTGTTGGTTTTTCAATACCAATGGTTCCTTTTGTTACTGATCTTTTCCCATTAGAAATCCGCCCTTGGGTAATGATTGGTATAAATTCAATAATGTTAATAATTGTTATCTGGATTCATTGGGCAAAATCAAAGCACTTTACTAATGAAATTGCCTAACAAGTTAATCAATAGGACTAAAAACAGCCGGCTATTAAGGCTCTAGTCTAAGAAAGAGGTGAATTTAAAATATGGAAAATTTAACAGTTAAAGAGTTGCATTTTAAAGTAGCGTTTTAACACACTCATTGATTCTTTTTCCATCTACTTTTCCTGCGAGTTCTTTGCTTGCCATTCCCATTACTTTTCCCATATCTTTCATACTTGATGCTCCAGTTTTGTTTATGATATCTTTAAGTGCAGATACTAACTCTTCATCGCTTAGTTGTGCTGGGAGGTATGGTTTGTAAAAAGCTATCTCATCAAGTTCTATCTGTATTAAATCATCACGATCTGCTTTTTTATATTGTTCTATAGAATCATTCCTACTTTTTACCTGTTTTTGAATAATTTTTATTATGTCATCATCACTTAACTCTTTTCTCTCATCCACTTCTATCTGTTTAAAAGCGCTTGTTAAAAGACGAAGGGCATCTCTTTTTTTTGTTTCTTTTGCTTTCATCGCTTCTTTTACATGTTGATTTATCGTTTCTCTTAAAGTCATTTAGAATCCTTGGAACTATTTTTGCTAGAATTATATCTAAATCTACTAGTAAGAGACAACAATGCTAAAATATATTTTAATACTTTTGATGCCACTTTGCGTTATGCTATTTTTCACGGGGTGTACTGCTGGCTTAAACGATCCAGAGATAGATTTTGAACCACCTGTATATGTGGAACAGATGCCTGCTCGTGAAGATAAAAAAGATTATACTGCATCTGGGAGTATTTTTGGAAAAGGCGATAATCCTTTGTTTTCAGATCATAAGGCTATGCATGTCAATGATATAGTGCAGGTTCTTATCTCCGAGAGTACACAAAGTTCCAATACGGCAGCTAAATCGATAACAGCGGCAGATGATAGTGATTTAGGTGGTGGCACCTTTGTTGCAGATGGTGCAAATTCTGCAATTAGTGGTTTAGCAAACAATCTTAACGGTGTATCAAACATAGGTTTTACAACTAAGTCCAATAGTAGTTTTAAAGGGCAGGGTAGTTCAACAAAAGATGCCTCTTTTAATACGATAGTTTCAGTTAGAATAGTTAAAGTTTTAGAAAATGGAAACTATTTTATATCTGGTTCGAGAGAGATTTTGATTGATGATCAAAAACAAGTTATTCAGATAAGTGGCGTTATCCGTCCATATGATATAGATCAGTACAATAAGATTGATTCCTCTCAGATGAGTGAGGCTAAGATACTTTATAAAACAGAGGGAGATGTTGATCGTGCTACAAAACAGGGATGGGGTACAAAAGCTATTCAGGCTATTTGGCCATTTTAGTATAATTTTTTTCATAAGTACCTCTGTTTTGGGTGCTGCAACATTTAGTGAGTTTAAAAAATCACAAACTCAGTCATTTGTAAAATATAAAGATGACAGAGACAATAGCTTCAGTGATTATTTAAAGCAGCAATGGAACTCTTTTGACATCTATAAAGGCGTACCCTTATATGAAAATCCAAAACCAAGAGATATAATTCAAACAAATCCAAAGAAAATCAAAAGTGTTGGTCCAAAAGTTGGTATTATCATAAAAGATGTTAATGCAACTAAAGTAGACAGGATTAAGATAAAAGCAGTAAGTACTTTTGATATAAATTTTGATTTTTATGGTTCTACACTTGTTTTTAATGTTCCTGATAATATAGACAAAGCGAAATTTTATCCTCAAAATCAAAATGGAATTAGAAATTTTTTTGATGCGACCGCTTCAAGTGAATATGAACCTTTTATCAAGAAGATTAAAAAAATAACTAAACGCATGAATCTAAATGACTGGGGAGTATATCTGCTTGTTATAGAGTTTTCAAAGCATATACATTCAAACCCAGATAATGCTAATCTTCTGAGTTGGTTTATCTTCAACAAGCTTGGATATGCTGTAAGAGTTGGACTTGTTCAAAGGCATATAGTATTGATGCATTACTCTGAAAAAATCATCTATTCAACTCCAAGCTATCTTTTTTCAAATAAAAATTTTTATGTCGTATCGCAATATGCAAAACATAGTATAAATAGAGTCTATTCTTATGAACAAAATTATCCAGATGCAGATAAACCATTAAACCTATCTTTGAAGGGTATTCCAAATTTTGAACCTGATATTAGAAAAAAAACGCTTACTTTTAAAGAGTATGGTAAAAACTATGAAGTTTCATTTGAGTACAACCAGAACCTTATAGATTTTATGGCTACCTACCCACAAGCAGATTATGAAACATTTTTCAATGCACCTTTAGATAGCATAACATATAAAACAGTTGCTATTGCCTTGAAAAAACATATAGATGGTATGAAGATGGGAGATGCTATCAACTTTGTACTTCATTTTGTTCAAAAAGCTTTTAAATATGAGGTTGATAGCGATCAGTTTTCAAGAGAGAAGGTTATGTTTGCCAATGAAACGCTTTATTTTGATAAATCAGACTGTGAAGATAGAGCAGTTTTATTTGCACTACTTGTAGAGAAACTTTTTGGTATCGGTGCGGTTGGTGTAAAATATTCAGATCACATGTCAACAGCTATTAACATTCCTATTGCAGGTGATAGAGTTGAGGTGGGGTCTAGAGCACTAATCGCGGCAGATCCAACATACATTAATGCAAATATTGGTCAAAGTATGGCAAAATACAAAAACATAAAACCAGATAGTTTTATATTTATAAGGATGGATTAGATGGAATTATATTTAAAAGAGAAACTTTATGATTATTATAAAGATCCATTGACCAATTTAGATAATCGTTTTGCTCTTATGGAATACCTAAAACTTAATTCTCGTGTCAATGTTTTTGTGATAAATTTAGATAATTTTGCCAGTATTAATAATGCTTATGGTTATCTTACTGGTGATGAAATTTTGTGTGAGGTAGCAAATTATTTAAATCTTATGAAGAAAAAAATATCAAGCTTTTTAGATTTGATGGTGATGAGTTTGTGTTTATAGCTAAAGATTTCTATAATTTAAGAGAGATAAAAGAGTTCTGCGAATCAATCATATCCTTCTTTAATCATACAGAAATAGATCTTGGACATCACGGTATAGTTGTAAAACTGTCTGCTACTGTGGGTGTTGCTATGGGTAGTGGAATCCTTACCTTAAATCATGCATCTGTGGCTATTAGTGAAGCTAGACTCCATAGTAGAAACACATACAGGATTTTTAGCGGAAAATCTGAATATGCAAGAAAACAGCAAGAAAGTGTTTATTGGATAAATAAAATAAGATCTGCTATTGCAGATGAAAAACTGATATCATTTTTTCAACCAATCTTAAATAATGTTACCAAAGAGATAGAAAAATATGAATGTTTAGCTAGAATAGAAGATGATGCAGCTATGGTATCTCCTATAAGGTTTATGGAAGCAGCAAGAATCACTGGGTCATTATCATTAGTAACTAGAACGATAATAACGAATGCTTTTAAAATGTTTAGCAAAAGTAAGTATGAATTTTCTATAAATATTACAGGAAATGATATACACCTAGGCTATTTAGAAAAATTTCTTATGATTAATGTTGAAAAATACTCCATAGATCCACATAGAATCGTTTTAGAACTTTTAGAAGATATTGTAACGCTTACTGAGTCAGATATGTTGGATCAAATAAATTCATTGAGAAGAAAAGGCTTTCAAATTGCTATAGATGATTTTGGACAAGAAAACTCAAATTTTTCTAGACTTTTGGAGTTAAACCCAGATTATTTGAAAATTGATGGTGCTTTTATTAAAAATATACTTGAAGATAAGCAGAGCCAAATAATCGTTGAAGCGATAGTCGATATATGTAAAAAAAGTGACATTAAGGTTATCGCAGAGTACATTCATAATGAGGCTGTTCTGCAAAAAATTGTAGAGATGGGTATAGATTACTCTCAAGGATATTATATAGGAGAGCCAAAAAGAGATATTTTCGAGAGAGAGAGTCAATCTAAATGAGCCTGTCTAGACAGTAGTTCCTTAAACCCTTTTTCGTTAACCGCTTTGGAAAAGTAAAAACCTTGGTATTGGTCTGCATCTATTTTTTGTATAAATTCTAGTTGACGCTTACTTTCCACACCTTCAATAATACTACACATGTTAAATGTTTTTGCTATATTAACAATCATGCTTACTAACTCTTGATCTGCTGTTTGAGATATATTATCTAAAAAACTTCTATCAATTTTTAGAGAGTTTACTGGCAGTTTTTGTAGGTAGGTTATAGATGAATATCCTGTTCCAAAGTCATCTATGGCAAATTTAATGCCAAACTCTTTTAATTTCTTGATTATTTCAATAGTTGCATCAAAATCTTTTATGAGTTCATTTTCTGTTATCTCTAGTTCTATCTTGGATGCTTCTATATTGTATTTTTTGATTATTAAGATGAGCTCACTTTGAAATAGAGGATTTACTAATTCATCTGAAGTAATATTGATAGATATAGTTCCACTAAGCATACCTTGAGTAGATTCTAAAAACTTACATGTATTATGAAGTGCTAAGAGCGTAATATTGTGAGTCATGCCTATATCAAGAGCTGTTTCTAAAAATAGATCAGGGTAGAGTAAGCCTTTTTGTGGATGTTGCCACCTTATTAAAGCTTCTGCTCCAACAATTTTACCAGACTTAGTATCTATTTTTGGTTGAAAGAAAATTTTGAATTCATTATTTTTATATGCTTGCTTTACTTCTTCTTCAAGTAGTTGATAGTGTTTTAGTTTAAGCTCAATCGCTTTATCAAAAAATACACATTGTCTTTTTCCTTGATGTTTAGCTTGGTACATCGCTGTATCAGCATGAATCATTACATCATGAATATTTTTTTCTTTTTGGGGAAATAATTTTATACCTATACTAGCACTAATGCTTAAGTTATTTTCATTTAAGATAAAAGGATCTTTTAGAGTATTTATAATTTGATTGCAAAGATTCTTCACACCTTTAATGGCTTCAGATTCTATCTTGTTTATATTTAAAACTATTATGGCAAATTCATCACCACTAATCCTAGCAACAATATCCTCTTCTCTTACTAACTGTTGTAATTTTAAAGAAAATTCAATAAGAAGTTTATCGCCAACTTCATGACCATAATTGTCATTAATCGCTTTAAATTCATCTAAGTCTATAAATAAAAATGCATGTAAAAAATTATGTCTTTTAGCTTTTATGAACTCTTCATTAAGCCTTTGCATTAATGATTTTCTATTTAGAAGTCCGGTTAAAAAATCATGATCTGCTTGATGCTGAGCTTCTTCTTGTGCTTTTATAACATCAGATATATCTAAAAACTGAGCAATGTAGTGAGTTGTTATATCTTTATCATTTTTAATAGCTGTGATAGATAATCTCTCCATATATATCTCATCATTTTTTCGTTTATTATATATCTCATCACTCCATTTTCCAGCGGTGTTTATTTGTCTCCACATCTCTCTATAAAAATCATCACCATGTTTCATAGATTTTAATACTCTTGGATTTTTTCCAATTACTTCAGATCGTGAATATCCTGTAATTTTTGTAAAAGCATCATTCACTTTTAAAATAGTTCCATTAACATCTGTTATAGTCATAGCTTCATGCGAATCAAATGTATATGCAGATATTCTAAGTTCATCCATAAGGTGTTCTTCTGTTTTGATGAGGTTTCTTAAAATATAGGTAAGTATGCTTAATGATACAAGAGATAAAATCCATAGCAAGGCTGTAAAGTATAGAGAGTTTAAAGCATTAGAATATACATCATTAGATATTTTTATATATCTATTTAATATGCTAGAAGATATTTTTTCTAACATCTCTATTCTATCTGTACTAACTTGAAACCACTTAGTGGCATCTTCATTTGATAATAGATTTTTAAAAAACTTCTCTCTTAGGCGTATAACATTATCTTCTTGCGCTTTTTTCATTATATTTGTGTATATTAAAGTAGATTTTATAGAAGCATCTATGAAAAACTGTTCTTGAGCACTATCTTGTAAGCTTTGAAAAGTTTTTATATTTTCAAGCCTATTATCTTGAAGATTGCTTGATAGTAGCTGATTGTAAATGTACGCCCTTTCAAGTCCAGCATTTTCTTTTAAATCTTGAAGTTTAGATAGAGCTGAGTTGTCATTACTTTGTTTTTTTAGTATTGTTATAAATGATTTTATGGCTTTAATAAGATTATAGTTTATATAGCTGTAGTATTGTATTTCATCTTTAAAGTTGATGTTTGATTTTAGTACAGATGTTCTGATATCTTCTATGTGACTCATCTCTTTAATAATATTTTTTATTAAAGGTTGATTTATATGCCCTATGCTTTGTATTATGCTATTTTTTTCTTTTGATTGTATGTCAACAAACTTTAAAAATTCAGTGTATGCTTTATCTGTTGAGATATACTGCTCTTGTAGCTTTTCTTTATACTTAGAATGGTTAGAGGTTGCGATATATCCTGCACTAAGACCTCTTTCTATTTGAAGATTATGCACAAGTTTACTCAAGCTATCTGTTATATTTGCAGATAGCTTATACATCGCACTTTCATTTAAAGTTTTATATTTTGCCTGAACAAAAGAGAAAGAGAAATATACAAGAGCTATAGCCGGAATAAAAAAAATTAAAAGAATTTTTAGATTTAATGATAAACTTTTCATATTTTATTATAGCTAAATATTCTAATAATTATAAGCAACCTTGTATGTTGGATCATCTTCTTCATATGCACAGTGTGGACCAGCTAGTTTTAGAATGGCTTTACAGTCCGCACTGAGATGTCTAAGAAGTAAGTTTTTACCAGCATCTTCATACTTTTTAGTTATAGCATCTATGGCTTCAACACCTGAGGCATCCATTACTCTAGCATTTTTGAAGTCTATAACAACTTTAGGGGGGTCATTTGGTATGTCAAAGTTATCTCCAAATGTTGTGGCACTTCCAAAAAATAGAGGACCATCAAGCTCATATACCCTTGTTCCATCATCTTCTGTGTGCACATTTATAAATATTCTTGCGTGTTTCCAAGCAAAAGCAAGAGCAGATATGATAACACCAGCGATAACAGCGATAGCCAAATCCTCAAAAACAGTGATAAGGGTAACTGCTACCATAACAAAAGCATCTGTTCTTGGCATACGACTTAAACGGGAAAAACTTGACCATTCAAATGTACCGATACTTACCATAAACATAATACCAACAAGAACCGCTACAGGGATAGCATTTAAAACACCACTCATAGAAACAACAAGGATTATCAGACCTACTGCAGCAACAAATGATGAAAGCCTACCGATACCACCAGATGTGTAGTTGATGATTGATTGACCAATCATAGCACAGCCAGCCATGCCACCAAAGAAGCCACATGTGATATTTCCAGTTCCCTGAGCGATACACTCTTTATTTGCCGATCCACGAGTATTGCTTAACTCATCTAACACAGATAGAGTAAGAAGTGATTCTATGATACCAACCATCGCAACGATAACAGCGTAGGGAAGAACTAAAAGAATAGCTTCTATACTAAAGAGATAGTGAGGAATGCCAAATGATGGAAGCTGACCAGCATATTTGCTCATATCATCTAAGCCACTCAGTAAAAGAGTGTTGGCTCCAGTTATGTAGACACTCAGTGTAACGATGATAATTGCTATAAGTCCAGCAGGTACAGCTTTTGTATATTTAGGTAGTATATACATTATACCCATAGTAATAACTACTAAGATATACATCATAGTACCCTGTCCATCAAAAAACTTAAATTGAGCAGTAGCGATAACGATAGCTAGACCATTGACAAAACCATGAATAGCGGGAGTTGGAACAAGACGGATAAACTTACCAAGTTTTAGCATGCCTATACCAACTTGAATAAGACCAGCAACAACAGTTGCCAAAAGTATATAGTTAAGTACCATAATGGCTATATCATCACCACTTAAGCCTTGAGTAGACATAAGTGTATTTACTTCTAGACCTAAACCAACCAAGACTATAGCAACGGCACCAGTAGCTCCAGATACCATCCCTGGTTTACCACCGATTAGAGATGTGATAAGACCTAATATGAAAGCGGTATAAAGCCCAACTATTGGGCTAACACCAGCAATAAAACTAAATGCGATAGCCTCTGGAACTAATGCAACAGCAACAACTAAACCAGATAAAACATCGTTTTTGATATTCGCCGATGAGTATTTTTTTAAATCAAACAATTGTATAACACCTTTATAGTTAAAGAATAATGCTTATCATTAGTCTATACGATCTAATCTTTCAAACCCAGGTAATATTTTACCCTCTAAAAGTTCCAAACTTGCTCCACCACCAGTTGATATGAAACTAAAATTATCTTTTTCACCCGCTTTTTCTACAGCATCAGCAGTATCTCCACCACCTACTATAGTATAAGCATAACAGTCACCTATGGTACTTGCTATCTTATAAGTTCCTTTGGAAAATCTTGCTATTTCATAGATACCCATCGGTCCATTCCATATAATAGTATTTGAAAGTCCTATCGCCTCAGAAAAAAGTTTTACAGTTGCTGGTCCAATATCTACCGCCTGAAAATTTTCTAAAACATCTTGAGATGGAACAACTTTTATATCGATAGGATGCTCTATAGAATCCGTAATCACTACATCTACGGGAAGATATATTTTAACACCATGAGCTTTAGCATCTTGGATTACTTTTGAAGCGATCTGTACATATTCTTCTTCATACATAGAAGCTTGCATGTCATAGCCTTGTGCTACTAAAAATGTATTGCTCATAGCGCCACCAATAATTAACTTATCGATTTTTGACATTACTGAACTAAGTAGTGTTATTTTTGAAGATATTTTTGCACCACCAATTACTAAGGCGATAGGTTTTATCGGTTTTTCTAGTGCTTTGCTGAAAGCTTCTATCTCTTTCATCATTAAAAATCCAGCAACACTTGTATCAACAAACTCTGTGATTCCATAAGTAGATGCGTGCTTGCGATGAGAAGTACCAAAGGCATCATTTACAAATACATCACATATACTAGCTAGTTCTTTAGATAGTTCAACATCATTTTTCTTTTCACCTTCATAAAAGCGAATATTTTCAAGTAGAAAAATTCTTTCTAATGAACATGTAGCTATCTCATCTTTTGAAGCTGAAAAATCACTTACAAGTTCAACTCTTCTACCAAGGAGTCTTTCGAGTCTTTTTTGAATATGTATTACACTGTATTTTTCATCATAGCTACCTTTTGGTCTACCAAGGTGTGTAACAAGAGTTATAGAACATGCATTGTGATCAATACAGTAGTTAATGGTAGGGAGTGCTGCTCTAATACGACGATCATCAGAGATATTATTTTGTGAATCCATTGGGACATTAAAGTCTACACGAATTAAAACTCTTTTACCTGTTATATCTATGGATTTTAAACTTTTAACATTACCCATATATTCAATATTACTAATCATTATTTTACCTACTTTAGTGAGTTAAGTTGTTCTAAAACTTTTACTTGTTTTGCTTTTGCATCTGCAAGAAGCGAACGATTTTTTTCTAATACATTTTCTGGTGCATTTGCTACAAATTTTTCATTGCCTAGCATACCACTTACTTTATCTATCTCTTTTTGAAGCTTCTCATCCTGTTTTGTAAGTTTAGCGATGATAGAGCTTAAGTCTATAGAATCAGTTGGTATGAAAGTTTCACATGTATTGGCTATATCACTTACTGAGTTTTCTATAGAATTCTGAGTAAATTCAACATCTGCAACCTTTGCAAGTCTTATGATAAATGGAAGCATAGCCTCTTTATCCTTGTCACTTATGCCGTCTATTTTTACAAACGCTTTTTCTATCTTTTGGTTTGCTAAATCAACTAAAACCTTGGCTCTTCTTATAGAAACAATTGCATCCATAATGATGTCAAACTTCTTTTCTTCTTTACGCTTTTTTGTTTTACTAGGATAAGACATAATCATAATAGAGTCATTTTCTTCCAAGGAAGTTCCAGAGAGTTCATGATAAAGGTACTCAGTTACAAAAGGCATAAATGGATGAAGAAGTTTCATAGATTCCTTGAAAATTGCTCCAAGTTCGATTATAGAACCTTTGTCAGCCTTACTAAGTTCAATCCCCCAGCCACAAAACTCATTCCAAATAAATCTATAGATGATAGTAGCAGCGTCATTAAATTTGTACTCATCAAGAGCTTGACGAACCTCTTTTGTTGCCTGATTTAAGCGAGATGCCATATATTTACCAAGGTCTGTTTGAAGACAGAAACCTTTGAGATCAGGAAAAGTTGATTCATTCATCTGTAGATATTTACTAGCATTATAAAGCTTGTTTGTGAAGTTACGGTTTTGTTCAAGTTTTTCTGTGCTCATACGAATATCACGACCAGCAGCAGCTGATATAGCGAGAGTAAATCTTAAGATATCAGCAGAGTATTGGTTCACCATATCAAGAGGATCTATAACATTTCCTTTGGATTTGCTCATCTTATCACCCTTTTCATCTCTTACTAGAGCGTGAAGGTAGATGTGGTTAAATGGAAGTTGTCCGTTAAAATGCTCACCCATCATCATCATTCTAGCAACCCAAAAGAAAAGGATATCAAAACCGGTGATAAGAAGTGTATTTGGATAAAAATCTTTCATATCATCAGACTGAAATAGTTTATCCATCTCTGTATCACCTTGAC
>JAYEGN010000063.1:15807-17417 GCA_034659115.1 Campylobacterota bacterium
TCACCTTGACCCCATCCAAGAGTAGAAAAAGGCCATAAAGCAGAGCTAAACCAAGTATCAAGAACATCAGGATCTTGCGTTAGATTTTTAGAGGCACATTTTGGACATGTAGAAGGATGCTCATCTTGAGAAGCAAACTCATGTTCACAATCATCACAGTAAAAAATAGGAATCTGATGTCCCCACCAAAGTTGACGGCTTATACACCAGTCACGAAGTTCACCCATCCAAGAGTTATAGGAGTTTATCCAGTGTGGTGGAAAAAACTGAGCTTCACCAGCATTTGTTTTTTCTATAGACTTATCAGCAACCTCTTTTCTTAAAAACCATTGCTTTGAGATATAGGGTTCAACAACACTTTTACATCTATAGCAGTGACCTACTTGATGCTTATGCTCTTCTACTTTCACCATAAAGCCCTCTTCATCGAGTCTTTTTACAATAATCTCACGAGCCTCTAATCTATCAAGCCCTTTAAACTCTTCAGCATAATCATTTAAAATACCTTTTTCATCAAAAACAGTTATGAACTCTAGGTCGTGCCTTTTCCCAACTTCATAATCGTTTTGATCATGTGCAGGTGTAACTTTTACAACACCTGTTCCAAACTCCATATCTACATGTGAGTCAGCGATAATCGTTACTTCACGGCTTAAAAGGGGAAGACGAATTTTTTTACCAATGATATTTTTATATCGCTCATCATCTGGATGAACCATAACAGCAGTATCACCAAAATAGGTCTCAGGACGAGTAGTTGCTACCTCCACATGTCCACTTCCATCAGCGAATGGATACCTGATATGATAAAACTTTCCATCATGGTCTTCATGCTCAACTTCTATATCACTTAAAGCG
Organism: Campylobacterota bacterium; assembly: GCA_034659115.1. Taxonomy (GTDB): domain Bacteria; phylum Campylobacterota; class Campylobacteria; order Campylobacterales; family Sulfurimonadaceae; genus Sulfurimonas. Next base: position 16,666 of record JAYEGN010000063.1, read on the forward strand.
CCATCGTGAGTACACCAGTTCACCATATAGTTACCACGAACTATAAGACCCTCGTTGTAAAGATGAACAAAGGCTTCTTTTACAGACTTTTGAAGTCCCTCATCCATAGTAAATCTTTCACGCTCCCAAGCAGGAGATACTCCCATCTTGCGAAGTTGCTCAGTCATAATTCCAGCAGATTCCTCTTTCCAAGCCCAAGCACGCTCTAAAAATGCCTCTCTGCCTATCTCTTCTTTAGTAGTTCCCTCTGCTAAAAGTTGTTTTTCAACAACATTTTGTGTAGCGATTCCAGCATGATCAGTCCCTGGTTGCCAAAGAGTTTTGTAGCCATCCATTCTTTTGTAACGGGTGATAATATCTTGAAGTGTAAATGTGAGTGCATGACCAATATGAAGTCTACCTGTAACATTTGGTGGGGGCATCATAATAGAGAAGTTTTTTCCCTCTTCTTGAATATCTATATTTGCATCTGTTTCAAAGTATTTTCTATCTTCGCAGATTTTGTAAAATTTTTCTTCTATGATTTGTGGTTGGTAAGTTTTCTCTGACATGTGATCGCCTTAAAATTGTTTATTTGAAATTTCGCGATTATATCTAAAATGTGATGAGGAATTGCTTATAAGTCTATCCCAAATAATTCCATAAGGATTTATAAAATTTATCTATGCTTGTGCTTAAGGGATGTTTAGTAAAAATTTTAAGCCACCTTATTGGTGGTGTAAATTTTTAATGAGCGTGCCTTGAGTGCAATG
>JAYEGN010000064.1:0-17285 GCA_034659115.1 Campylobacterota bacterium
TTTTGCGAAAGATGAAAAACCAAGATGAAGTTTATGAGATTAAAAGATCAATCAAAGCTTTTGTAGATGCACAGTGGCTTAATGATTTGAGTATAAAACTAGAAGAATATAAGGCAGTGGAGAGTTAGATGGAACAGAGATTTGATTTTGCAGATGATGATACACAAGCAGGTTTTAGACTTGATTTTTTTGAGTTTTATAACTGGGGGACTTATGATGGGTACTTTAAGCTTGCACTCACAAAAAACAATGGACTCTTAACTGGAGATATAGGTTCTGGTAAATCAACAGTAGTGGATGCTCTAACAACTCTTTTAGTTCCACATCAAAAGATTGTTTACAACAAAGCAGCAGGTGCAGAGGGTAAAGAGAGAAGTTTGAACTCCTATATCCTTGGGGAGTATAAAAGTTCAAAAGATGATGATTTTACTTCGGCTAAAGCTGTTTCACTTAGAGATGCAGCAAAAACATTTAGTGTTTTACTGGCTAATTTTAAAAATGATGGTTATGATGAAGAGGTAACAATAGCTCAGTTCTTTTATATTTCCTCTTCACAAGTGCATAAATTTTTTGTAGTTTGTAAAAATGAGCTTAGTATAAAAAAAGAGTTTTTTGACTTTAAAGATGTTCGTGAACTGAAGAAAAATCTTCGTAAAATTCCTCATCTGAATGTTTATGATAGTTTTAAGGATTATTCTAAGGATTTTAGAAGGTTGATGGGCATCAAAAATGAGCAAGCACTTAACCTATTTTACCAAACAGTTTCACTAAAAGCCATAGGCAACCTCACAAACTTTATTCGCTCTCACATGTTAGAACCAAGCAGTATGGATGTTAAGATAGATGAACTTTGCAGTAATTTTAGTGAACTAAATCACATGCACACTCTTGTTCTTCGTGCAAAAAGGCAGATAGAGCTTTTAACTCCTATAGATAGAGATGGTAAAAAGTATGAAACAGCACTAGAGTCAAAAAATAGTTTTGAGCTTTATAGAGAAAGCCTTAGTGCATATTTTGCTTCATTTAGAGTGGAGCTACTATCTGCAAGACTCGAAGAGTTGGGGATTGAAGTAGAGAAAAAAATATCTCAAAAATCAAAAGCACAAACCTCACAAAAAGAGCAAAATGATAAGCTTGTAGAGTTGAGAGTAGAGTTAAAACAAAGTGGTGGCGATAGACTGACTTCCATCGATAAAGAGCTAGAGTATCATGATAAATCTATGCAAGAAAAAAAGCAGATAAACAAAACATACAACACCCTAGCAAACAAACTTAAATTGCCAACTGCTTCAAATGAGCATAGATTTTTAAATAACCTTAATGATGCACAAAAACGCTATGATGAGATAGAAAATTCTTCCGAGGATTTAGAAGATAAGATGCTACAAACTAAGGGTGCTTTAAGAAGATATGAAGAGAGTTTGCAACTCTTACATGTAGAGCTACAATATATGAAAAATCATCGCTCAAACATACCTCATAAAAACTCTCGCATTAGAGATGATATGGCTAAGGAGTTGGGCTTAGAAGTGGATAAGCTACCTTTTGTCGGAGAACTTTTAGAGGTTAAAGATAAAAAGTGGGAGGGAGCGATAGAGAGAGTGATGCATAGTTTTGCTCTTTCACTTCTAGTCGATAGTGAGTATTACGATGAGGTTAGTGAGTTCGTTGAGAAAACTAACCTCAAAGGAAAGTTAGTTTATCTTAAGGTTTCCAAAGAGAAAAATAACTCAAGATTTGTGGAGATTTTAGCATCTTCTTTACTTAATAAAGTAGAGATAAAAACAACTTCACCACTTTATGAGCCACTTAGAACTATGATGCAAGAGAGATTTAACATTCCCTGCGTTGATAGTATGACAGATTTTAGAAGATTTAAAAAAGCTCTTACTATTAGAGGACAGTATAAGGCAAATCTATCTCGGCACGAAAAAGATGACAGAAGCTCTATAGATGACAGAAGAAACTGGATTTTAGGTTGGGATAATGCTAAAAAGCTTCAAAAACTTCAAGAAGACTATGATAAAGAGTTTCAAAAGATAGAGTTTATGGCTCAAAAGATACTGAGTATCAAAAAGCAGATAGATGAGATAGTAGAATCAAGAGATGATTTAAGGGATATACTAAAATATAGTGAATTTTGTGAGATAGATTGGTACAGTTTTTCTAAAAAGATAGAACTACTTCAAGTGGAAAAAGATGAGCTTGAAAAAAGTAATGATATTATAAAGGTACTACAAACTAAGATAGATGAAATCACACACAAAAGTAAGCAAGATAGAGATGTCTTAGACAGGTTTATAGAGAGTATCGCTAAACTTCAAAGCAAGATAGAACAAAGAAACATAGAGCTTAGTGAGCAGAAGAAAAAGGTAGAAAAAGCTGAGAAACTTTTAGAGGTAAAAGATGAGATAGCTAAACTTAGCGATGAACTCATAAGCGAAAAATTAAACCTAAACAATATAAAAATGAGTGAATCAAAACTAAGAGAATTTACACAAAAGAAGATAGATTCATTGGGTGGGGTGTTATTTAGAAGTTCACAAAATATTATAAAACAGATGGGAGTTTATAAAAATGAGTTTGGGGTTGAGTCTAAGGATTTTGATAGTGCGATCGAGTCACTTGAGGAGTTTAGAGCTAAACTTCTTGAGCTTAAAAAAGATGATTTGCCAAAATGGGAAAAGAGATTTAAAGAGCTGTTTCGTGAGAAAACCATTCAAAATATAGTTTTAGTGCAAACGGAGTTAGAGCGACAAGCAGATGAGATAAAATCAAAAATAGACAAGATAAACAGTTCACTAAGAGATATAGAGTACAGTGAGGGAACATTCATAGAACTTATGGCCCAGAGGTCTAAAAATATAGAGATAAGAGAGTTTAAAGAGAGTTTGAGAAGTGCAATATCTGGTTCTATAAATAATGAAAATATCATAGATGAACAGAAGTTCTTAGAGATTAAAACCATCATAGAGCGACTCAATGGAAGAGAAAACAAAAGTGATATAGATAAAAAATGGAGAAAGCTTGTAACAGATGTAAGAAACTGGTATGATTTTTCAGCGATGGAGAGATTTGCTAGTGATGGCAGTGAAAAAGAGTTCTATCCACATAGTGGTGGTAAATCTGGTGGACAAAAAGAGAAACTAGCATACACAGTTTTAGCTTCATCTTTAGCATTTCAATTTGGTTTAGAATATGACAAAGTAAAAAGTCGTTCATTTAGATTTGTGATGATTGATGAGGCATTTGGTAGAGGAAGTGATGAGAGTAGTCGCTATGCTTTACGACTTTTTCAAAGATTAAACTTGCAACTTCTAGTAATAACTCCAAAACAAAAGATTAATATCATAGAGCCATTTGTCAAAAGTGTACATTTCGTGCATAATAAAGATGGAAAATATTCTTCACTTTTATCTATGAGTATTGAGGAATTTGTCAAGAATAAAAAGCAAACTGAGGTACAATGAGTAAATTTTACAACAAAGAAGAGATTTTTGTAAAGGCTTTTAAAATCTACTCAAGTGGGAAACTATTTGTAGATTATATTGAGAGTACAGAGTTGTTTCCACTTGAAATAAAGCTAAAAAGATTGAAACAAAAAGATATTGTAAGTGATTTTTCTACTCTTTTTGGTGAGCTAAACTCTTTTGAGAAACTTGGATTGAGACTTGATTATAAAGAGTATAATTTTAAGAGCATAGGGCATCAAAGGCTTCCTACCTCAGTATTTTTTGATGATAGAGATACTTTACTTGGTTTTATCAAAAAACGAGAAGAGTTTGAGCTATTTAAAACTACTTTTAATAAGATAATCAATAGATTTACAGTTTTAAAAGAGATGCTTTTAGAAAAACCTTTTCTAGTCATGGAGTTTATTGAAGTTTGGGATAGACTTTTTATAGTTTGTGATTTTTTTCTCAAAAATAAAAGGGCAAATATCTATATACGGGAGTTAGGTATCCAAACTATAGACACTAAGTTTGTAGAAAAATATAAGAAAATTCTCGATAAATTACTAATGGTTTTACTTGATGATAGTAGCATAGACAGAGAGATAATCTCACTATCTAACTATGGTTTTGAAAAAAAATACTTTTTAAAATATCCACTTCCTAGAGTTAGATTTAGGATTTTAGATAGCACTCAAACTATAGCAGGGCTTAGTGATATATCTTTAAATATCCAAGAGTTCAAAAATCTTCATCCTACATGTAGAGTTGTATATATAGTTGAAAATAAGATAACAACACTCTCCTTTGTTCCCTTAAAAGACTCTATGGTTATCTTTGGCAGTGGTTATGGTGTTGAAATTTTAAAAGATGTTGAGTGGCTTAAACGAAAAGATATTTTTTACTGGGGAGATATAGATAGTGATGGTTTTGCCATACTTTCACTAGCTAGAGGTTATTTTAAAGATATAAAATCTCTTATGATGGACAAGCAAACTCTTGAAAAGTTCAGGTATTTTGGTGTTGAAAGTAAACACTCTACATGTAAGGATTTGAAAAACCTTACAAGAGATGAAGCGGTTGTATATAAGATGGTAGTAGAAAATAATTTTCGCCTTGAGCAAGAAAAAATAGACTTCACTTATGTTAAAAAAACCTTATATAATGAACTTTAAAGTAAGATTTAGGCATTATACAAAAAAATATTATAGGAAGAAAAAGAGTGAATGTAATTGCAATAAAACACGACGATAAAATCATCGACTTACAAACTGCTAAAGAGTTAGGTTTTGAGGGTGAGCAGATTCATCTTGATAACTCAGATGATTCTTTAGAGGTTCTTCGACACTCAACAGCACACTTAATGGCTCAAGCTATTAAGTCGCTTTATCCAGATGCAAAGTTTTTCGTAGGACCAACTGTTAAAGAGGGTTTTTACTATGACTTTAAAACAGAAGCTGAAATAGGTTCAAGTGACCTTAAAAAGATAGAAAAACAGATGCTTTCTTTTGCTAAGAAAAAGTACGAAATAGAAAAATACTCTATTAGCATGGAAGAAGCAAAAGAGAAGTTTAAAGATGACCACTTAAAACTTGCAGTAATGGAGAGAATCCCTGATGATACTGTAAGTATTTACAAGCAAGGCGAATTTGAAGACCTTTGCCGTGGTCCTCACTTGCCAACTATTGGACTTATTCGTTACTTTAAACTTACTAAGATTTCAGGTGCTTATCTTGGTGGAGATTCTAAGAATGAGATGCTAACTCGTATATATGGTATAGCCTTTGCAGATAAAGAGTCTTTAAAAGAACACATGTTAATGTTAGCAGAAGCTGAAAAACGAGACCACAGAAAGATTGGTGGAGAGATGAAGCTATTTTCGTTTCGTGAAGAAGTTGGAGCTGGTTTTCCTATCTGGCTTCCTGCTGGCGGAAGACTTCGTGCAAGACTTGAGAACCTGCTTTTTAAAGCACATCGTAAAAGAGGTTACGAGCCTGTTCGCGGTCCAGAGATGCTAAGAAGTGATCTTTGGAAAACATCTGGTCACTATCAAAATTATGGTGAAAACATGTATTTCACAAATATTGATGAGCTTGAGTTTGGCGTAAAACCTATGAACTGTGTTGGTCATATTAAAGTGTATGAAGATGAACTTCACTCATATAGAGACTTGCCAATCAAGTATTTTGAGTATGGTGTTGTTCACCGTCATGAGTTTACTGGTGCATTGCATGGCTTGTTTCGTGTTCGTGAATTTACTCAAGATGATGCACATATCTTCTGTACAACAGAGCAGATTGAAGAGCAAATCATCGAAGTTGTTGATTTTGTTGATAAAATCATGAGTACATTTGAGTTTGATTACAAGATGATGGTATCTACTCGTCCAGAAAAAGCAGTCGGTAGCCAAGAGGTTTGGGATGTTTCAACTCAAGCACTTAAAAATGCTATGGACAAAAATAATCTTGCTTATGAGATAGATGAGGGTGGAGGAGCTTTTTATGGTCCTAAAATTGATATTAAGATTACAGATGCTATTGGTCGTGAGTGGCAATGTGGAACGATTCAGCTAGATTTTAATCTACCAGAGCGTTTTGAACTTGAATATAATGGTGAAAGTAACGATAAAATTCAACCAGTTATGATTCATAGAGCAATTTTAGGTTCTTTTGAAAGATTTATTGGGATTTTAACAGAACACTACGCTGGTGAGTTCCCTATGTTTATCGCCCCTACACAAGTAGCGATTGTCCCTATTGCTGATACACATCAAGCTTATGCTAAGGAATTAGCAGATAAACTTATCGATATAAATGCCGATAGTGAGACATACGACAAGAATGATTCCCTTAATAAAAGAATCAGAACAGCAGAAAAAACAAGAGTTCCTATGCTTGTTATCATAGGTGATGAAGAGGTTGAAGGTAAAACTGTTGCGATTCGTGACAGAAGAACTAGAGAACAATATAACTTAAGCCAAGAGGAATTCTTAAAGCTTATACAAACTAAAGTAAATGAGGTAAATTTTTGAGTAAAAAAGACCGAGTCATAATGAATGACGATATCCGTGTTGATGAATTGCGTTGTAATGTAGATGGAGGGGAGTCTTTAGGAATTATTTCTACCGATGAAGCTATGAATAAGGCAAATGAGTTAGGTTTAGATCTTGTACTAATTGCTCCAACTGCAAAACCACCAGTTGCCAAGATTATGGACTACGGTAAGTATAAATACCAAGAAGAGAAAAAACTCAAAGAGCAAAGAAAAAACCAAGTTAAAATTGTTGTAAAAGAGATTAAACTATCTGTTAAAATCGCTGACAATGATATCTCTTATAAAGTGAAACATGCAAGGGAGTTTTTAGAAAAAGGTTTTCATGTTAAGTTTCGCGTATTCTTAAGAGGTCGTGAAATGGCTCATCCAGAAGCTGGAAAAGAGGTTCTGCTTCGTGTTTGGCCAATGGTTGAAGATATAGGTATAATGGAAAAGCCACCTAAATTTGAAGGTCGCTACTTCAATATGTATGTGACTCCTCAGAAATAATTTTCTTCACATGCAGAGATGAGATTTTTTATAATCTCATCATTATTAGAGAGATATTTTAGCTCTTAAATCATCTTCGCTAATAGCATCGGTTACATACTTTACAACGATTATTTTTTCAGTTTCATTTAGGTACCACTCTGTTACATCTTGATTTTCTAATCTTTCTAACTTAGGGAGATTTACACTACTTTCTTCTATATATAGGTGGGAATGTCTGGTAGGATTTTGTAGTTTTAGTGTCCATAGCAACCATGCTGCTGCTGTTATAGCTATGGAGACACCAATCACACCTCTATCGCTAATATCTAACATTAAACCAGTAAATGTTCCGCCTAAAAAGGTTGCAAAGTATGCAACAGAGTTTGAGATACCAAGTGCTGCACCTTTTTGGTGAACTTTTGCAAACTTTGTAATCATCGACTGAACTAAAGGCTCCATCATATTAAAAGCTATAAAGAACATAGAAACACCTACTATAAAGGTAGTACTTGATGTTGTAAGTCCCATAATTAAGAATGCTCCAATAAAAAGAACGATAGAGGCTAAAAATATCTGTTTAGGCTTGTTGTGTTTTTCTCCAAATACAGCTGCGGGACCCATAGCGATGAGACCAAGTACCATAGCTGGAAGATAAGCCATATATAGATCTGATTTTTCCCAGGCGAAAGTATCACTTGTAAGAATGATAGGAATTAAAACAAAGGCAGCTGTCATAAGACCTTTTTGCATAGCATTTATTATGATCATATTTAAAAGATTAGAGTCTTTTAAAATATCTGAAGTTTTTGCGGTTGCATGATAGATATGTTTTATTCTTGGAGGAGTTGGAACCTTTGTAAAAAGAATAATTATCGCTAATATCGATAAAACAGCTGTTATGATAAAGAGTGTATCAACACCATAAGATGCTCCAATGACTGGACCAAGACCCATGGCAAGTGCAAAACTTATAGCGATAGAAGCACCCATAATAGCCATAGCTTTTCCACGAATCTCCTCTTCAACTAAATCAGAAATCATAGCAGTAATAACAGAGCCAATGGCACCAGCACCTTGAAGAAATCTTCCAAGCATTAGAGTATATATATCGGTTGAGTATGCACAGATGATAGAACCGATGAAAAATATTATTAAACCAATTAAAAGAGTTGGTTTTCGACCTATTTTATCACTCATTGAACCAAATGGAACTTGAAATATAGCTTGTGTTAGTGCATATCCGCCAACAACAACACCAACAAGAAGTGGAGTTGAATCTTTTAATCCAAGTGCGTACAAAGATATAACGGGCAAAACTAAAAATAGACCTAAAAATCTAAGTGATAGTATCGCAGATAGGGGGAAAATTTTTTTAAACATGTAAAGCCTTGAATAATTTGAGTATAATTTTGAAATTATATATAAAGTAAGATTACAAACACTATAAGGATTTAAATTTGAAATTAGTTTTAGCTACATCTAATAAAGGTAAAGTTAGAGAGATAAAAGCGTTGTGTGAAGATTATGAAGTTGTTGCATATAGCGAACTTATAGAGGAGTTTGAGATTATAGAAGATGGAGATAGTTTTAAAGAGAACGCGCTCATAAAAGCTAGAGCTGTTTTTAATCTACTTAAGGATAAAGATGTAGTGGTTATATCGGATGATAGTGGCATAAGTGTTGATGCACTTGATGGTAAACCTGGTATCTATAGTGCTAGACATGCAGGGGTAGATGCAGGTGATAAAAATAATCTAGATAGATTAATTCAAGATTTAAAAGACAAGGGTGTTGAATCTTCACATGCATACTATACGGCTGCTATAGCGATAGTAACAGATGATAGCGAACATACAGTTCACGGATGGATGCATGGTGATGTGATTGCAGATGCAATTGGAGATGGCGGATTTGGTTATGATCCAATGTTTATCCCGCTTGGATACGACAAAACCTTAGGTGAGCTAGATGATGAGACAAAAAAAACATTGTCTCATCGCGCAAAAGCCTTAACTCTCGCAAAAAAAATCTTACAAACTTTATAAAAATTTGCAACTTAGCTTATAGAAAGATCTTTCGAGTCTTTCTATAAATATATGTAAATGGGCGTTATATCTAATAATAGTTTGCATAACATCTCCTTTAACATTTTAAATATACAAGCAAATATTATTCCTTGAAACCTTTAACTAAAAAACCATAAGTAAAATAACCCCAAAAATAATCCGATAAATTCCAAAAGCTACAAATGTAAATCGGTCTAAAAAAGCTAAAAATAGCTTCATTGTTATAAATGCAACTAAAAATGAGATGCTAAATCCTATGGCTAAATTTATAAGGTTTGCATCGCTAAATTGATGATAATGTTTTAGAAGACCATAGGTTGCTACGGCACTCATAACAGGAAGAGCAAGTAAAAAACTAAACTCCGCACTAGCTTTTCTACTCAAGCCAACAAGCAGGGCACCAATGATAGTTGATCCTGCTCTGCTTGTTCCTGGAATGAGCGCAAAAATTTGAGCAAAACCGATAATGATAGACTGCTTAAAGCTAATCTCTTCAACATTATCTATACTGTTTTTGCCATCTTTGATAAAAAATTTCTCAACGATTAAAAAGATAATGCCACCAATAATAAACATTGTTGCTACAATCTTTATAGTAAAAAGTGTTTTGATTTGTGAAGAAAATAAAAACCCTACTATGGCTATAGGGAGAAATGCTAAAAAGATTTTTATCCATAGGTCAATCTTTTTGATAGTAAATTTATTTTTATAGTTAAATATAACAGCAAGTATCGCTGCAAACTGTATAATAACTTCATAAGCGATGGTGACACTATTTTGCTCAATACCTAACAATTCACTAGCAATTATGAGATGCCCTGTGGATGAGATTGGTAAAAATTCTGTAAAGCCTTCGATTATACCTAGAATGATTGAGTCAAATATAGTCATATTGCTCCATGATGATAGCCCGTAAAATCTATTCTTGGTCGTCTAGCCACATTCTTACCTGTTGCCTTGATATATTTAAATAGTATTATATCATAATTTGGAATTTGACACCTGACCCTAGATAATTGTAGATAATTGTATAAATTTAGTTAGTTTCGATATAATACGAGGTTTTAAATTATTAATTTTACTTCGTAGGAATTTTTACATGTTACTTTTTACTCCCGGTCCAACTCCAGTACCTCAGAATGTTCGTAATGCGATGAGTGATGAAACTATGCATCATCGTACTCCAGAATTTGAAGCGATTTTTGCCAAAACAAGAAAACATCTTTTTAATCTTTTTAATACTGATGAAGTAGTTATGCTCGCATCTAGTGGAACTGGTGCTATGGAAGCAGCGGTTATCAATCTTTGTCACAATACACTTTTAAGTGTTAATTCTGGAAAGTTTGGTGAAAGATTTGGAAAAATTGCAAGGGCACATGGTTTAGGTAGTGTAGAACTTAAAAATGAGTGGGATACTCCTGTGAGCGTCGAGACAGTAATCGAAGCTTTAAAAGCAGATAGTAACATAGATGCGATTGCTGTGCAAATCAGTGAATCAGCTGGTGGTCTTCGTCATCCGGTTGAGGAGTTAGCAAAGGCTGCAAAAGAGATTAATCCTGATATTATGATTATTGCTGATGGTATTACTGCTGTTGGTGTTGAAAAAATTGATGTAACAGATATTGACTGCTTGATAGCAGGAAGTCAAAAAGCACTTATGCTTCCTCCGGGTCTTTCCATCTTAGGGCTTAGTAGCGAAGCGATACGCAAGATAGGCAGTGGGAAAGGTTACTACCTTAATCTTGCATCTGAGATCAAAAAACAAAAACAAAATACTACAGCATATACAGCAGCCACTACCCTTATAATAGGACTTTTAGAAGTTTTAGAAACAATAGAAGCAGATGGTGGTATAGATAGATTGTATGCAGATACAGCATGTAGATCAAAATCCGTAAGAAGAGCGTTAGAGGCGATAGGGCTGCATGTGTACCCTGAAACACCAGCTAAATCTATGATCACTATAGATGATAAAGATGCTGGCAAGATAAGAAAGATTTTAAAAGATGAGTATGGGGTAGATGTAGCTGGTGGGCAAGACCATCTAAAAGGCAAGATATTTCGTATAAATCAGATGGGATTGATAAAGCCTTATGAGATGGCATGGGTTGTAAATGCCGTTGAACTTTGCCTTGATAACCTTGGTCGTCGTAAATATAATGGAGAAGCAAATAGGGTTTTTAATGGATGCTTCTTAGGGGTAGATTAAGATGATTTTAGAGCATGAAATTCCAACTGGAACTAAACTTTACTTTGGTAAAAGTGCTAAAGTCAAAAGAGATATTGAAAGTGTAGCAAGTAAAATATTAGATGATAATGGATTTGAAGAGATTGTAACTCCAGTTTTTTCATACCATCAACATCTAAGCATTGCAGATGATAGAGAGCTTATAAGAGTTAATGATGCATCAAACAACTCCCTCTCTCTTCGTGCAGATTCCACAATAGATACGGTAAGAATAATTGAAAAAAGATTAGGTATCAACACAAAACAAAAAAAATGGTTTTATATTCAACCAGTTTTTCGTTATCCAACAGATGAGCAGTATCAAGTTGGGGTTGAGTTTATGGGCGAAAAGAAACTTTCTTCAGTTGCAAATATTGCAGCTGATATATTTAAAAAGCTAGAGATAAAACCGTTGATGCAGATATCAAATATTAAGATACCAGAGCTTCTTGTTGAGATGTTTGATGAGTTAAGTATTGATGATTTTAGACATATAAATATAGAGAAGTTTTTGAATCTGCATATAGAATGGTTAGAAAAACTTGTCTATCTTCAGTATATCGAGCAGATTGATGAAGTGATAGAGATGGCTCCAGATATTATTAAAGCAGAACTTCACAAGATGAAAGAGTTATGCTCAGAAGTGTCATTTGAAAATAGTGTTTTAGCACCGATGTATTATACAAAAATGCTTTATTATGATGAGCTATTTTTTAGATGCATAGATGGCAATGAGGTTTATGCTCGTGGTGGAAGATATAAAGATAGTGAACTTACATCAGTTGGATTTGCAATATACACAGATGCACTTTGTGAAACATTAACGAAATAGATATTAGAGATAAAAGGGAAAAATTATGCAAGCAGATTTAATTGTAGGTATTCAATGGGGTGATGAAGGTAAAGGCAAGATAGTAGATAGACTAGCTTGTGAGTACGATATGGTATGCCGCTCTCAAGGTGGTCACAATGCTGGTCATACTATCTGGGTAGATGGTGTTAAGTATGCACTGCACCTTATCCCGTCGGGAGTATTAAACCCTGAAGCTATCAATGTAGTTGGTAATGGTGTGGTTCTTTCACCGGAGTCAATTATAAAAGAGATGGTTCAGTTTGAAAATCTTGAAGGTCGTCTCTATATCTCAGATAAAGCACATCTTAATCTTTATTATCATGCACTCATTGATCAGGCTAAAGAGAGACTCAAAGGTGATAAGGCTATCGGTACAACAGGAAAAGGGATTGGTCCTACATATGCAGACAAGATTAACCGTACAGGTTTTCGTGTTGGTGAGCTTTTAAATCCTAAAAAACTTACCGCTTCTATTATCGAATATTTTGAGCAAAATAGACAGCTGTTTGATATCTATGAGATTGCTACACCTAAAGAGAGTGAACTGCTTGCAGAGCTAGAGGATTTTAAAGCTAAACTTGCTCCTTTTATAACAGACACTACTCAGATGGTTTGGAAAGCTCTTGATGAGAACAAGAGAATTTTACTAGAGGGTGCACAAGGCACTCTTCTTGATATCGATCATGGAACTTACCCCTTCGTAACTTCATCAGCAACTGTTTCTGCTGGTGCATGTACAGGTCTCGGGATTAATCCTAAAGATATTGGTAAGGTTATTGGAATTGTTAAAGCTTACTGTACTCGTGTTGGTAATGGACCTTTCCCATCGGAAGATTTTGGTGAAGATGGAAAAAGGCTTGGTGAACAGGGTCATGAGTTTGGAACAACAACTGGTCGCGCAAGAAGATGTGGTTGGTTTGATGCAGTAGCTACAAGACATGCAGCTCGTCTAAATGGATGTGATGAGCTTTCACTTATGAAACTTGATGTTCTTGATGGTTTTGATGAGGTAAAACTTTGTGTAGCCTATGAACTAAATGGTGAGACAATAGATTATATGCCATCAAATCTTGAAGATGTAAAACCAATTTATAAATCGTTTAAAGGTTGGGATAACTCAGTTGGCGCAAGAACTTTTGACGCTCTTCCAAAAGATGCTCAAGATTTTGTAAAAACAATTCAAGAGATTAGTAAAACAAAAGTTGGCATAATATCTACATCACCCCAGAGAGATGATACAATAATACTTTAGTTGTTATTTAAGTATCAAGTAAAAAAATGAAAACTCGTTTCACATCCTTAGTAAAACTAAAAAAAAACAGTATGGATAAAAGTGAGCGAGTAGTTCAAAAGGCGAATGCAGATTTAAATAGTGCATCTACAGCATTAGAGATATCATACAATTCACTCAATGAGATTGAATTGCCTCAAAGTGGCAGCATGAGTGATTTTCTTGCATCGAGAACACTTTTGGAATCAGGTAGAGGTTTGATAAAGCACAATCAAGAGTGGGTTGGTTTTGCTCAAAATCAAGTTAAGCAAGCCAAAGAACAGTTAAAAATCGATATGATTGAACATGAAAAATTTAAATATTTGGATTTTCAAGAGATACAAAAAGAGATAAAAAAAAGAAAAGTACAAGAGATGAAAGACCTAGACGAAGTTGCTTTAATGACTTATGCACAAAAGGATAAGAGTTGAAATTATTTATATTAGTTGTTTTAGCTTTTAATTCACTTATCGCCCTAGAAACTAGTGATAGACTTTTTGACTGTACTGAGATATTTAAAGAAAGAAAAAGTGAACTTTTAGTTGAACTAGAGCGTATTGATGAACAAAAACAGGCTTTAAGTGCTTTAAAATCTGCTACTGAAGAGCTTCTTACAAAAAAAGAAAATAGACTCAATCAAAAAGAAGAAGTTGTAGATAAAAAACTCCAAGAGATTACCGCTAAAGAAAACTCTATAAAAAAGATGCTTAAAAGAGATGAAGAGGCTTTAGAAGAGATGAAAAATATCAAAATGGATAAAATCGCTCAAACTTTTGCAAAAATGAAAGCAGCATCAGCAGCGAATATACTCTCCGATATGGGTTCCAAAGAAGCTGCCTCTATATTAAGCTCACTTAAACCAAAAACAGTTGGAAAAATTTTAACAAAGATGGATTCAAAAAAGGCTTCTGAACTTACACTACTTTTGGCTAATTAAAATCTAATCATAATTATTGTATCATTCACAAATAATTTTAATAAGTAGGGTTGTTTGATGAAAATATCACTAAAAGCTGTACCGCATATATCTAGTAGAGTTGCTATTGACCTAAATAAGAGTGGTGTTGTTACGATGACTCAAGGGCTTGAAGCTGTCGCAAAAGAAGCAGAAAAAATATTAACAGAAAATGTAAAGCAAGAGATGGCTCTTGAAGAAAAAGCTAGCGATATTTGCGATGAAAATGAAGAAGAGATAGAGTTTCAGCTTGTTGATGAAAGACAACTTTTCTTTATGATTAAGAAAAAACTTGCTCCAGAGTTTGATGTAATACTAAATTACGAAGAAAGATACTCAGATATTTCACATAAAATTTTAGATGAACTTTATGAGGAAGATCTGATTCATTTTGAAGTAACTGAAAATCGTATTAAAAATATTATCTATAGCGCTATTACATCTTTTATAGCAGACGCTTCTGAACTTGATGATGCAGTTATGGACAAGATTAGATCATATAAAAAAAGATATATCCCCGGAACTGATGAGTTTGATATATTATATGAAAAAATATATAGAGAAGAATTATTAAAAAGAGGTATGCAGTAGATGCAAAAAGTATATATATATCTTGAAAATGGTTTATTTTTACAAGCAAATAGTTTTGGTGCAGACGATACGGTTGTTGGCGAAATTGTTTTTAACACCTCAATGAGTGGGTATCAAGAAATTATGTCTGACCCATCATATGCAGGTCAATTTGTAACATTTACAATGCCCGAAATTGGAAATGTTGGTGTTAATGCACAAGATATGGAAAGCAATAGTGCACATGCTAAAGGGATGATAGTAAGAAAACATCAAAAAAGATACTCAAACTTTAGAGCCGAAGAATCTTTAGAGTCTTTCCTGCATAAGTATAATGTGATGGGTATATGTGACATAGATACAAGATTTTTAACAAAGATGATTAGAGATGAAGGGGCTATGATGATGGTCGCTTCAACAAAAATCAGTGATAAAGATGAGTTAAAAAAGATTTTAGAAAATTCTCCTCGTATTGAAGATGTAAACTATATAGAACAAGTTAGTACAAAAGAGAGTTATATACATACTTCATCTACATACTCTCAAAATAAATTTGAATATGAAGATGCTCCAACTCCAGAGGCAAAAATTGCTGTTATTGATTTTGGTGTAAAGAGAAATATATTAAATGAGATAGTATCTGCAAAGATTGGTGTTGAAGTTATCCCAAATAATTTTAAAGCTGAGGATTTAATTAAGCAGTATAACTCTAAAGAGATTGATGGTGTGTTTTTATCAAATGGACCAGGTGATCCACTTGTACTAAAAAAAGAGCAAGAGCAGATTAAAAAACTGATAGCTGCAAAAATTCCTATGTTTGGAATATGCCTTGGTCATCAACTGCTATCTATTTCTCATGGATATGATACTTATAAATTAAAATTTGGACATCATGGTGGAAACCATCCAGTTAAAAATGAAAAAACTGGTTTAGTTGAGATTACTGCACAAAATCATAACTATAATGTACCTGATAATATAGTAGAGATAGCAAGTGTTACACATATAAATCTTTTTGATAATACTATTGAGGGTTTAAAATATAATGATTCTCCAATATTTTCAGTTCAGCATCATCCAGAAGCTTCTCCAGGACCAAAAGAGAGTGGATATATCTTTAGTGAATTCCTTTCTTTAATAAAAAGATAAATCATTTTCTATATTTAAATTCTTCCTTAATTGTAAATAAAATTACAAAAGTAAACAAAAAACTAATAAATATTGAAATTTTGTCAAATTTAGTCATAAATTAAGATTGAACAAACAAAAATAAAGATACTATTCAGAGTTAATTAGTTTAATAAATTTTGTTTGTAAGCTTTATTAGACATAATTGCTTTTAATTTTTAAGGAGGCTATATATGGAGAATCGTCCATTAGAGTACGACTATACAGTTGCTAAGTGGTTCATGTGGTCAGCGATTATACTTGGAATTGTCGGTATGACAATTGGTGTATTTATTGCTTTTCAACTTGCTTTCCCAAGTCTTAACTTGGTGTTAGGTGATGGCTTGGCTGAATACACGGCATTTGGTCGTCTTCGTCCATTGCATACTGATGCAGTTGCATTTGGTTTTACGGTAAGTGGTATTTTTGCTACTTGGTATTATGTTGGTCAGCGTGTGCTTAAGGTATCGATGGCAGAGTCTAAGTTTTTAATGACTTTAGGTAAATTACACTTTATCTTATATATTTTGGCAGTAGCTGCAGCAGTTATTACACTGTTTATGGGTTATACTACTTCTAAAGAGTATGCTGAGTTTGAGTGGCCTGTAGATCTTGCTATTGTTGTAGTATGGGTTATGTGGGGTATTAGTATTTTCGGATTAATTGGTATTCGTCGTGAAAAATCACTATATATTTCAGTTTGGTATTATATTGCTACTTTCTTGGGTGTGGCTATGCTTTACCTATTTAATAATGCAGAAGTACCTACATATTTTGCTTCAGGTGGACATGGTGATATTATGCACTCTGTTTCTGCATACGCAGGTTCAAATGATGCAGCAGTTCAGTGGTGGTATGGTCATAATGCAGTTGCATTTGTATTTACGGTGCCTATTATTGCTATGATTTATTACTTTTTACCAAAAGAGTCTGGTCAAGCTATTTATTCATATAAATTGTCTTTACTTTCATTCTGGGGTTTAATGTTTGTTTATTTATGGGCTGGTGGTCACCACTTACTTTTCTCAACTGTTCCAGATTGGATTCAGACTATGGGTTCAGTATTTTCAATTGTATTGATTTTACCATCTTGGGGTTCAGCTATTAATATGCTTCTTACTCTAAAAGGTGAGTGGCAACAAGTAGCTTCATCTCCATTGATTAAGTTTTTACTTTTAGCTTCTACTTTCTATATGTTCT
>JAYEGN010000065.1:0-2947 GCA_034659115.1 Campylobacterota bacterium
CAGGGTATCTTGTAACAGCATTTTTACTATCACGTTTTGTTCCTGATACAGCTCCTGAGATAGATTTATCAAAAGAAGAAGTACCGGTGATGTCAAAAGGTGCTAAGACAGTAATGGGACTTGGTATTTTTACAATCTTTTCTGCTGTAATGAGTCATCAAATTTTACACCTTCCCGCTATGTGGGGTATGATGTTTGGTTTAGCTCTGCTTAAAATGTATGATTACAGACTTAAAAAGAAACATGGAAAAGGTTTTGGAGTATATGAAGCACTTGCAAAAATTGAAAACAATACACTTCTGTTTTTCTTTGGTATCTTAGCGGCTGTTGGTGCATTATACTTTATTGGTTGGCTAGCACTTGCTGCTGTTGTTTATGACCCGTCAGTTCTAGGGCCAACTTGGTCAAATATCGGTGTTGGTTTCCTTTCAGCTATCGTAGATAATATTCCAGTAATGTCGGCAGTACTTAAGGCAAATCCTGCTATGGGACTTGATCAATGGATGCTTGTTACACTTACTGCTGGTGTCGGTGGGTCAATGATTTCATTTGGTTCAGCTGCTGGTGTTGGTGTTATGGGTAAACTACCAGGTACATATACTTTTGGTGCACACATGAAGTATGCTTGGACTATTATTATTGGTTATTTTGTTTCTATAGCTGTTTGGTACCTACAGTACCAAATCCTAGGCATAGGTCACTAAAAAAATCAAAATAGCAACGCGTACAGCATTTCATTTAGTGAAATGCTGCATCAGGCTTTAGCCTAGAGCTTCGTTGCTTCAATCGTCATGTACAGTAGTACGCTTCCTCATTATGCGCCTTGCATTTACATTACTCTTTTGATTTTTTACTTGAGATATATTTCTTATTGCAAATCAAAAATTAATCTTTATTACTGTATCCTTTCATAATTAACTATCCTATTTTTTTAAAGGTTTCCCCAAATGACAAATGTTAGCATCATCGTTCTCGATTTCGGTTCTCAATACACTCAACTTATAGCTCGTCGTCTTCGTGAAGATAAAATTTATTGTGAAATTCTTCCATATCACACTTCAGTAGAAGAGATTAAAGCTAAAAACCCTAAGGGAGTTATTCTTAGTGGTGGTCCATCTTCTGTTTATAATAAGGATGCTTATGAGGTTGACCAAGGTGTTTATGCTATGGGTATTCCTGTTCTTGGTATCTGTTACGGTATGCAGAGAATTGCAGTAGACTTTGGTGGGAGTGTTATCCGTTCATCTCATCATGAGTATGGAAAAGCTGAGTTAAAACTAGAATCTGAATCTCCACTTTTAGCAGATTGTGATGATAATAGAATTGTTTGGATGTCTCACTCAGATAAGGTAGATGAGCTACCTGAAGGTTTTGCTCCTATCGCTACATCTGATAACTCTCCATATGCAGCTATTGCAAATGAAGAAAAAGGTGTTTATGCAATGCAGTTTCACCCAGAAGTACAACACTCAGAAGAGGGTTACTTAATGCTTCGTAATTTCGCAAAAAATATTTGTGGCGTTACTGAAAAATGGAAGATGGAGCACTTCTTAAAAGAGCAGATTAAAATCATCCGTGAGAAAGTAGGAACTGGTAAAGTTCTTTGTGGTTTAAGTGGTGGAGTTGATAGCTCTGTTGTTGCCGCTATGCTTTATGAGGCGATTGGTGACCAGTTAATCCCAGTATTTGTTGATAATGGACTACTTAGAAAAGGTGAGCGTGAGCAAGTTGAAGAGGTTTTCAAAATTAACCTGAAAACACCACTTATCACTGTTGATGCCGTTGATAACTTTTTAGGTAAACTTGCCGGTATCTCTGATCCAGAAGAGAAAAGAAAAATTATTGGTCATACTTTCATAGAAGAGTTTGAAAAAGAGGCTAAAAAGCATGATGGGATTAAGTTCTTAGCACAAGGTACTCTTTATCCTGATGTTATCGAATCTATCTCTGTTAATGGTCCTTCTGAGGTTATTAAATCTCATCACAATGTAGGTGGTCTTCCTGATTGGATGGATTTTGAACTGATTGAGCCACTTCGTGAACTGTTTAAAGATGAGGTTCGTAAAATAGGTTTAGAGCTTGGACTTCCAGAGGGTATGATTAACCGTCATCCATTCCCTGGACCTGGTCTCGCTATTAGAATCATGGGTGATGTTAATGTTCCTGATTTAACTCTTCTTCGTGAAGCGGATGTTATTTTACTTGATGAGCTAAAAGCGAGTGGTTACTATGCCAAAACTTGGCAAGCATTCGCAGTTTTACTGAATGTAAAATCAGTTGGTGTTATGGGTGATAACCGTACTTATGATAACACTGTTTGTGTGAGAGTTGTTGAAGCTGTTGATGGTATGACGGCTACATTTGCACATCTGCCACACGATTTGCTAGAGAGAATTTCAAGAAGAATTATCAATGAAGTTGATGGTATTAACAGAGTTGTTTACGATATTTCAAGTAAACCACCTGCGACTATAGAGTGGGAGTAGGGATTCAATAACTCTCTAGTTCCCAAGTTCTACTTGGGAATGAGTTTTGAGTCTAAGATGCCTTATGTCGAAATCAATATATCTTTTTTCAATATCTGCACATCCAGATGCTATTAGTATCAACTCTTTAGCTATTACATTTCTCAAACCAACCATAAATTTTTCACAATATGACTATTTTATAGTAACTTCCAAACAGACAAGTGAAGCTCTAAAACAGTATCTACATGTAGAGCTTAAGCCTGCACTATGTGTCTCTGTTGCTAGTGCTAAAAGTTATGAAGATATTGGTGGAAAAGTTTTAGATATTGGTGCTGGATATGGAGATAATTTAGTTGATAAAATTAAAGAGTATCCAAAAAATAGTAAGTGGTTATATCTAAGAGCTCAAACTGTAGCTTCTAATTTTGTCTCTACATGTAGAGATGACGGATACGATATAGGTGAAGCGGTTGTTTATA
>JAYEGN010000065.1:3047-15007 GCA_034659115.1 Campylobacterota bacterium
GTTGATAAAATTAAAGAGTATCCAAAAAATAGTAAGTGGTTATATCTAAGAGCTCAAACTGTAGCTTCTAATTTTGTCTCTACATGTAGAGATGACGGATACGATATAGGTGAAGCGGTTGTTTATAAAAGTGACTGTTCAGAGGAGATTTTAAATGTTGATGTAGAGGATGATGCTACTCTTATTTTTACTTCGCCATCTAGCTTAAAATGCTTTTTAAAGCACAGCAACATAAAAGAGTCGCACTCCATTATTGTTATAGGAAAAACTACAGCAAAGGCACTTCCTAGAGGAATTAAGTATCAAATATCTACACAAACAACTATTCAAAGTTGTTTTAAATTAGTTAAGTAAGTTTACTCACTATAAACTTATTAATTTGTTATATAATGTAAAACATGCTCTAAAAAGAGTAGTCAAGGATATCGATGAAATATATTTCTGGTTTTTTATTTTTATTTTTTATGGTTACATCTCTTGAAGCATCATATCTTCGTTCTATAAGAATAGCTTCTGCTCATACTAAAGCAGATGCAGAGAAAATTTTAGCTGAAGTAAATATATTTTCACAGACAAACAATTTAGATTCACTACAAAATAAACACTCCTTTGAGTATAAAATAGTTAAAGTTGACAAGCACTATAGAGTGGTTGCTGAACCATTATCAGACAGAGAACTTGTACAACATCTGCTAGATACTTTTCGCCTTGAATATAGAGATGCATACCCTAAAAAAATAGTTGCAAAAAAAGATGATAAAGAGATTAAAACTGTTGAAGTTGTTGAAAAAGTTCAAAAGAAGAGAGTTTTAATAGAAGATGCAGTGACAGAAGAAAAAGTTCCCATACAGATAGAAAAAAAGAAAAAATTAATTTCTCAAAAAATAGATACACAGAAGATTAAAGTAGAAAAAAAGAGTTCTATCCCTGATCCAAAACCGACACCTCTGCCTAAGCAAAATTTAGAAAAGACAACCCATATATGGCAAATTTTATTTGCTTTATGTTTTATACTCCTTATAGTAGCAATAAGAATAATTTTCACCTATAAGCGAAAAAATGAAATTCATGTAGATAAGGATATGATTAGCAATGAAAAGCTTGAGTATTCAAAACTAGAGATAGCAAAAAAAGAAAGTTTTTTATCACATGCAAGTCATGAACTTAGAACACCAATGACAGCAATTATGGGTTTAACCCACTTAATCCTTGAGAGTGATTTGACGAAAACGCAAAAGGATTATATTCAAAGAATTGAAAATTCTACTAATAACTTGCTCAATATAATTAATGATATTTTAGATATTTCCAAAATTGAAGCTGGAGAATTAAAACTAGAAAAGATAGAATTCAATATTAATGATATTTTAGATTATGTATTGACTATTATTATGATTCAAGCTAAAAATAATAATATTAAAATATCTATGGAGGTTGATAATGATGTTGCTTCTCATATGGTTGGCGATTCATTAAGGTTAGGGCAGATATTAATCAACCTACTTTCAAATGCAGTTAAATTTACAAAAGATGGAGAGGTGTCTTTAAGTGTTAAAAAATTATCAAGTTATGGCAATAGTCTAACTCTTGAGTTTGTTGTTAAAGATACCGGAATTGGAATGACTCAATCTCAAGTAGAAAATGTTTTCCAATCATACTCTCAAGCAAGTGAATCAACAAGTAGGCAATATGGTGGCACAGGGTTAGGATTGGCTATTTCAAAGCAACTTATAGAGGTGATGAACGGAGAGATTAGTGTAACAAGTGAAAAAAATATTGGAACTACTTTCACATTTAGTTTAGTCTTTAAGCTAAAGGATGCCGAGAATAAGCGTCAATACCGTCTCCCATCAAGTAGTTTATTGAATAAAAGAATTTTAATAGTTGATTCATCAAATAAAAATGCGATATCCTTAATAAGAACACTTGGATATTTTAACTATAAAACACATAGTATTCCATCCTTTGAAGAAGCTATCTTAGAAAGCAATATGCTCTTTGATATAGTGCTGATAAACCAACTGAATTTAACTAAGACCACTCTGAATAAAATAAAAAAGATGCAAAGCAGGAATAAAATTAAAGTTGTACTTTTGCATGACCTATATAGTAGTGTAAACAAAGAAAAATCAAGAGATATAGATATAGGTGCATATTTAAGCATACCATTTACACAACAAAGTGTTCTTAATATGATAATAGAGTTATATGTATCTAAAAATTTGGATCAACGCTCTAGAAAAAAAAGTATTAAAGCTAAATTACAAGAGTTTAAAGGTAACAAAATTCTTTTGGTTGAGGATAATGAGCTAAACCATAAGGTGATATCTGGGCTTTTATCTGGAACGGGTATTGAATTAAGCTTTGCACTAAATGGGCAAGAAGGGATAGATGCATTACGCAAAAATATAAAGTTCGATTTAGTATTGATGGATATCAATATGCCTATAATGAATGGGTATGAAGCTGTGAAAATTATACGGAAAAATAAAAAATTTAATAAGCTTCCTATAATAGCATTGACTGCTGATGTTATGGATGATTCCATCGAAAAAGCTATCTCTTGTGGCATGCAAGATCATATAGCAAAACCGATAGTGATAGATGCATTTTATCAAAAAATCCTAGCTACTTTTAAAAATAAAGAGATAAAAATAGATATTGAGCAGCCCTCTGAGTTAAAAGTAGCTAAACAATATGAAGAGCTATCTGTAGAGATTGGCTTAAATAGATGCAACGGCGATAAGAAGTTTTACAGATTGATTTTAAAAGATTTTCAAAAAATGTATGCTAAATCCCCTCTCTTTTTGCAAGAATCCTGCACAGATGGTGACTTTAAAAGTGCAAAGCATAAAGCTATGGATATAAAAGATATCTCTTTAAATATCGGAGCATATAATCTTTGTGAAAGTGCTGCTATGATGGAATATGAATTTGAAAAAGGTTCTCGTAGTTCTTGGACAAAACTTATAAAATTTTATACAATCTCTTTAAAAAAACTTTTTAAAGAGATTGATGAGTACCTAGAGGATTAGCTTTAGGGTACCTCTATATATCTGTTTTTTACTCGTGCTGCAGCTCTTTTAAATGTATTTATATTATACATGTGATCTTCTAAAAGCTTTGATGCATTGTTGAGTGAATGTTCATTAAGTTGATCTTTTACATTTATAGCAGTTCTAACAATTTGTAAAGCGGTAACCATCTCTTTCATATTTGTAGGTATCTCTTGTTGGTTGTCGAGATATTTCATAGATTCACAAAAACTGTCGTTTAGATTAAAATGTTTAAATATAAGTGTATTTATCTGTGCAGATGTCATCATTGTGTGCATATTTTCAACATATGATATATCTTCATAAGTAGATATATCGTTTAAAAATGCATCTTGTTTTTCATTTTGTAAAGTTTCTTTGGCGATTAATATCTTCCCTGTTTCCATTAAAAATGCTATAGTCGTTAAACTTCTTGCAATATCGACATCTATGCCTATATACCATTGAAATATTAATTCACTTTGCATTGTGCTTATTTTTGAAAATTCAGATGTAGATATGCCATAAGGAGATAGGTCGATATCAAAATTTCTTTGAATGGTTGAAGCTAAGACTATTGAGCGTATCTGTGAAGCACCAAAAAGTGTAATGGCTTGTAAGATAGATACAATACTTTTAGAAAACCCGTAGTATGGAGCATTCACCTTGGATAAAATATCTGCTGTTAATGATGGGTCTAGTTCTATTATTTTAACTATTTTATCTATATCTGGTTCACCTTGAGCAAAAATTTCTTCAATTTTTAAAACTGATTCTGGAAGTGGTGGCAGTGAATCAACTCTAGCGATTAATGGAATATACGACATCTGTTACCTTTAAATATTATTTATAACTTTAGTAGTATATTAAAATATAGCTAAAATTAAATCAAGTAATCTTTTAGTATAATCTATTTATAGTCTGAGTAGTTCGATATATCGTAAATATGAGGGTTCTACATTTTCAATTCGTGAACCAGTAGAGTTTTTGTGTGCGGTGCTATCGTTTGAGATATGTTAACTCTGTCGAGATAATGCTGCCGTTATAAAATTCTCTCTTCACCCAAATTCGGCTTTTAGAACCAAGCCAAATACGAGACGGCTACTTGGGCTTTTGTTTGATGCACATGATATACAGAATCAAATGTACACGGAGTATAAGTGGGTTCTAAAAATAGAATATATCTAGGTACTATTACAGCATTCATACTTCATCATATCAGAAATAAATATGCTAAAAATATATATATGAGTAAACGAGTACACACTAAAATTCACATGAAGCATCCTGAGGTAAGTCTCTATACCTCCAAGGAGCATTTTATTTTATTATTGGAGCAGACAATTGCTGTAGTGGATTATAAAGCTACACAAGAAGTGCATAATTTTATTGCAAGAGTTGATGGTAACTACATTTTGTATGCTCTTAAGCAAGATAAACATCATACAAGTTGTAGCACTATATTTAAGCTAAAGCCAAACACATTAAAGAAGTATTTCAAAGAAGATACATTTACGATACTTAAGAAAAACTATGAAGAAGATATAAAAGCATATATAAACTAAGCCCAGTGACCAAACTGGAATCTTTTAGCCTTATCATTACCATCCCTAGTAATGGGTATCTATCACTATTGACTTTAGCTGTGTTCTACTTCTAAAGCTGTAAGCATATGGAAGGTCAATCTCCACCTCTTAGTTTTATGAAGCTATTGTAGCATATATTTACTTTGTAATCAATCTTTCACTCGCTCCTCTCAAGCAATTAAAACTCTAAATTCCATCAATCAAACCACATAATCCCCCATATCAACATGTTCCTTAGTAGGGGACATGGCATCCAGAAGGGATGGTTTCATCGCTTCGCTAGAACCCACCCACCTAGAACCTCGCTACTTTGTAGCATCGGCACTGCCATGCCCCTTGGAATTAGACTGAAGTTAAGATTATTTAAAAAGAATAAGAACAATACACAATTTTGATACACAAATATGGTATAATTACAGAAATAATGATGTATGGAAATATGTTGTTAGACAATTTATAGACCTTAGTTACCCTCGTGTTTTAGGGAGTTGGGGGAGTGTTTTTCTGTCGCCGATAGATCGCTCTCTCTTCACCCAAATTCGGCTTTTAGAACCAAGCCAAATACGAGACGGCTACTTGGGCTTTTACTTTTATAATTTAGGAAAACAATCAATGAAAATATTAATTTTAGGTGCTGGTGGGAGAGAGTATTCTATTGCTAGAGCTATTTCAAATGAATCTCAACAGCATGAACTTTTTTTTCAACCAGGAAATGGTGCTACAAATAAGCTAGGAAGAAATTTAAATATTAAAGATTATAACGATTTGGCAAATTTTGCAATAGAAAATGAAATAGAATTAACAATAGTTGGTCCTGAAGCTCCATTAGTTGATGGGGTTGTTGATATATTTAAAGAAAAAAATCTTACAATTTTTGGACCAAGTAAAGAGGCAGCGCAACTTGAAGGCTCAAAAGTATATATGAAAAACTTTTTGGCAAAGTATAATATTCCTACTGCTCGTTATATAGAAACAGCATCTATAGAGGATGCTTTTAAATTTACTATGTCGTTGAATACACCTATTGTTGTTAAGGCTGATGGACTTTGTGGTGGAAAGGGTGTAATAATTGCTCAGAGTCATGATGAAGCGAAGATAGCTATTGGTGAGATGCTAAGTGGAAAAAGCTTTGGTGATGCAGGACTTAAGGTAATAGTTGAAGAGTTTTTAGATGGCTATGAGCTTTCAATGTTTGCTGTTTGTGATGGGGATGACTATATCCTTTTGCCTGCAGCACAAGATCATAAAAGGCTTTTAAATAATGATGAGGGTCCAAACACTGGAGGCATGGGCGCTTATGCTCCAACTCCATTGGTTGATGAAGAGTTATACCAAAAGGTTAGAGATAGGGTTATTCGTCCAACTTTAGATGGTATGAAAAAAGAGGGAGCTCCTTTTGAAGGTGTTTTATTTATTGGTATTATGGTGGTTGGTGGTGAACCTATTACGCTGGAATTTAATGTTCGTTTTGGAGATCCAGAATGTGAAATACTTATGCCTCTAATGACATCAAGTGTGAGTGATATGTTTAGTAAAGCAGCAACAAATAGACTCCATGAGATAAAAGTTGAATTTTCAAAACAATTTGCTGTTGGTGTAGTAATGGCATCTGAAAATTATCCTTATTCAAGTTCAACTCCAGCTGAGATTATTTTAGATGATGTTAAGCATGAGGAGATTGAAAAATATACACATATATCTTATGCTGGTGTTAGTATGGAAGATGAAGTTCTTTATGCTGATGGTGGTAGAGTTTTAGTGTGTGTAGGTCTTGGTGATTCTATTAAGCAAGCCAGAGATAGAGCATATTTAAGATGTGGTCAAGTTCACTTTGTTGGTAAAAAAATCAGAACAGATATAGCTTACCAAGCTCTTTAGGAAGTTGATTTTGAATGAAGAGGTAGAAAATATTCTTCATCGTGAAGGTATATCTTTAGCAAGTAATAAAAAAAGAGCGATGGCTTTTTTTATAGATGAGATGTTACTCTCTTTTTTATTGGTTATCGCACTGTGGGATTCTTTCATAAATGCTACAACTATAGAAGATACTATAAACATAACGAATACTTTTATTTTAGAATATATGCTAATGAAAATCATCTATCAGGCTTTTTTTGTTATGCAATATGGCGCTTCTGTGGGTAAAATAATTATGAAGATAAGAGTGATAGAGTTAAGAACTGTTCAAACTCCAAATGTCATAAATTCTTTGAATCGTGCAATTTTTCGTGTTATCTCAGAACTGATATTTTATCTTGGTTTTTTGTGGGGCTTATTAAACCCACAAAAACAGGCATGGCATGACTTAACAGCAAAAACCTTGGTTGTAGATGCTTAAATATCTGATTTTTCTTTTAATCTGTACAACAGTTTTGTTTGCAACAGATAAGATTGAAATATATGCAACAACAATGAAATCAAAAGATAATATTGTAAGTGCTGAAGGTGAAGTGGTCGTTGTTTATAAGGATTATTTTTTAAGTTCTAAGAGTGCTACTTATGATAAAAATAGTGGAGAGTTGGAGTTATTTGGCAATATCCGTGCTAATCAAGGTGGTAACTATAAACTATTAGGGGAGTATGCAAAGTTAAACATATCTAAAAAAGAGCGAGTTTTTAAACCTTTTTTTATGCTTGAGAAAAAATCAAAAGTTTGGATAAGTGGTACTGATGGGTGTGCATCTGATACCAACTATAGTATAGATTCTGGGGTGCTTAGTGGATGTAATCCAGATGATCCTCTTTGGAAGATACAGTTTTCTTCTTCGGACTATGATGCACAAACAAAATGGCTAAATATATATAACGCAAGAATATTTTTATATGATATTCCAGTTTTTTACACACCATATTTTGGTTACTCTTTAGACACTACAAGAAGAACAGGTCTTTTAACTCCATCAATAGGAACTTCGTCGGCAGAGGGATTTTATTATGAACAACCTATATATATTGCAGAACAAAATTGGTGGGACTTGGAGTTGAAGCCACAAATCAGAACGAGCCGTGGTTATGGTATGTATTCAAAATTTAGATTTATCGATTCTGCTATTTCAAAAGGTGAGTTTACAGTAGGCTATTTTAAAGAAAAAAACAGTTATTTTATTGATGAAGAGTTGGCAAATCAGGCACACTATGGGTATAGTTTTTTATATGACAATAGTGATGTTATAAACCAATGGTTTTCAACAAACTTTAAGGGTCAATCAGGTTTATATATGGATTTAAAGAATATGAATGATGTTGATTATATAAATTTATCCACAAATGATACCACCCAAAACACAACGGCTAAACAGGTTTTATCTAGAGCAAACTTTTTTTATAATAATGAAGATGATTATTTTGGTGTTTATCTGAAATATTACCAAGATTTGACAAAGGTAAGCAATGCAGATACCTTGCAAAAACTTCCTACATTTCAGTATCATCATTATTTAGATTCGTTTTTTGATAATCATTTAATGTACAATTTTGATCTTCAGAGTAATAATATATATAGAAATACTGGAAAAACAGTAGTACAAACAGATTTAAATATTCCTATTGCACTTCAAAGTAGTTTTTTTGATGAGTATTTAACCACTTCTTATAAAGCAAATATATATGCTCAGTACTCTAAATTCAGTGGAACCCAAGAGATAAAAACTGCTGAATATGATGATGGATATTTTGTTAGAAACTACCACATGTTGTCCGCCTTTACACAGGTGAGTCGTGCTTATGATGAGCTTTCACATGTAGTTGGTTTTGGTGGCAGGTATACCGTAGGTGGCTCAGAAGCAAAAGATGGCTTTTATGATAATAATCAAAAATTTTGCTCAGATCCAGATAATCAGGAGACTGCAAGGTGTGAATTTTATAATATTACCGATATAGAAGAGAAGCTGCAACTTGATTTTACCCAGTATCTTTATGATGCCTCAGGTGTGCAAGTCTTTTATCATAGATTGGCACAGAGCATCTCTTATGAGAAAGCTCAAGATAAAGTTGGTGAACTTGAAAATGAGCTAGATTATCAGGTTACAAAAGAGATAAAGTTTTATAACAATATGTTTTATAATTTTGATGAAAATTCATTTTCAAAGATTTATAATATCATCTCTTTTAATGGTAGTAACTTTAATCTCTCACTTGCACATCTATATAAAGATACTTTCTTGAAAAAAACATCAATATATTCACCATATACAAGCTATATCACATCAAGTGCAAGCTATACTTATGACGAGCATTACTCTTATAGTGTAAGATATAATTATGATTTAGAAACTAATTTAAAGAAAAGTACTGAAGTAGGATTTTTATACAAAAAAAGATGTTGGGATTTTGGTTTAAGGTACCTTGAAAATAATAGACCTATTTTAACAGCAACAGGATCAACATCTATATATGATAGATATCTTTATTTTACGGTAAACTTGAAACCAATGATGTCTACGGACAGTGGTTCCTTATATGATTGGAAGCTACCTGAAACTTTACAAGGATTGTAGTTATATGAAAAAATATAAACATATACTTAAGGATAGGCAAGATGCAGCAAATAAACTACTCGATATTCTCCCAATGCAAAGAGCTAAAGAGGAGTCTTGGAGGTTTGTAGCTGTTTCTAAGGGTGGTTTAGAGTTAGCATACTTAATGAGAAAAAAACTTTTAAATAAGTTGGATTTTCTTTTTTCAGAGCCTATCTTAGCCCCTCACAATGATGATTGTGAAATCGCTAGGGTGAGTGAGAAGGAAGAGATTGTTATAAATGATCAACTAGTAGGTGCTTTTGAAATTAAATATGATTATATTTATGGTGAAGCTCATAGAAAACATGAAGAGCAAATATTGAGTAAGATTTATCAATTTAGAAAGGGCAAACCTTTTTCATCAATGAAAAACGAGGTTGTGTTGCTGATTGATGAGGGAAGTGAAACAGGTTTAAAGTTTATGACAGCATTAAAAACTATCTTGGCGATGGGACCAAAGGCTGTTTATATCGCAGTAGCTGTTTTACCTAGTGATACTTTGGATTTATTAGAGCCTTATGCAGATGATATTTTCTTTCTTTATGATATAGAAGATTATGTAGAAACAACACTCTATTATGAAGAGTTAAAAAAAGTTAGTGATGAAAATATAGAAAAATACTTAGAAGAAAAAGGAAATTAAAGATGACATACGATGTAAATTTAGAGTTGGAAAACAGGGTAGAGGATTACTCATTTGGTGATGTGGCAAAGCAAGCAAATGGCTGTGCATGGTTAAGAAGTGGTGATACAGTAGTTATGGCAACAGTTGTAATAGATGAAACAGAGATAGTAAAAGATGATTTTTTACCTCTGACTGTTCAGTATATTGAAAAAACATATGCAGCTGGTAAAATCCCGGGTGGTTTTTTCAAAAGAGAGACAAAACCAAGTGACTTTGAAACTCTAACTTCTCGTATTGTTGACCGTTCACTTCGCCCACTTTTTCCAAAAGGTTTTGGACATCCAACGCAGATAACTATTATGACATTAAGTGCTGGCGAAGATGCAGACCTACAAGTACTAGCATTAAATACCGCTTCAGCCGCTCTATTTACATCTGATATAGATATAAATAGATCAGTAAGTGCTGTAAGATGTGCAAAAGTAGATGGCGAGTTGATTCTAAATCCAACGCTTACTCAGCTTAAAAATTCTACTCTTGATTTGTACTTATCTGGAACAAAAGATGATCTACTTATGATAGAGATGCGTTCAGTTGGTTCAACTGAGTTGGAGATGCAAGACAGTTTTGTTATAGATCCTATGATAGACCCAGTTTTAACAACTCCTAGTATAGCAGTTCATACTTCAAATGCTGTAGCAGAAGATGAGCTTATAGAAATATTTGAAAAAACTGAGGCACTTCTTTTTGCTACAAACTCTAAGTATGAAAATTCATTTACTCCATATAGAAAAGAGTGTCCTGTGCTTGATTGTAAAGCACATGTAATAAATGAAGAGATGGTTTCTTATGTGAGAGATAATCACATGTCAGATATTGCAGATGCGATGAATCAGATGGCAAAATCAGAACGCTCAACAGCTTTAAGACAGCTTAGAAAAAGAATTTTAGAAACTAAAGATGATTGGGTAGAGATTGAGCTAAAAGATGCGATAGAAAAAGTTAAAAAAGAGCAAGTAAGAAGTCAGATATTAAATGAAAGAGTTCGTGCAGATGGTAGAACTTTAGCAGAGGTAAGACCTATTAGTATAGACACAAACATACTTCCAAAAGCTCACTCTTCTTGTCTTTTTACTAGAGGTCAAACACAAGCTTTAGTAGTTCTTACTATGGGTGGTCCAAAAGATGCACAGATGTTTGAAAGCCTTACAGAGAGTGGAACTCAAAATGAAAACTTTATGGTTCACTACAACTTTCCGGGATTTAGTGTTGGAGAGGCTAGTCCAATTATGGGAACAAAAAGAAGAGAGTTAGGTCATGGGAATCTAGCAAAAAGAGCATTAGAATCAAGCATAGACTTAGATGGTCAAACTGTTCGTTTAGTATCAGAAATTTTAGAATCAAATGGTTCATCTTCGATGGCTACGGTTTGTGGCGGCTATATGGCACTTAAAGCTGCTGATATCGAGACAAGTGATACTATAGCTGGTATCGCTATGGGTATGGTTAGTGATGGCGATAACTATGCGATACTCTCAGACATAATGGGACTTGAAGACCATGATGGGGATATGGACTTTAAAGTAACCGGCTCTAAAGATGGTATCACAGCTATGCAGATGGATATAAAACTAGGTGGAATTTCACTGGATGTTTTAAAAGAAGCACTCTACCAAGCTAAAGAGGGCAGAAGTCATATAATTGACATTATGTTAGAAGCTGAATCTAAGATAGAGTTTAATGATGGTGTTCTTCCAAGTACAGATATTTTTCATATAGACCCAAGCTTCATAGGTGATGTTATCGGTCAAGCTGGTAAGGTTATCCGTGAGATTATCGAGAAGTTTGAAGTTGCTATCGACATAGATAAAAAAGATGGAAAAGTAAAAGTAACTGGTAAAAACAAAACTGGTGTGGCCGGTGCTCGTGGACATATTGAAAACATAGTAAACACTCCAAAAGTTGCTAAAATAAAATATGAGGTTGGAGA
This sequence comes from Campylobacterota bacterium, assembly GCA_034659115.1. Classification (GTDB taxonomy): domain Bacteria; phylum Campylobacterota; class Campylobacteria; order Campylobacterales; family Sulfurimonadaceae; genus Sulfurimonas. Next base: position 14,801 of record JAYEGN010000065.1, read on the forward strand.
TAAATATGAGGGAACAGTAAAGCGCATAGTTGATTTCGGTGCATTTGTAGAGCTTCCAGATGGAACTGACGGACTTTTACATATCTCTAAAATCTCTGATAAAAGAGTGGATAAAGTGAGTGATGTATTCTCTGAGGGTGACAAAGTAACTGTTGAGATTTTAGAGTTTAAAGGAAACAAAATCTCTTTAGGTCGCGGGTAGAGTAT
>JAYEGN010000065.1:15107-17226 GCA_034659115.1 Campylobacterota bacterium
GTAAACAGTTCAAAAAGCGCTGTAAATACTTTTGAAGTTGGTAATGCTGGTCTCTCTATTCGTAGTGTTGTTCCTGTATCTTCAAATGGGACTCACTTAGGATCATTAGAGTTTATGCAAGGCTTAAACTCTGTTGCAAAAAGCTTTAATAAAACAGATGATGGCTTTTTGTTACTAATGGATAAGTCATTGCTAACAGAAGCTAAAGATTCCAATAAGTACTATAAAAACTATATCATATCCCAAAAATTTATTAAAGATGATTTTTTAGCTGATGCTAAACAGATAAATATAGCCGAGCTATTAAAAGAGGGAACAGTTAAAACTGATAAGTTTTTATATACCTTTATAGATATTAAAAATTTTCAAGATAAAAAATTAGGTATTGCTCTTGTTGGTAGTCCACTTGAGAAAGTAAATATAGCTATTAAAGGTGCAAAAGAGATAGTAAATGTAGCACTTGTTGTTATAGTTTTATTGGTTGTTTTTATTCTATTGTCTCTTATGATTAGTCTTAAATTTATTTTAGCTCCATTAAAAGATTTAGAATCAAGAGCTAAAGACTTAGCCCATGGCGAGGGAGACTTAACACAAAGATTAGCAATAATTGGAAACAATGAAATTTCTACAGTATCAACACATATAAATAGCTTTATAGCAAAAGTGCAAGACACTATAATCCAAGCTAAAGATACGAGTAGTGATAATGCTTCAGTCAGTGAAGAGTTGGCAAGAACATCACTTCAAATAGGTCAAAAAGCGCAAGAAGAGTCGAAAATAGTAGGCGAAGTAAGCGATCAAGGTAATAACTTACAAGTAGTTTTAAAAACTGCTATTGAAAATGCTAAAGAGACAGGAAAAGAGCTAAATGGTGCAGAAAAAACTTTAAGTAGTACAAATGCACTTATTGTGACTTTAGCTGATGAGATAGGAATTCGTTCGAATGAAGAAGCTGAACTTGCTGATAAATTAAGTTCACTTAGCAGTGATGCACAACAAGTTAAAGGTATCCTAGAAGTGATTGGTGATATTGCAGACCAAACAAACTTACTAGCTCTTAATGCAGCTATAGAAGCTGCACGCGCAGGAGAACATGGGCGTGGTTTTGCAGTTGTAGCAGATGAAGTAAGAAAACTTGCCGAACGCACTCAAAAATCACTATCAGAAATCAATGCGACGATAAGTGTAATAGTGCAGTCCATTACTGATGCAAGTGATTCAATAAGCCATAATGCAGTAGAGATAGAAAAACTTTCAGCAAGTGCGAGTGAAGCACAAAGTGAAATATCTAGTAGTGTAGATGTAATGGATCTTGCTGTTAAAAAAGTTGATGAAATGGTTGGTGGTTATATTGAAAATGGAAATGCGGTTCAGGAAATGATAAACAAGGTAGATATAGTTAATGAGCTTTCTGTATCAAATGCAAGAAGTGTTGAAGAGATAGCATCAGCATCTGATCATCTCTCCTCTATGACCGCTAAACTAAATAATCTTTTAGCTTCTTATAAAAGCTGACTTTAAAGAGAAAAATCCTTCTCAACTAGGTTTTTCTTAAAGAAGATTGTATAAAAAAAGAAATATTTAATTTTTTTTAGATAAAATTCGACTATCAATTTCTAGTAGGGAAATCCTAGCATTTATGTGTGGGTTGCTTCATGATTAAAAATGAGGTTACGCTATCCGAACGATATTGTAATAATTTTAAGGACAATTTATGAAAAAAATTCTTTTTTTACTAGTAGCATTTTCTGCTGCTGCATTCGCATCTGAAGCTCAAGTAGCTAACGAAACTCTTAAGGCTTACTCAATGATCGCTGCTGGTCTTGGTCTTGGTCTTGCTGCTCTTGGTGGAGCTATAGGTATGGGTCATACTGCTGCTGCAACTATCGCTGGTACTGCTAGAAACCCAGGTCTTGGTGCTAAGCTAATGACTACAATGTTCATCGCTCTTGCAATGATCGAAGCACAAGTTATTTACGCACTAGTTATCGCGTTAATCGCTCTTTATGCTAACCCATATTTAGGATAGTCTTTAAGACTAACCTAAATACCCCTCTTTTTAATTCTTTTTACAAAAAAATGCACCAGTGGCGGAACGGTAGACGCGCGGGCTTGAGGG
>JAYEGN010000066.1:0-3728 GCA_034659115.1 Campylobacterota bacterium
TATCTATAGCATCCATAAAGTAGCTACTTTCACTATGTGCTGTAGTGAATATAACATGTTGTTTGGGATTTATCTCTTTAATAGCCTTAACCATCTCAATACCGTTCATATTTGGCATCTTAATATCAGAGACTACTATATCTGGCTTGTGCTGTTTATAGAGTTTTAAACCCTCTTCTCCATCGCAAGCAATAAAAAACTCACTTGAGAAATATTTTAAAAACTTACTAAGCTGATCCCTAATACCCTCTTCATCTTCAACATAAAGAAGCTTTAAATTCATATTCATAGCAATAATCCCTCCAACTTTATAAATTGTAACTAATTTATATATAAATAACTATTAATAAGAGGAGTATTGTATAGTTTATACTTTCTTTTTGGTGATTTATAGGGTTTGGTTACTACTTCTTTATGCTAATATAGGTGCAACAAGTGTTAGAAATCTATTACATAATTAATGAAAATTGTTCGATATGTTAGTATGACTCTATAGATAAAAGGATTTATTATGTTAGTTTATATTGATGACAGAGAAGATGAAGAGTTAGATGATTGTGAGAGTGATGATACTTATGGTTATGATTATGGATACGGTTATGATTATGACGATAACGATGAGAAGCAATCGTATGACAACCTCGAAAGTGATGGTAGTTATTTTGACTAGTGGTACAAAGTTTCTCAATTATAAGAAACTTACTAATCTACTTTTCCCAAAAAGTGCCTTGTGCTGTGTCCATAATAGTTACACCAAATGTCAATATTTCATCTCTTATCCTGTCAGATTCTTGAAAATTTTTCTCTTTTTTTGCTTCATTTCTTAAGCTTATGAGCTTATCTATCTCTGTTTTTGTTTGAGTATCTATTCCAAACTGAAAATATTCAAATGGATTTTTCCCTCCAAAGCCTAAAGTTTTTTCTATATAGCTCATATTTGAGAGAGTTTCTTTTTTTAAAATTTTATGTTTTCCGGATGTGTCCAAAGTTTCATTGGCATCACTAATCATCTTATCTATTAATGCAAGTGCCGATGATATATTCATATCATCGCTTAGCACTTTTAAGAGCTCCTTTTGAAACTCAGTTGTATCGCTATTTTTAGCCAATCCAAAAAGTCGTTTCTTCAGTCTATAGATTTTGTCAAGTCTTTTTTTAGAAACTATCAGGTCTTGAGTATTAAAATTAAAATTACTTCTATAATGGGTACTAAGCAGATAAAATCTCAAAACTTCTCCATCATACTCCTTTAAAGCATCTTTTAGAAAAAAACTATTTCCTAAGGATTTACTCATTTTTTCGCCATCTATATTTACGAAACCATTGTGAATCCAATAGTTAGCTAGTTTATGATCCGTTGCACATCTCGTTTGTGCTGATTCATTTTCATGGTGGGGAAATAGCAGATCTGCTCCACCACCATGAATATCGACTGCAAATTCAGCTCCATCTTCTGCTAAATGCTTCTCTATCATCGCAGAACACTCTAGATGCCATCCTGGTCGTCCATCTCCAAATGGACTTTGGAATGTGATAGAATCATCTTTCACACTTTTCCATAGTGCAAAATCTGCACTATTTTTTTTCATACTGGAGTTTGTTACACGCTCAACCCTGTCATCTTCTTCTTGAACTCTATGAGAAAGGCTAAGGTATTTGTTATCACTACATGTGTCAAAATATATATCACCATCATCAGTTTTATAAGCATGTTTAGAATCTAGAAGTTTTTGTATAAGTTTATACATCGCATCTAAGCTTTGAGTAGCCTTTGGTTCAATGTCTGGGCGAGATACCCCTATAGCAGCCATCTCTTTATGAAAAGCATCAGTATAAAAATCCGTAATCTCTTTTATATCTTTTTTTTGCTCTATAGCTTTTTTGATGATTTTATCATCGATATCTGTAATATTTCTTACATAGGTAACATCATAATTATTAGCTTTTAAAACACGCGTTAAGAGGTCAAACACTAAAGCACTTTTGGCATGACCTAGATGAGCATCATCATAAACAGTTGGACCACATACATAGAGGGAGGTTTTTCCTTGAACCTGCGGAGTGAATTTTCGTTTTGTTTTTTCTACTGAATCATATAAATACAAGTTTTTCCTTTTCAATCATACTTTTACATGTATGCATGTAAAAAATCTTTTATCATTATAAGTAAGATAGTAAACAAAATAGAGCTTACTATGAGATAAATTATATTTTTTGAACGAAGTATATCTAAAAAATTTTTTACTCCGAAAGTTTTTATGGTTAGTGCAAAGCCAACAAAGCCTCCTGCCGTACTTGCAAGGGCTAGTCCACTAACTCCCATAGGTGATATAAGTGATAAGGCTAATACAATATAGACTCCAAGAGACAGAGTTGCAATTTTAGCGGCATGAAGTTGCATCTCTTTTGCGTATAGCCAAAGAAGAAAAAGTTTTTGTAATCCAAAGGGGAGTAGACCTAACATGTACATCTGAAGAACCGCCGTTGTATTGGTAGTGTCTTGTGCGTTAAATGCACCTCTTTGAAAAAGTAACCAAGTTATCTCTTGACCTAATATTAGTCCTCCTAGTGTACTAGCAGTAAGTAAAAAACTTAAAAACCAAAAAGCTTTACTTAGGTATGCAAGCGCCTCTTCATCTTTTTTTTGTTTTAAAAATCTAGCAACTTTAGGAAATAGGGCTATAGATGTTGCTATAGCAAAAAGGGCTAAAGGAAGTTGAAATATACGGTTTGCATAGTAGAGATAAGAGATGGAGCCAGTTAAAAGAAATGATGCTAAAAAGGTATCTAAAAAAGCACTTATCTGTGCAGTAGAGTTACCCCACATCGCTGGAAAAAATTGTTTACTAAAGTGTTTTGTATCTTCTTTTATGATTTTTGATTTTTGTTTTAGATGTTTAAATCCACCTACAAGAAGCTTGCTGAGTTGCATCTCTTTAATAGCAATTAGATGAACTATTAGTTGTAGAGATCCACCAATAACTACGCCATAACTAAGATAGTAAACTATCTCACCTTGAGTTTTATCTTGTGAAAAATATAGGGCTAAAATGAGTGATATATTTAGCAGAGCGGTTGAAAATGCAGAGGTTGCAAAATGATTTTTATATTGTAAAATAGTACTTAAAAATGTAACACTAAATATGAGTGGAAGATACCAAAAATTTATGGCTACAAAGGGTGCTGCTATGCCTATAGTATCTTCACTAAACCCTACCGCTATAGCCTGTGTTGCTAGGGCAGGAAAAATATTTACAAATAGAGTAATAATAAATATAATAGATAAAAATATGATAAAAATATTTGCTGAAAAAACGCCTTTATGTTTAGATTTTGCAAAAGCAGGAATAAAGACTTGCGTAAAAGCACCCTCAGCAAAGATACGACGAAATAGGTTTGGTAGCTTAAAGGCGATAAAGAAAATGTCACTATAAACATTAGCACCAAGAACAGATGCTGTTAATAGATCCCTTATAAATCCTAATACCCTTGAAAATAAAATTCCAAAACTGTTGGTAAATATAGCTTTATACATTAGGCTTCTTTCATTACTTTTATGATAGTTTAACAAAAAAATCTGTAATACAGATTATCTTTTAACTGCTTTAACCCAAATAATTCCATAAGAATAAAAAATTTAAACTATCATTGCACTCAAGGCAGGTTCATTAAAAATTTACACCACCAATAAGGTGGCTTAAAATTTTTACTAAACATCCCTTAAGCAC
>JAYEGN010000067.1:0-17076 GCA_034659115.1 Campylobacterota bacterium
TAGCTGTTCTAGGAGTTGTTTTTTCTTTTTTAGTTTCATTTTTTAGGCTTTTTGAAAGCTTAAAAGCAATATTTGAGCCTACTTTTGTTCTTTGATAGCTGTTATCAGTTTTCGTGGGATTTACCTACCAATACTGGCTTTGTCTTTGCTTCTAAGTTTTTTGCACCCTAAAATAGGCTATTGGATAAGATTAGGTACAGCGTAAGCCGAGTTTTGTTTTATGATAGTATTAATCTAGTAGACTATTTACATAGTATCTCTAGCAAAACAGTAGCATTATAAGACGCTGACCATCTGTTTCTTGCTGCCATGTTGGGTTTACAAGCTCTCCATGTTGCCATAGAGACTGGTAGTCTCTTACACCACCCTTTCACCTTTACCACTCTAAAGTGGAAGTTTACTTTCTGTTGCACTTTCCCTCGTATTACTACGGCCATTAGTTAAATGGAACACTGTCTTATAGCAGCTCGGACTTTCCTCTTGTCATTTGACAAGCCACTATCTGCTGTACCTGTAAAATAATACTAAAAACTACCTTTAAATCAGTTTTTTTAATAAAAGAACAACTGTTCATTAATCATATTTTTATTATGAACAACTGTTCATAAATTATATTATTACTATGAACAAGTGTTCATTCTAAATAAGTTTAAATTAACAACTGTTCATATATAATATGCTACAAGTTAACATTTGTTCATTAAATAAAAAAGGTTTATGATGCCCGAAAACACGACACCCCACAAAAGAACTGACACAAAACAAAAGATACTAAAAGTATCAACCACCCTATTCTCTGAACTTGGATACAAAGGTGCAAGTGTGAGAAAAATAGCTAAAGAGGTAGGAATTAGAGAGAGTGCTATTTACAATCACTATAAAAGTAAAGAGGAGATATTTTTAGAAGTTGCAAAGGGTATTTTTAACTCGCCCTTCTCCACTAGAAGTGAGGATCTGAAAGAATCCGCAATGAAAGGAAAAGTTTTTTTGCAAAACTTTACTATGCAATATAAGCTCCTTGTATTTGACAAGAACAATGAAAAGATGTTTAGGCTACTTATGATAGAGCTTTTTGCCAACAAAGAGCTTAGAGAGCAGTTTATGAGTGAATTTCACGATAAGAATATAAAGATACTTTCAGAGGCATTCTTTATTATGATGCAGAACTCATTAATACGCTCACAAGATCCTATGATGATGTCGTATGAGTTTTTATCCACCCTATTCTATCTTAGACTTCAAGTGACGCTTATGAGGTTTGACAAGGATTCTGCAACCGCTCTATCTACTCAATTTGAAAAACATGTAGAATTTTTTTGGGAAAGCATTAAAGTTTAATATTAAATAATATATTAATACTATTTAATATCATTTTGAAAGTTAAAAAAAAGACAACCCTTTTGAGGTTGTCTTTTAAAATAAAACCAATTAAGCCATAGCTTCTTTAGCATATTTTTCACCAAGATCATAAGCAATTTTATTTACATCATGAACTTTAGCTGGTACTTTTGAAAGCATAGTATCGATTAGAACATCTTTATCGATAGCATTCATCATAGTGTTTGCGATTGCAAGAGCAACAACAGATTGAGTAATAACATTACCAACCTCTTCTTTTGCAATTGTAATAATTGGAATCTCATAAATATTCCATGTTTTTCTATCTTCATCAGTTGGCTTTACAAGGTTTGGATCAACAACGATTGTCCCGCCCTTTTGTACACCATCTTTGAATAGTTTATAACTCATCTCTGCAACTGAAAGCATGAAACCAATTTCACCATCATTTGCATATGGATAGTAAATCTCTTTATCATCAAGCTGAATATCAACAACAGTTGGTCCACCACGAACTTGTGATGTATATGTTGCAGTTTTTAATCCATAACCACCAGTTTTAATCTTTGCAGCTGCAAAAATCTCACCAGCAAGAAGAACACCTTGACCACCAACACCTGTAAATCTCATTAATGTTTTACTCATAGTGTTTCTCCTTATATTTTTTTAGCAAAATCATCTTGAGTGATTTTTGCACGCTTACCTTGATGAGCATCTTGGATATCTTTATACATATCGCAGTATTCACGAACTTCTAAATCTTGCTTAAGAACGCCAAGTGGTAATAAGTTTAATTGCTCATCTTCACTTAAAGCATCATACTTTTTCTTAGGCATTGAGATAGAATCAATCCACTCTAAGTTTTCCATTGCAGAAACCATTTTATTTTTTCTACCAAGGTTAATATGACAGTTAGAAAGCACTTCCATCATTGAGAAACCTTTATGTTCCATCGCCTTGATAAGCATTTTTTCAAGCTTTTTAGGCTCAATCATAGTCTCACGAGCAACAAATGAAGCTCCAGAAGCGATAGCTAAATCACAAGTGTCAAAAGTTGGGTCAATGTTACCAATTTTTTGAGTTACTGTCCACATACCCTGAGGAGTAGTTGGAGAAGTCTGTGAGTTAGTAAGACCATAGATAAAGTTGTTGATAACAATCATAGTCATATCAATATTTCTTCTACAACCATGTATAGTATGATTACCACCAATAGCAAGAGCATCACCATCACCAGCAACACAAACTACAAGTTTATCTGGACGAACAAGTTTAACACCAGTTGCATAAGCTACAGTACGACCGTGAGTTGTATGAATAGTATTAAAATCTACATAAGAAGAGAATCTTCCTGAACAACCAATACCAGAAACAACACATACATCATCCTGAGATATACCCATTTTTTCAATAGCTCTAACAAATGCTTTAAGGATAACACCATCACCACAACCCCAACACCATAGTGTTGGCATTTTTTGAATTCTTAAATATTTTTCATAATTAAATGCCATATTAAAATACCTCTTTTACTTTTGATACAATTTCATGAGGAGAAATTGCTCTACCATTAACTTTGTAAAGACCTTTGATATCTAGTCTTCCAGAAGCTCTCTCAATCTCTTCAGTATATTGTCTAATGTTAAGCTCAACAACTAAAACATTTTTTATTTTATCTGTTAATTGCTTGATTCTATCAGCAGGTGATGGCCAAATAGTAATTGGTCTAAATAGACCAGCTTTGATACCTTGAGCTCTCAAGTGACGAATAGACTCTTTTGCTGCAAGTGAAACCGAACCATAAGCGATAATCAATACATCATTTTCTTCTAAATCATCACACATAAACTCTTCATTAGACTCAATCTCATCTTGGTGAGCCATTACTTTGTCTTCAAGTCTTTGAATTAGTTTTCTACATGTCTCAATCTCTTCAGTTGGAAAACCATTTTTATCATGGTGAAGACCTGTAAAGTGATATCTATAACCTTCAAACATAGGGTTAAGAACAGCTGGTTCAGTTGGACCACACTCATATGGAAAATACTCTTCAGCAGGACCATCGAATTTTTTTCTTGGAACAATTCCAGCTTTAACTTCTTCAACAGTAGGAATATCAGCTTTACCATGCATGTGACCAATAGTCTCATCTAGCAAAACGATAACAGGTTGCATAAATCTGTCAGCTAAGTTAAAAGCACGAACAGTTTCAGTATAGCACTCAGCTAATGAACCAGCACATAGAGTGATTGAACGGTAATCACCGTGAGATGGGTTAGACGATTGCTTGATATCACCTTGAGATACACGAGTTGGAAGACCAGTTGATGGACCACCACGCATAACATTTACACAAACTAAAGGTACTTCAGCCATTTGAGCTAAACCTAAGTTTTCAGCTTTAAGACTCATACCTGGACCAGAAGTACCAGTCATAGTTCTATCTCCAGCCATTCCTGCACCGATTACTGCACAAATCGCAGCTATCTCATCTTCCATCTGAATACATGTACCACCAACCTTAGGTAAAAGGTCAGAAATAACATGCATTACTTCACTTGAAGGTGTTAGTGGATAACCACCAAAAAAAGTACAACCAGCATCAACACCTGCAATCGCTGCAAGTTCATTACCAGTTGATATAATCTCTCTTGTTGCCATTATCTAGCTCCTTGTTCTATTGAATAGTAGTTGTTTGCAGCGATAGCTGCTTGACGAGCTTTGGCATCATCAGTAAGTTTTGCAAAACTAAGTCCTGCTGCTTTTAAATCAGCTCTTTCCGCTACAAAAATAGCAAAATCTGGACATGACAGCTCACACTCATTACAGCCGATACAAGCTTCTGGATGCTCAACAGCAATCATCGCACCAAGTGTTGATGTGACTTCATATCTCATAGCCAGTACGCCTGATGGACATACAGATACACAGATATCACATGCTTTACAGTTGTCTGTATTAACCCATACTGGTTGATCACCTGGATTTTCAGTTATAAAAGTTGACATTTATTCTCCTGTTATTAAAGTACAGACTAAATCTGTACATTACTCTTTGATGACAAAGAATATCTAAGTTTTTATAAGTTTTTTCTAAAATGTGCTATTAGCGCCTAGTAATGCAACTATATGTTACATTACTAGGCTCACACAAGGCTAAAAACTACTTACCAAGAACCTCTGCAATTGCTTTACCGATTTCTGCTGGAGAAACAACAACTTTAACACCTGCAGCTTCAAGAGCTTCCATCTTTTCTTTTGCAGTACCAGCAGAGCCACTAACGATAGCACCTGCATGACCCATTGTTTTACCTTTTGGTGCAGTTTGACCTGCGATGAAAGCAACAACTGGCTTAGTGATTTGCTCTTTGATAAGTTTTGCAGCTTGAATCTCAAGATCCCCACCAATCTCACCAATCATAACGATTGCTTCAGTTTCTGGATCTGCTTCAAACATTGGTAAGATTTGGTTATATGAAAGACCAATAATCGGGTCTCCACCAATACCGATAGCAGTAGTGATACCATAACCCTCTTGAACAACTTGGTTAGTACCTTCATAAGTTAATGTACCAGACTTAGAGATAAGTCCCACATTACCTTTTTTGAAAATTGAACCAGGCATAATACCTATCTTACACTCTTCAGCAGTGATGATACCAGGACAGTTTGGCCCAAGTGTTTTCATGCCATGCTTAGTTGCGTGAGCTTTAGCCATCTGCATATCTTTAACTGGAGCACCTTCTGTAATAATAACAGCTAGCTCAATCCCAGCTTCAGCAGCTTCCATCACAGCGTCACCAACAAATGCAGGTGGAACAAAAATCATAGAAACTGTAGCACCAGTAGTTTTAACAGCATCGCCAACAGTATTGAATACTGGTTTACCTAAATGCTCTTGACCACCTTTATTTGGTGTTACACCACCAACAATTTGAGTACCATAAGCTAAACATTGTTCAGCATGAAAAGTACCCTCTTTTCCTGTAAAACCTTGAACGATTACTTTTGTATCTTTGTTTACTAAAATTGACATTAATTATTCTCCTTTTGCTGCAGCTACAGCTTTTGCTGCACCGTCACCTAAATCATTACCAACAATTAAGTTTGAAATGTTGGCATTTTTAAGAATTTCTGCCGCTTCTGGAGCATTTGTTCCATCAAGACGAACAATAACAGGAACATTAACATCAGTAATTTTAGTTGCTTCTATAATACCATTAGCAATACGATCACAACGAACAATCCCACCAAAGATGTTTACGAAAATTGCTTTTACATTAGGGTTTTTAAGAATAATCTCAAAACCTTTTGCAACAGTCTCAGCATTTGCACTACCACCAACATCTAAAAAGTTAGCTGGAGTTCCACCCATATAGTTAATTGTATCCATAGTACCCATCGCAAGACCAGCACCATTTACCATACAACCAATCTCACCATCAAGAGCAACATAAGAGAGACCATATTTAGCAGCTTCAACTTCATCAGCATCTTCTTCTGTTAAATCTCTCATACCTAAAATCTCTGGCTGACGACCAAGTGCAGAGTTATCAAAGCCCATTTTTCCATCAAGTGCGATAAACTCACCAGCACCTGTGCGAACAAGAGGGTTGATTTCAATCATCTCTGCATCATTTTCCATATATAATTTAAATAATTTTTGTGCAAATGTAATAATATTCTTCTGCTCAGCTTTATCTGTAATACCTAAGCCAAAAGCTAATTCGCGACCGTGAAAACCTTGAAAGCCTATAGCTGGATCCACTGGAACTGTAATGATCTTTTCTGGAGTATTTTCAGCAACATCTTCAATGTTCATACCACCCTCAGTAGATGCCATAATTAAAGGCATCTCTAATTTTCTATCCAAAACTACAGAAAGGTAAAACTCATCCTTAATATCTGCACCATCTTCAATATAAAGTTTTTGTACAAGTTTGCCCTCAGCAGTAGTTTGGTGCGTTACCAATGTCATACCAAGAATCTCGTCTGCAAGCTCTCTAACTTCATCAAGATTTTTAGCAAGCTTAACACCACCACCTAAACCACGACCACCTGCGTGAATCTGAGCTTTAACAACCCAAATAGGACCGCCTAACTCTTTTGCAGCTTCTACAGCAGCATCTACGCTCTCAACCATTATACCTTTTGGTACCGGTACACCATATTTAGCAAAAACTTGTTTTGCTTGATATTCATGTATATTCAATATATACTCCTTATAGATTAATTCTTAAGTTTAACAATAATCAAAATAATTTTCGATTAATTTAGATATAAAAAAAAGGATATTTTCAAGTATGTAGAAAATTTACACACTTGAAATGTTGCGGGTTTCAAAAGCCCTATTTTATTGCTTCAGTAGATTATTTAACTTCGTACTGATCTCTACCCATTTGGTATAAATCGTTACCAAAAGTATCATTTATTACTGTTACAGGAAAATCTTTAACGGTAATTTTTCTAACTGCTTCAGGACCCAGCTCTGGATATGCAATAATTTCAGCACTTGTTATCTGTTTTCCTAGTAAAGCTCCTGCTCCACCAGTTGCACCAAAATAGATTCCACCATACTCTTTACATGCATCTTTTACAGCTTGATCTCTTTTGCCTTTTCCAATCATACCTTTTGAACCATATTTAAGCATTGTTGGGGAGTAGCTATCCATTCTATAGCTTGTTGTTGGACCTGCACTTCCTATTGGGTCACCCGGCTTAGGTGGAGTTGGTCCAACAAAATAGATAATACTGCCTTCTAAATCAAATGGTAACTCTTTTCCAGCTTCTATTAAGTCAACTAGCCTTTTGTGAGCGGCATCTCTAGCTGTAAAAATAGTACCGTTTAAGTAAACGATATCTCCTGCTTTTAGTTCTCTTGTTTGTTCTTCTGTTAATGGTGTAGTTAGATTATAAGTTTTTGACATATTAATTCTCTCTTATATAGTTATGTGCGTATGGCGTGAGCTATGACACTGAACATTTACTGAAACTGGCAAAGATGCAATATGACAAGGATTGGATTCTATATGAACAGCAAGTGCTGTTTTAGTTCCACCCATTCCCATAGCACCAATTCCAAGATTATTTATCTCAACCATCATTCTTTCTTCAAGTTCTTTCATCTCGGGATCATCATTTACGCTACCAATATTACGGAACAAAGCATGTTTAGAGCTAATACACGCTTTTTCAAATGTACCACCTATTCCAACACCCACAGTAATTGGAGGACATGGATTTGGACCTGCATCAGAAATAACCTCCTTTACATACTCAACTATTCCATCTTTTCCTGCTGCTGGTGGAAAAACTCTAGCACGACTTACATTTTCACTACCGCCACCTTTAGCTGCATATTCAATGTCTATTTTATCACCCGCAACTAAATCAAAATGAATAATAGCAGGTAGGTTATACCCAACACTATCTTTTAAATTTGCACGACTAAAAGGCTCACATGTAGAAGCTCTAAGATAAGCGTCTATATAACCCTGCTCTGTACCTTGATTTATAGCATCTCTTAAAAGTCCACCTTCAACTTTTACATCTTCACCGACATTCACAAAAAATACAGCTAAACCCGTATCTTGACAAAGTGGTCGTTTTTCATCTTTTGCAATATCTGCATTTTCAAGTATCTGTCTTATGACCTCTTTACTTACAGGTGACTTTTCTTTTTCCATAGCCTCAGCCAAGGCATCATAAGCATCTTGTGGTAAATCTGTACCACAATGCACTATAATATCTCTTACAGCTTTAACTATTGTATCAAATTTAATTTCTCTCATTAAAAACTCTCCCTAATTATAATGTGTTAGTCTATCAGTATTTTGGTAAAAGTAGCTTAAAACAGGAGTTGAAATTTCTTTTTTAATATTTTTATAAAAGTTTCATTTAAAGAATGCTAAAATAACTTATTAAAATAATAAAGGACTAATATGCTACATAATATGTGCGCTTCAGTAAAGATGGAAGAGGGATATATGAGAATATCTATTGAATACACTGATCCATCTAGTAGATCTATGATATGTGATACTATTGGAGAGGTAGAGATAGAACTCGATATGCGACCAGAGGTATTTCACAGAAGACTAGAAGACTCCAAGGGTGTATTTGGTGTTGAGTTTAGTGGAGAAGATTATGTTTGTCAAAGAAGTTCCGGAGAATTTATAGAGTTACTACTTAAAAAGTTAAATATTTCAATATGTGACAACAGTTAAAATAAAGGGTTCGTCCCTTTATTTTAAAAGGTTTAAATACTAGTTAAATACTTATGTATATCTTCTGCTGAATCTTTACCCATACCCATAGCTAATATTACAGTGGCTTGACCAAGTGTAATATCTCCACCTGCCCAAACCTTATCTTTGGTCGTTTTTCCTGTTTTTGGATCTGCTTTAATGTTACCCCATTCATTAAGTTCTAAGCCTTTAGTGACATTGGTTAAAAGTGGATTTGCAGATGTTCCTATAGAGATTATTGCTAAATCACAATCAAGATATTTATGCTCTCCTTCAACTGCAATTGGTTTTCTTCGTCCACCTTCATCTGGTTCACCAAGCTTCATAACTTGACAACTAAGTCCTGCAAGTTGCCCATCATTGGCACCTATAAACTCCAGTGGGGATGTTAAAAATTCAAATTTAACACCCTCTTCTTCAGCGTGGTGAATCTCTTTAGCCAATGCGGGAGATTGTTCTTTTGTTCTTCTATACACTACTGTCACAGACTCTGCTCCTAATCTAAGTGCTGTTCTAGCTGCATCCATCGCAACATTACCAGCACCTAAAATTGCCACATTTTTTCCTGGAATAATTGGTGTATCATAATATGGAAACTGAGATGCTTTCATCAAACTAGCTCTTGTTAAATACTCGTTTGCACTAAACACACCATTTAAATCTTCTCCAGGAATTCCTAAAAAGTTTGGTGTTCCAGCACCTACAGCAACAAATACAGCATCATATCCATACTCTTGCGTTAATTCATCAATCTCAAAAGTTCTACCAACAACACTATTTAATTTAATTTCAACACCCAATTCATCTAGTTGCTTTAACTCATGCTCAACAATTCCCTTAGAAAGTCTAAATTCAGGAATACCATAAAGTAAAACACCTCCAGCTTGATGAAGTGCTTCAAATATTACAACTTTATGTCCTTTTTTTGCTAACTCTCCAGCAACTGTAATTCCAGCAGGACCACTCCCTACAACTGCTACCTTTTTGCCGGTGCTTGGTGGTAAATCTATCTTCGGTGTAACACCATTTTCTCTAGCCCAATCAGCAATATACATCTCAAGGTTTCCAATACCTACAGCAGGTTTCCCTTTTTTATCATTCTTGACTATACAAACTTCTTCACATTGTATCTCTTGGGGACAAACTCTACCACAAATAGCTGGTAAAGCTGTTGCATCCCAAACTGTATCTATAGCACCTTCTAAGTCTTGATTCAAAATTTGATCTAAAAATCCAGGAATATTTATCCCTACAGGACATCCTGCTACGCAAGCAGGGTCTTTACATTGAATACATCTTGCAGCCTCATATTGAGCCTCTATTAGACTATAACCTAGAGATACTTCATCAAAATATGTAGCTCTTTGTTTTGGATGTCTTTCTGTCATCTCCTGTCTAGGGATTCCTCTTTTCTCTTTTTTTGTAAAATCTTTTACTTGTTTCATAACTCAACCCTCATCTTCTAAATCAAACATACAATTTTCAGAATGTTCCTCTTCAACTTTATAAGCACCAAGTCTTCTACTCAAGCCATCGAAATCAACTTGATGTCCATCAAACTCAGGACCATCAACGCATGCAAACTTAGTTTTACCACCAATTGTAACTCTACAGCCACCACACATACCTGTACCATCAATCATAATAGGATTTAAGCTTACCAAGGTTGGCACATTATATTCCTTAGTTAAAAGTGAAACAAATTTCATCATAGGAACAGGACCAATCGCAACAACTTGATCAATTTTACCTTTTTCCAAAACATCTTTTAACTCTTCAGTTACAAACCCATGTCGCCCTTTTGAGCCATCATCAGTACAAATTTTAAGTTGATTAGAAACTTTTTTCATATCTTTTTCCATTATAAGATAATCTTTACTTCTCGCTCCCAAAATCGTAATCACTTTATTGCCAGCTTCATGCATCCCTCTAGTAATTGGATGTAAAACAGCTGTTCCAGTTCCACCACCAACACATACAACTGTTCCAACTTTTTCAAGATGAGTGGGTTCACCTAAAGGTCCCACTATATCTCTATAGCTATCACCAATCTCAAGTTTACTAAAAGATCTAGTACTTTTACCAACTATCATATATATTATGGTAATTGTTCCTTTTTCTTTATTGACATCTGCCATAGTCAAAGGAACTCTTTCCCCTTTTTCATCTATGATTAACATTACAAATTGACCAGGTTTTGCTTTTTTAGCTATTTGTGGTGCCTCAATCTCGTTTAGATAGATTGTATCATGTGCCATTTTTTCTTTTTTTACGATTTTGTACATTAAGCTCTCCTAATGGATAAATTGTACCAATTGTATATAAAATAATTTTAAGTCAATCTGAAATAATGAGTTTTATTATGAAGAATTAACCCTCTTGAAACATAAGAGAGTTAATTTTAAAAAAAAAGATTTTGATTTTAGTTAAAAAAGCCGTTGTCAGTTAGAATATCGATTCCCTCTTGGATAGAATCAACAGAGATTTTGAACTTAGCTTTTGTTTCTTCATCTAAATTAAGTTCAATTATTTCATGAACCCCTTTAGTTCCAAGAACAACAGGAACACCAACACAGATATCTTTGTATCCATATTCACCATCTAACATCACAGAAGATGGCATTACAATTCTACTATCATCTAGTAAAGCTTCAACCATAACTGAAATTGCACGCCCTGGAGCATAATAAGCTGATGTACCAAGATGTTTAACTATCTCGGCACCACCATCTTGAGTTCTAGAAATTATACCTTCCATCTCCTCTTTTGTTACAATCTGATCTAAAGGAACACCACCAACAGCTGAAATTTCTGGCATAGGTATCATATGCGAACCATGGTCACCTATGAGCATCGCTCTAGTTTGACCTGAACCATAACCAACCGTTTGATTGATTTGATAAGCCATTCTGGCACCATCAAGTGCTCCAGCCATTCCTATGATCCTACTTCTTTCCCAACCAGTTATTTTATGAACAACTTGAGTCATGATATCAAGTGGGTTTGATACACAAAGAATAATAGCATTTGGAGAATATTTTAGAATATTTCCAACAACATCTTTTATTATTTTTGCATTTATCAACAATAAATCTGCTCTTGTCATCTCGCTTCTACGAGGAACACCAGCTGTAATCACAACAATATCACAATCTTTTAAGTCAGCAGCAGTCTCAGCTGCTGTAACTATAGTACCTTTAGGAGCATAACTTGTTGATTGTCCAATATCAATTGCTTTGCCTTTTGCAACATCAGTGTTTATGTCATATAGAATAACTTCATGACAAGCACCAGTCATTGTTAAGCTATATGCAGCCGTAGCACCAACAAAACCAGCTCCAACGATTCCTACTTTTCTGCCTACCATGCCATTAATCCTTTAGTCCAAATGTAAATCCATCATTAACTTTTTCAATAAGCTCTGGAAGAACATCCTCATAGTCACCAACAATTCCAAAATCTGCATTATGAAAAATTGTCTCTTTTGCATTATGATTGATAGCTATGATAGTTTCAGACTCTACCATACCAGCGATATGCTGAACGGCACCACTTATACCTATGGCTACATAAACTTTAGGGCGAACAGTTTTACCAGTTTGACCAATCTGTCTTGCATACTCTGCAACACCCTCATCAACCATAACTCTCGAACATGCCCACTCAGCTTTTAAACCTTGAGCTTTAAGTGCATCTGCTAAATCTTTTACCATCTGCATTCCATCACTAGTTGTACCTCTACCACCAGCAACAATGATATCAGCTTCAAACAGGCCTTGCATACCACCCTCACCTATCACTGTTTCGATAATTTCAGTTACAAAATCACTCTTAGGTAGTTTTGGTTTAAAAGGTGTAATAATACCTTCTCTTGATTCATCTGGAGTCGGCACAGGAAATGTACCAGCACGAGCAGTTGAAATTTGAGGACATACAAAACCTAAAATAGTAGCAAGTTTTGACTCACCATAAGTTGGTCTTCTTGACTCTAAAATCGGAGCATAAACTATTTTTTTCTTTCTATCAAAATGCTCACCAATCTCTAGTGCTGTACAATCTGCTGTAACACCACCATCAGTTTTAACACCAATTCTAGGTGCTAATTCACGCCCAGCTGTAGTCGCTGCAAAAAGTGCAATCTCTGGATTTTTATCTTTAATGACTTGCTCAAATGCTGTTGCAAAAGGCAAGATTCTATACTCTTGGAGTCTATCATCTTCCACGACAACAACTTCATCAGCACCATGAGCTATTAACTCTTTAGGCATATCACCTAAGTTTTTACCAATGATTAAAGTTACTACTTTAGTATCCTCACCAAGTTCAGTTGCTAAGGTTCTAGCAGGTGTTAAAAGCTCTAATGATGGTCTAGAGATTTGACCATTTACAACCTCTGCCCAAGTTAAAATTCCAGAAGCACCATTTCTAAAATCTACATCTTCAAAACCTTCAGGTCTTTTTTTAGCTTTAGCTGCTTTTTTCTCTTTAACCTCTACTGTATTTTTACCAGCTTTCATATTCTCAATCAAGTTAGAAACTAGTTCAGCTTCTCCATGACCATCTGTCATTTTTGCTGGAGCTCTTTCACTTACAATATTTGCAACTTTTGCAACAATTGTAGGGGAACCACTGAGACCAATTTTTTCATCACTCAAGCCTACATCATCGATGTTAAACACAGTAACTTCAGCATCTCTAGCTTTTACTGCACCCATCAATGAAGGTCGTCTAGGATCAATTCCCGTTGGAGTAAAAGAGAGCGCACAAGGGATAGGAAGCTTCATCATCTGATACCCACCCTCTATAATTCTTTTTGCTGTTATATGTCCATCTTTTAAATCTGCAACCTCTATAAATGTAGCCTGAGGAAGATCCATGTTTTCTGCAACTTGAGATGGAACATGTGCTGTATCACCATCACTTGTTTGACGACCAGCAACAATTACAAAGTCTTCATTTAGACCTTTTCCATACCCCAGATGATTAAGCATTGTAGCAATTGCTAAACCTGTTGCGTATGTATCAGAACCACCTAATCTTCTATCACTTAAAAGGTATGCTTCATCGTATCCCATAGAGATTGCTTTTTTAAGAGACATGTCAAAAGATGGAGGCCCCATAGAACAAACTATAAGTTTTGCATCTGGGTTATCTATCTTCATTTGAAGTCCAGCTTCAAGAGCATATCCACAATCTACATTGATAATAGATTTTGCCTTCGTTCTATCCATTAAACCATCATCACCCATTCTCATCTCAGATGGTAATGGAACCTGTTTCATTAAACTGATTATTGTTAAAGCCATATTATATTCTCCCCAATCTACATCATATTGTAATCTGGACCATCTCCACCATAAGGTGTTGTCCATGTGATTCCACTGTTTGGTGATTTTATATCACAAGTTTTACAGTGAACACAGTTTTCAGCATGCATTCTCAATGATTTAGCACCATTTTTCTTATCTACATGTAGCTCATATACTTCTGCAGGACAGAATGATTCACACGATAGTCCATACTCTTCTATATTAGATGATTGAAACTCTTTTTCATCATTTATCACTAAGTGACATGGTTGAACTTCATCATGCATAGCTTTTGAGTAATATACCATAGTAACTTTATCAAATGTAAGTTTTTTATCCCACTCTAGTTTGCCATTAAATCTAACTGCAAAAGACTCCTCTTGCAGATCTTTAACTTTCTTGCTTTCTTTATAGTCATCTTCAACTTTAGGCACAAATAAACATCCACCGCCTGTTACAAGCTGAACACCCATCTTAAGACCACCAAGAATCATACCATCTTGCATCACAGCTCTCATATTTCTAGTTGGATATAGTTCAGTATATATAGAACTAGCATTTACCAACTCTTCATATTTAGATAATGATTCTTTACTAGTATCACCACTTATCAAAGCTTCCACGGCTGCTTCTGCTGCGCAGATACCAGATCTAGCAGCTAGATGCACACCTTTTAGTCTTGGAGTACTTAGAAAACCTGCACTATCACCAACAATCATCATGTTATCTGCATAATATTTTGGTACAGAATTCCACCCACCCTCAGGTAGAGTTTTTGCTCCAGCTTCTATTACTGAACCATCTTTAAGAATTTTAGATACAAATGGGTGAGTTTTCCAAACTTGCATAGCAGCATGAGTATCAAAAGATGGATCTTGATAATCAAGTCCCACAACAAGTCCTACAGCAACTCTATTATCTGTTAATCCATATATAAAACCACCACCAAACTCTTCATTATCTTTTAATGGATAGCCAAATGTATGCTTAACTTCACCAGCCTCTATATTACCTTCTGGAACTTTCCAAATCTCTTTTACACCCAAAGAATATATTTGAGGATTTTTACCAGCATCTAGGTTTAATCGCTCAATTACAGTTTTAACTGCAGAACCTCTAGTACCTTCAGCAAATACTGTTATGTTTGCTTCTACTACTGTTCCTTCTTGAAAATTTTTCTGCTTCACTCCATGATGATCAACACCAGTATCTTTTGTTTTAATACCAATAACTTTATTATCTTCATCATAAATAACAGAATCAACAGAAAAGCCGGTATATATCTCTACACCTCTCTCTTGGGCTAATGTGGCTAAATATTTACACACCTGTCCAAGTGAAGCTATATAGTTACCATCGTTTGACATATAAGGTGGATGAAATGGTAAAGTCATCTCTCCCCCGTTATCACTTAGTTTAGTGACAGTATCTTCACCAACCTTAGAATCAAATGGCATCCCATCAAATTCTCCAATTGTTAATAGCTCTTGAAATACTTTTGGTCTAATTACAGCACCTGAAAGTATATGTGAACCAATCGAACTACCCTTCTCGATTAGCATTATTCTTTTTTCTTCGCCTCGCTGCTTTAGCTTATCCGCCAAAGCAATTGCAGCAGAAAGACCAGCAGGTCCTCCCCCAACAATAAGCACATCTGTAGAAATAACATTTTGATTATTCATCTAGCACTCCCATATCTATTATAAAATCACTTAAATATAAATTTTATATTAAGTATTAAGACAGAGTAACTAAAGTTAAGTTAAAGTTAAATTTTATGATATAGATAGACAAGGATAGCATTTATTGATGTAACTTAATGAAACAAAATAAAAATATTTAAATGCTCATAAGCAAGAGGCACAAGAAATAAACTTTCTTGTGTTTATATAAAAATTATTTTGATTCTTCTAAGTCATCAAAAAAATTATTTTTATAAAGAATATCAACCATTTCAGATACAGATGTTACAGAGTTTTTAAACCTACTTACTTGAAGTGGTTTAAGAGCCATCTCAATAATCTGCTCTGCTCCACATGCACCAATCATAGCTGGGACACCACTTACCATATCACTATAGCCATATTCACCTTTTAACATTACAGCACATGAATGAATCTGCTTAGTATCTTTAAGTATTGCATCTACCATAACAGCGGTTGATTTTGCAGGTGCATAGTAAGCCGAACCATCACCTAAAAGGTTTACGATTTGTGCTCCACCATTCCTAGTTTTTTTAACAATTTCACCAATCTCTTCAGAGTCCAACAAATCATCTATCGGTACACCAGCAACCGTTGTAAACTTAGGAAGTGGCACCATAGTATCACCATGACCACCCATCACTGTTGCACGAATCTGCCCTGCTCCATAACCTAGTTTTTCATAGATAAAATGTGCCATTCTTGCGGCATCTAAAATACCAGCCATCCCCAAAATTCTTTCTCTATTAAAACCTGTATATTTATGAACAACGAAAGTCATAACATCAAGAGGATTACTTACAACTATAACAATGGCGTTAGGAGCATATTCCTTTATCTCTAAAGCATAATTTTTTACAATTTCAGCATTTTTTGTAAGTAGATCATCTCTACTCATACCTGGTGTTCTTGGTGCGCCTGCTGTTATAACAACTATTTCACTATTGGCTATATCTTCAGGACCCTCAGCTGCTCGCACAATAGTATGCTCTCTTGCCGCATTTGCAGCTTGTGACATATCAAGAGCTTTCCCTTTTGCAACATCTATATTTCTTCCACGAAGAACAACCTCGTGACAAGATCCTCTCATAGCCAATATAAATGCTACTGTTGAGCCAAAATTTCCTGTTCCGATTATTGTTACTTTACTTGCCATGAACTCTCCGATAATATGGTTAATTTTTTATTATTAGCTAGTTGTGATTTATAGCTAATAACAAAAGATTAATTTGTAGTTAGTTCTACATGTAGAGATTTCCAAGCCGAAGCTTGGAAATAGAATACATTTAATATTAGTTAATACTAAATAGAGTCTATGATAGCATTTAAAGTTGCAGATGGGCGCATCGCTTTTTCAGCTTTTGCATCATCTGGACGGAAATAACCACCGATATCTTGAGCACTGCCCTCAACAGCAAGTAACTCTTCCATGATTTTATCTTCATTTTCAGTTAATGCCGCAGCTACTGGAGCAAACTTA
>JAYEGN010000068.1:0-17012 GCA_034659115.1 Campylobacterota bacterium
TGTATGAGTAGTTTTTTAGTCACTTAATAAGTCCTCTAAATATAGCAAGTCTTCATAATATTTACTTTTTAAAGCTTCTCGGATATAAGTTGTGTGGTTATCTATTTTTGGTAGCATCTCTACCAAAAGAACTTTCAAAACACCAAGATAATTTTGTACAATATCCCAAACCATACTTTCATCTATGCCTCTATAGTTATGAGATATTTTATCTCTCATAGCTGAAATATTTCTCCAGTTGATTTTGCTAGATGTTTTTAAACCATCATCTATCTTTTTATTTTCTTCACCAATGGCGATTAGGAGGTTAGCTGTTGCATTAAAGTTTAATTGCTTGTTTGCATAAAAAAACTCTTCTTCATCTTTGAAGCCTTTGGTATAGTAAAATACTTTTTCTATAGCCTCTAGGATAGTAAGAATATAGCTTATATTATTACTGCTAAACATAGATAAAATCTTTTTTTGCATCTAATTTAATCAAGGGATTAAGTTTATTAAAGTTCATCAAGTCAATCTTAGTTTTTAAACTTTTAGTTAGTTTTTCTTCGAGTCTTAAGTAGCTATCAAAAGTGAGTTTTCCATCGTCTTTTAAAATATACGCTATATCTATATCACTCTCTTTGTGATTGGTTCCATTTGAGTATGAGCCAAAAAGTACAAACTCTTTTATGTCAAAACTTTTTTTGTATGTTTTTAAAATACCTAATATTTCTGTTTTTGTCATCAGTCAAACCTTTATAACACTGTCTAAGAAATTATATCTTAATTTTTTTACCATATTCCTACTTGCTATTTCTAAAATAGTTTTCAAATAATAAAAGTGTAAATTCATGAAACGGTACCTTTCTAAAGATGCTTGATATTAAGGTGCTTGTGTTAGAATTTTTTTAATTTATGAGACTATAGTTGTAACTAGAAAACAAATCGTAGCTGCACCATTTGAAAACCTAAGAAAGGCTTTCATCAAACCTCTTACAAAACCTACTATAAGGTTTTGTAAGACACCTCATTTTATCAAATAAAAATCAACCCCTAACTTTTTACTTTTTAGTCTATCTATGATACAATCAATACTTAACTTATAAAAATGGAACTTAACTATGAATGTATGGATATTAACTACTATAATGGGATTTGGAACCGCTGTATATATATTATGGATGTTCTATAGAGATATGCCAAATGTATTAGAAGAAAGAGATAAGAGGAAAAAGAAAAAATGGGAAAATTCAGATGATAGAAAACATCAACATCAAAAAAGAGAAAATATAAAAGATTTAGAAATCAAAAAAACTGCTCTTGAAGAAGATTTAAAAATTGAAAAAGAAAATATTGAAAATAAAAACAAAACAGCTATTATAAAAATAGAAGAGGAATGTAAACTAAAACTTGAAGAACAGCAAAAACTTTTTGAAGAAGATAAGCTAAAACTAGAACAACTGAAAAAACCTAAAAATAAAATAAACAAATCTGAATTACAAAAAATAAACCTTGAAAAAGGTAAAAGATATGAAGCATTTGTTGCAGAATACTTTAGAAGTAAAGATTATTCAACAGTTTGGGAACATGGAAAAGAAAAAGGTAAGCTAGATGCTAATATAGATATATTCATCATGAATAAAGAAAAAGCTTATTTTGTTCAGTGTAAATTTTATGAAAAATCAAAAGTAGATCATAATATGATAAAAGGAACTAGAACAGATATAAGAGAATATATGAAAACAAATAATGAATTTACAAAACTCATAGCCAATAGAAAGAAAAAAATATTATATGTGATACCAAGAGAATGTTTAACAACTGGTGCGTGGAGATACATCAAAGACAATGATGACATCTTAGAATATATAGTTATACCAATGAAAAACAAATAATATAAAAAGGAAAAATAGAAATGACAAACAAAATAATTATAAAAACTCTTCCTATGATAGATGAAATTGTAGAGATGGGGCATCAATATAAAACTATACTTATAACAAAATAAAAGGACAAAAATGAATGATTTTATACCAATCCCCACTAAAAACTAAATATTTAGTTTTTAGTGGGGATTGGTATAAGGTCTTGATAAATATGAGAAAGAAAATACTTTTCATTTTGCTATTGTTGAACATATCTCTTAATGCTGATTCATTTGACAGCATGTACGCCTGTATAGCCTTTGAAAAAAACTATGGCGATAAAGCTCAAAGATTGGATATGAAGCAGTCTGTAGCCAAAGGTGGCTACTTTAGATTTTCTGTAAAGATCAACTTCCTTCGTGCAATTATATATAGAGATAAAGACACTATCAACAATACTACTTATGAAGAGATTCGATTTGCTTATCGTGCTACAGTAAAGGGGTATGATATGTATGTTTATGACTATAACAAAGATTATTTTCTAATTGAAAAGGGAGATAAGATAAAACCTCGCTTTAGTCTGAAGTTAGAAAATGGAGATTGGTTTTACTATAAATGTATGATGTATATAGATGCAAAAGAGTTCTCCCAGCCAAGCTGAGAGTCAAATGAAATTCTATCGTAATAGTGCCTTAGCTATACTTCTAGCTGCTTCACGACCATCATAAGCAGCACGAACAACAAGATCTGCTCCTCTATAACAATCTCCACCAGCGTAGATTCCTGCTGTTGTTGTTTCATGAGTTTCTTCATCTATTATAATTCCACCCCATAAATTTGTCTCGATTCCATTTTCGTGCAAAAATGATGGTATCTCAGGATCAAAACCTAAAGACATTATGACAATATCAGCATTTATTCTTGTCTCACTTCCTCTAAGCTCTTCCATTCTCTGTCTTCCACTTTCATCTTTTGCACCTAGCGTAGTTTTAACTATCTCAACACCAACAGCATGAGTATTTTCATCTAGGACAATCTCTTTAGGAGATGCAAAAAAAGTAAAATCAACACCCTCTTCCATCGCATTTTTATACTCTTTTTTACTTCCAGGCATATTATGAGCATCTCTACGATAAAGACAGTTCACACTTCTAGCTTCCTCTCTTTTTGCTGTTCTTAGACAATCCATAGCGGTATCACCGCCACCAATAACCACTACATTTAGATCTTTAAAGTCAAATTTTTTATCATACGAAAGTTTAAAATTTTTTCTTTGCATCGCAGTAAGGTAATCCATAGCATCATAAACATTAGAAGCCTGTTCTCCTGCCAATCCAGCACTTTTAGCTTTAGTAGCTCCAACACCTATAAACATAGCATCATGAGCATCAGCTATCTCCTCAAACGCTATATCTTTACCCACTTCACAATTAAGAATAAGCTTTAGACCTGCATCTTCAAGTAGTTTTACACGGCGTTCAACTATCTTCTTATCTAGTTTAAAGTTTGGGATACCATAGGTTAAAAGTCCACCGGCACGATCGCTTCTTTCGTACATAGTTACCGCTATGCCCGAGCGAAGAAGATATGTAGCCGCGGATAAACCAGCCGGACCACTACCGATAATAGCTACTTTTTTATTCACGGTAATCCCTGTAAACTCTGGCTTGTAACCAGCTCTAAATCCCTCTTCTGTAATATGCGTCTCAATAGAACCTATAGTAATTGCACCATGACCGTCATTTAAAGTACAGTCACCCTCGCATAATCTGTCATGTGGGCATACTCTACCCATAACTTCAGGAAAAGGAGAAGGCTCATTTGATAACTTAAAAGCAAACTCTAAATCTTTCTCAGCTATCGACTTTAACCACTGAGGAATATAATTATGAAGAGGACACTTATTTAAACAAAATGGATCTCCACACTGAATACATCTCTCACTTTGAGTAGCTGCGTCATCACGCTCAAATACTTCATAAATCTCACCAAAATCTTTCACACGCTCTACAACTAATCTTTTCTCAGCTTCGATGCGTTCTGTATTTAAATATTCTCTCACGGTTATGCTCCTTTCTCTATACTAAGAGGTAGTTTAGTTAAGTTTTTAGGTTTTATTAGCCAGAAGTTTCTAACCTCTACTCTAAAGTTATCAAGTAGATCTTTTGCTTTTTTACTTTCAGTTTCTACTAGATAATCTTTAAGAAGTTTTTTCAAGTAGTGTCTAGCTTCATCACCCTCATCTGTATCTATGCGAACAGCCTCAACAAGCTCATTATTTACATTTTCTATAAATGTATGATCTGCATCATAAACAAAACTAATTCCACCCGTCATACCAGCACCAAAGTTGATACCTGTACGACCTAAAATCACAACAACACCGCCCGTCATATATTCACATGCGTTATCTCCGGTTCCCTCTACTATGGCCATAGCACCAGAGTTACGAACAGCAAACCTCTCTCCAACACTTCCAGAGATATACAGCTTACCACCAGTAGCACCATAGAGACATGTATTTCCACCTGCAGTAAACTCTTCGCCCTCCTGCTTGGATGTTACGATGATTTTACCACCATGCATACCCTTACCGATATAATCATTTGCCACACCATCTAAGTATATAGAAACACCTGGAATTAAAAAGGCTCCAAGTGCTTGACCTGCTATACCACTAAGATTTATCTTAATCGTATCAGCTTTAAGTCCAGCATCTCCATAAAACTGAGCTATCTCTCCACTTGTCAACGCACCAAAACTTCTATGAAGATTTGTTATCTCTCTTGTTATGCGTATAGGATGTTCAGGATGCTTAATAGCGATATATGCTTCTTTTAACACATCTTTTTCAAAACTGTTATCATCAAATGGAGGGTTGTATCTTTGTTGATGCGTATTTACACCATCTTCTTGATGTAAAACCGAAGAGAAATCAAATTTTTGTGCAAACTTATCATCTTTTACTTTTAAAATATCAACTTGACCTATCATCTCTTGCATAGTTGCATAACCTAACTCTGCCATGATTGAGCGAATATCCTCAGCTAAAAGTGTAAAGTAGTTTATAACCTGATCTACATGACCTTTAAAGAACTCTTGGCGAAGTTTATCATTTTGCGTTGCAATACCAACAGAACACTTATTGACATGACAGATACGAAGCATCTTACAACCAACTATGGTTAAGACACCTGTACCAAATGCGTAAGACTCAGCACCTAAGAGTGCAGCTTTTACAACATCAAGACCAGATTTTAAACCACCATCAGCTTGAACCTCAACAAGACCTCTGAGATTGTTTGCTTTGAGTGCATTGTGAGCTTCACTAAGTCCAAGCTCCCAAGGATTTCCAGCAAACTTGATAGAAGTAAGTGGAGCAGCACCAGTACCGCCATCACCTCCAGAGATGATAATCTTATCTGCATAAGCTTTTGCAACACCAGCAGCGATAGTTCCTACACCCATAGTAGAAACCAGTTTTACTGCAACTCTAGCTTTTGGATTTACCTGCTTACAATCAAAAATAAGCTGTGCTAAATCTTCAATAGAGTATATATCATGATGTGGAGGAGGCGAAATCAAAGTAACTCCAGGAACAGTATAGCGAAGTTTACCAATCAAAGGAGTAACTTTATGCCCTGGCAACTGTCCACCCTCTCCCGGTTTTGCACCTTGTGCAACTTTTATCTGAATCTCTTGGGCACTTCTAAGATAAGCTGGAGTTACACCAAACCTTCCAGATGCAACCTGTTTTATTTTTGATACTCTTTGGGTATCAAATCGCTCTTTATCTTCACCACCCTCACCAGAGTTTGATTGAGCACCCATTCTATTCATCGCTATTGCTATAGTCTCATGTGCTTCAGGAGAGATAGAACCAAGACTCATAGCAGCAGAAGCAAATCTTTTAAATATCTCCTCTTTTGGTTCAACCTCAGATATATCTATCGGCTTTCTCTCTGATTTAAGATCAAAGAAATCACGGATAAACTTAAAACCTCTTTTATTGACTAAATCTTTTAATCTCTCAAAGTCCTCTTTTTTGCCACTGTTAGCTACGGCATGTATGGCATGTATTACAGCTGGACCAAAATCATGATGTTCCTGTCCACTATAAAATTTATAGTAACCACCAATATTTAGTGGAAAGATTTTGTGAAATCCATCCTCTCTAAATGCTTCTTTATGATACTTTGAAAGTCTTTCATCAATATCATTATAACCCAATCCTGCTATAGCACAATGAGAACTCTCAAAACAATCTTGTACTATCTCTTTTGATAATCCCATCACATCAAAAAGGGCTGAATTTCTATAAGAAGCTATTGTCGCAATACCCATCTTAGACATTATCTTTAAAAGACCAGCGTTTAAAGCTCCATGAACCGCTTTTAAAGCTTCTTTTGCTGGTAATTTAATCCTCCCAGTTCTAACCTCTTTTCTAACTGTTGCAAACAGGAGATTTGGAAATACGGCACTTGCACCATAACCGATAAGTACCGCCGCACCATGAGAATCAACAACCTCCCCAGTAGATGCTATAATCGAAACAAGATGACGATTTTTAGCTTCTATGAGTGCAAGGTTTAAACGACCAATAACCATAGCCATAGGTATGATTTTATTATTTATATCAAACTCGCTATCATCCAAGATTATTATTCTGCTACCATCATCTTTTACAGAGCTAACAACTTTTGCAACCAAAGTATCTAAGGATTTTTTCAAGTCTCCACTATATGCAGTCGAGAATGTAGTATTATGATAAAAAGCTTGATAACGAGGCGATTTTTTATCTCCAAACGATTTTAATACATCAAGCTTCTCGCATGTAACGATAGGTGAGATTGATTTTAAACGATGTGCATGCGATGGAATCTCATCTAAAATATTATGCACCTCACCAAAACCAGTATTTAAACTCATAACGACTTTTTCACGAATTGGGTCAATTGGTGGATTTGTTACTTGAGCAAACTTTTGTTTAAAATAATCAGAAAAAGATCTCTGCTTAGAAGAGAATGCCGCTAGCGGGGTATCATCACCCATAGAACCAACCGCTTCTTTAGAGTCCTTCATCATTGGCTCAATAACTTGTTCCACTATCTCTTGTGTTATATTAAAATACCTCTGTCTTTTAACAATCTGATCAAGGGTAAATGTTTCATTTACGACATATTGGTCTTCCACATGTTCTTGGAGGTATATCATATGTTCATTTAACCATTTCATATATGGATTTGAGCTTTTCAAATAATCATTTATCTGCTCATTTTTAAGAATTTTACCAAATTTAAGGTCAAGTCCTAACATCTCACCAGACTGAAGACGACCTCTTTCTTTAATATTTTCCTCTGCAATATCTACAACACCATACTCACTAGCGATAAGAAGATTATCATCTTTAGTGATGATATATTTAGAGGGACGAAGACCATTTCTGTCAAGTACACAACCGATATAACGACCATCTGTTACAGAGAATGCTGCTGGACCATCCCACGCCTCAAACACAGTTGAATGGTACTCATAAAATGCACGAAGTTCAGGATCCATATGAGGAGCATTTTGCCAAGCTGAAGGGATTACTGCTCTTGCAGCCTTGAAAAAATCCATACCGTTCACTATTAGAAATTCAAAAAAGTTGTCTGCAGATGCACTATCGGAAGAGTTAAGCTGCAAGATTGGCAAAATTCTATCTATCTCTTGGCTAGTAAAAACTTCACTTTTAATAGATTCTGATTTAATCTCAACATTTATACGATTTCCTTCAACAGAGTTGATCTCACCATTATGTGCTACTGCACGAAATGGTTGAGCTAGCCTCCACTCTGGAAGTGTATTTGTTGAAAATCTCTGGTGAAACAGTGAAAAAGATATTTTAAATTTTTCACTTTGTAAATCTTTATAAAACTCTTTAATATGCGTTGGCATAACAAGACCTTTATAGGAAAGAACCTTTGAACTCATCGATGCTATATAAAAGTTTCTATCTTCTATAAGCTTATGTTCAGCCTCTTTTCGTGAGAGATACAAAAGAGCATCAAACCTATTGGTAGCCATTATAGAGTTTGGAACTATAAAAAGTTGAACAATATTAGGCAGTGAGGCTATCGCTTGGTCACCAAGTGCATTTATATCTATAGGCACATCACGAGTAAGAACAATTTTTAAATCATTATTTATGCATATCTCTTCAATAATTCTTAGTTGTGTTCTATCTTTTGTAAAAACAGATGCAACACCAAACTGTTTTGGTAGTTCTACACTCCTACTAGAGGCTTCATTACGAAGAAAATCTTCAGGCATCGATAACAATAAACCGCTACCATCTCCCGTTTTTCCATCAGCTGCAACTGCACCACGGTGCATCATTCTCTCCAATGCAGTGACTGCATCATTTAAAACATTGTGTGATGCTCTATTTTTAATATTGGCAACAAGACCAAAACCACAATTATCTTTAAATGATCTCAATAAATCATGATGTTCAACCATTTTAACTCCAAATTTTCAAATTCATTACTAAATTTATATAAATTTAATCTCTTTTTAAAGAAACTTAGTATATTTAGACAAAGTAGCTATATTGTACAGTTTAAAGGTTTAAAAAAGTATAATTATAAAAAGAATTCATATATGAATTTATAAAATGTGTATAAAAGAAGCTAAAAATGCAAGGTTACATCATCAATCTTAACAGAGCAAAAGATGAAGATCTCATAGTCACAATAGTATCAAAGGATAGCTTAGATACCCTTTATAGATTCTATGGAGCGAGACATGGAACTATCAATATAGGATTTAAAATTGACTATGAAAAAGAGGAATCTTCAAAATCAACCATATCAAGACTCAAAGATGTCATACATATCGGTTTTAAATGGATAAATGATTATAGGCTTTTAAGAATCTGGCAAGATTTTTTAAAACTTTTTCACAAACACCTCCACGACACTGAAGATATTGGTTCATTTTATTTTGAACTTATAGACAAAGCATCTATGCAGTGGAATAAACAAAATCCAAAAAGAGTAGCCATAGAATCTTATGTCAAACTCCTAGAACATGAGGGAAGACTTCACAAAGAATCTATCTGCTTTTTATGCTCACAAGAGATAAAAGGTAAAGAGATCTCTCTCATAAGAGCTTACCTACCAACTCACCACATGTGCTCTCATACTCTTGGTATAAACAGAGATGCTTTAGAGGAACTCCTTACAAATAAATCATCACTCTTTTTAAGTGATAAAGAGGTAGACAGACTTTGGTATATCTTGCTTGAAGGATTGTAGGTGCAAATCTATAAACCAGATGGATGTTTTTTATTTAAACTTCATCTTTATAAAAATATCTTATAGAAGCAAAGCCATAAACCCTGCTCTCTTCTAGCATCTTCACCTGTTCACTTTCAACAACACCACCAAGAGCAAAAACTTTTATATTTGATCTGCTTAGAAGCTGTTTTAAATCGTCTATACCCTTAGCTTTACCCTTTGAGGGTGTTCTGAAGATAGGACTGTATGTAACAGCATCTGCACCAAGTTTTTGAGCTTTTAGTACCTCTTCATGTGTATGGGTGCTGACAATAACCTCTAAGTTTAATCGCTTTGCATACTCTATTTTGTCAAACTGCCTAGAAGTGAGATGCACTCCTGTGGCATTTAACTCTTTTGCTAAATCTGGTTTTTGATGGATAAAACTTTTCACATCTTCAAACTGACTACACACCTGAACTAAATATTCAGCTTGTAAATCGTAGTCTGGATTAGACTTGTCTCTATATAAAACATAGTTTGGTCTATGAATCTGCATCTGTTCATGTAAGATAGAGCGAAAAACTGCTGGTGTATCTGTATAAAATTCTCTCGATGTTATAAGGTATTTTTGCATAATTATAGTTATCTTAAAAGTGGATTTCTCGATGGAGCTTCTGGAACTTTAAAGCTGACTTTTTCATCTTGTATATCATTTTCATATCTATAAGCAAGACTATCTATATGATACTCTAAACGGTTCAATAGATAGAGTTCATCATCAGTATATTTGTTTTGAGACTCTTTTATATAGTTTTGCAAAAAGAGTAACCTCTTGGCATCTGTATCAAAAGTGATCTCTTTAATAATCGACATAACTTCATCATATTCATCGCCACATGCCTCTAAAAAGTCATAAGAGAGATCCATAGTTTTCATAGTATCAAGTGCTTTTTCAAATGCAAAATGATTATAAAGCAAACAACCCACAAAGTACTCAATATCAGAACTTTCATATTCAGAATATTGTCTATCCTCTAGCTCAAAATGTTTATGCCAGATTTCTAAAATTTTTTCTATTTTTTTATTCATGTAAAATTATATCCTAAATTAAATACTTAAATGATATACTCAAACTATGATTAGTATCTCTAGTAATAAAACGCTTGATATAATTTTACCAAATACCAATAAGGCTTTAGCTGAAGTTATAAAAGATGCTACGCCAAAGCAGTTAGAGGTTATTGGTAAAAATAAAGACCTGAAATCTATAATAAACTCTCTTTTAAAGGAGAGTTCTAAAACTTCTATGCCTGATAAAGCTCTTTTACAGTTAGTAAAAAATAATCCGACATTAAAAGATTTAGGAAATGTTTCAACAACTATAAAAGAGCTAGTGGTTTCCATGAAAGAGAACACACAAGCTAAACAAACACCTACAGATACAAAGGTTGTAGCTACTCATAAGGAACAAAATACTCCAGCAACTCTAAAACCAAATGATTCAAATCTAAAACCTACTCAACTACCCCTAGATACTAAAACCATACCACATGTCACTGGAGAAAAGAATCCTTTACCCATAGAAAAACTACTTAAAGAGTTTCTTATAGATATCAAAAATTTAAATGAAACTGCTTTAAAAAGTAAGATAACAAACTCAGGTGTTTTTTTAGAATCTAAACTAAAAGATGCACAAAATCCACAAGTAGAACTCAGAGATACACTACGCTCACTACTAAATAATGTTACGAAAAGCTCTATATATCCTGTAAAATCTTTACAAAAGCATATACAAATCTTGCTAGAGAGTGATATAGTTAAAAATGCTTCAAACAACGCTCTTACGCAAAATCTGCCAGATGATAAGAAAGCGTTAACCCAGCTAGTCAAAGGTATTGAAAAAATCATCCAAACTCTGCACTCAAATATAAAAGAGGGGGACTCAACAACTACAAAAACTTTTAATGCACTTCTTCAAAAACTTGAGATGCAGATAGAGCCAAAACACCTGCCTATACCAGTAAAAAATGACACTAAAAATGTTACATCTATAGTCTCACATGTGCAAGAAGATTCTATCGCTAAGCTAAAACCTTCAGTTAGTGACAATATCAATCTTCTCTCTTTGAAAGAAACCCTGCTCCAGATTATGCCACATGTAGAGAGAAGCTCACTCTCTGAGGCAAAGGGTTTGTTTGATAGTTTAAATAAAATCTTAAAAATCTTACCTGATACAGATACAGCTGCTACGCAATTGACAGATAAAAAGATACCTCAAGAACTTCGCAGTGCTATAGAGCCATTAAAAACTACTATGGGCAAGGCAGATCATCTATTTTCTAAAGATATTGGAATACTTTTAGATAAATTAGCATCTTTAAATAGCCTACAGAAGTTATCAACACAGCAAAATATAAAAGAGATAATCTCAAATGATTTAAAATCGGTACTCCTGCGAGCAGGTGAAGAGATTGCAAAATCATCACATCCAAATCAGGCTGAAATATTAAGACATATAGACAAATTATCACTTCAAATAGATTATTATCAACTTGTATCACATCTTTCAAATAGTTCATCGATATACTTGCCATTTTCATGGGATACACTAGAAGAGGGACAAATAAACTTAAAAAAAACCGAAGACGATAAGTTTTACTGTGATATAGAACTCAAGCTAAAAGAGTATGGTGAACTAAACCTTAGGTTAGTTTTATATGAAAAGAATCAGATAAAACTTCAGATACATTCTGATAATGATGATTTAAAAAATATTATAAAAGAAAATATTGCCTCACTTCGTTCGGCACTAATTGAGTCTCAAATCATACCAACAGAGATCAGAATAAAAGATAGTTTAAAAAAAAGTACAGCATCAGCTTATGAAGATTATACAGATAAATTTGCTACAGGCTTTGAGGTAAAGGGATGAAAAAAGCTGCTGCATTAAGATATGACAAAGATAAAGAATCTGCACCTCGTGTTATAGCCAAAGGAAAAGGAAAAAGTGCTGATAATATCATCAAGATTGCTGAGTTACATAATCTTCCTATAAGAAAAGATGAAGATTTAATAGAACTACTTTCAAAAGTAGAACTCGATAAAGAGGTTCCAGCAGAGCTATACAAAGCTGTCGCTGAAGTTTTTAGTTTTATATATAAAGTTACAAATAAAACTTAAATTTTGGTGATATTTAAAGTAAAACGGGATAGAATGAGAATACAATAGTCATTATAAGAAAAAAAATTTAAGGAGTTTAGTTATGCCAAACCATAAAAGAGATGAACATCTAAATACCATCAAAGAAAATATCGATAAAACAGATCAGCTTAGTGAGAGTGAGAAAAGTGAGAGTATGAAACGGATAGAGGAGTGGGTTCTAGAGGATAAGGCTTTTGGAATTTTAGAGATGGAGCTTATTAAAATTAATGA
Source organism: Campylobacterota bacterium (assembly GCA_034659115.1). Classification (GTDB taxonomy): domain Bacteria; phylum Campylobacterota; class Campylobacteria; order Campylobacterales; family Sulfurimonadaceae; genus Sulfurimonas. Next base: position 12,542 of record JAYEGN010000068.1, read on the forward strand.
GTTCTTTGAAGAGATATTTTCTGAGCTTGGCTTGAAATAGTTTTTTAAAAGTTGCACATGTCAAAAATATTATTATTAGAAGATGATGAGGTATTATCGGACACATTGGTGGAACTCTTGGAAGCAGAGATGTTCGAGGTGACACATGTCGTAGATGGAAATATGGCTATTGATACTACATTTGAAAATAGTTTTGATCTTTTACTTTTAGATGTTAATGTGCCCTATTTGGATGGTTTTGAACTTTTAAAAAACCTGCGTGAGTCTGGTGACAAGACTCCTGCTATCTTCATAACAGCGTTAAGTGATGTAGCATCCCTGTCTGAGGGGTTTGATGTTGGAGCAGATGATTACATAAAAAAACCATTTGACTTTGATGAACTTTTGGTTCGTATTAAAGCGCTTATACGAAAATCTTATAATACATATGCGAATGATATAAAAGTGGATAAGTTTTGCTTTATGATAGACAAAGATGAACTATATAGCGATAATACTTTTGTGCAACTCTCTCCATATGAACTACAGATAACAAGATTATTTTTTCAAAATTTAAACAATACAGTTCAAAAAGAGTTATTTTTTGATGCTTTAAATGATGCAAAAGAGATGAGCGAAGGTTCACTTAGGGTTCATATAACTAAACTTAGAAAGCTTGGATTACCGATAACAACTATAAAAGGGATAGGCTATCGTCTTGCATCATCATGAAAAAAAAGCTTTTTTAAAGTTTTTTATAACATATTTCATAAGTGTAGCTATGCTTATTTTAGTTGCTGGATTCTTTTATTTTTCACAAAGTAGGAATCATTTTCTAAAAGCAGAAGAGTTTTCACTTATAGAGTATGCAAGACACATAAAAATGGGTGATGGCATATCTGATTTCAGTAAAGAGTACAAGCATAAATATTTAAAAAATGAAAATCAACATATAGATATTAGAAATTTTACTGCAACAGAGTATGAATTCTCAAAACTGATTCCTATGAATCGTCATAGAGGTTATCTTCAAGTAATAAAATCAAAAAAAAGTTTTGATGAAAATCTATGGAATTTAAAACAAAAAGTTATAGCTAGTCAAATACTCCTACTAATACTATTTGCTTATCTAAGTTATATACTCGCTAAAAATGCCCTAAAACCATTGCAAGAAAGTATCTTAACCCTTGATAAGTTTGCAAAAGATCTGATTCATGATTTAAATACTCCAGTGACATCCATAAAACTAAATATGAGACTCTTAGAAAAAATACCAGAACTTCAAGACAACAAGTCACTAATAAGACTAACTAAAAGCGTTCACACTATCTCAGAGCTGCATGAAAATTTAACTACTCTACTTCAAGAAGAAACTTTTCAGACACAATTTTTAAATATATGTGATATCGTAAATGAGATTACAGAGGTTCAAAAACAGATATATCCAGATATGAAGTTCATTAGTGAATGTTCAAACTTTCGTGCCAAAGTAAATAAAAATGCTATGAAACAGATACTTCAAAATATTATTTCAAATGCCTGTAAATATAATGCAAAAGATGGATATGTAAAGATATATACTCAAAATAATATGCTACATGTACAAGACAATGGACATGGTATAAAAGAACCAGATAAGATTTTTGATCGTTCATACAGTGGAGAAAATAGTAGTGGAATAGGTCTTGATATTGTAAAAAGATTAGCAGATGCTATGGGGATAGATATAAAAGTAAAGGTAAATAAACCAAAAGGAAGCATTTTTATCTTAAGGATAAGCTAAGTCAACTATCTAAAAGCTTAAAAAAACTTCCAAGCTTTTTTAGTCAATGAGGATATAGGAACATTATCAAACCTATCTAAATCAACCCAAACGATTTCATCCTCTAACTCATTTGACATTTTGAATAAAATTGAATACAATATAAATATAATAAATTTAACAAAGGCTTTAAAATGAAAACAGTAACAATGAGAGTAGATGATTCAGTTTACCAAATGATAAAATTAGCAGCCGAAGGTCAAAAGAGAAATATTTCAAATTTTATAGAATTTGCTACCACACAGTATTTAACCTCTTCACAATATATTGATAATAGTGAGATGGATGAGATATTAAAAGATGATATTTTAATCAAAAACTTCAAAAATGGTTTTGAAGATGTGAAAAATGGAGACTATACAATTGTCTGATTTTCAAATAGCAGAAACTAAGACATTTGAAAAAATAAAAGAAAAAATAGATACTAAACTTTATATAAAAATAAAAAATATAGTGTATCCACAACTAAGAACAAATCCATTTTATGGAAATAATATCAAAAAACTTAAAGGTGAATTTGATGGGTACTATAGATATAGAATTGGAAATTATAGATTATTTTATTTAATTGAAAATGAAAAAGTATTAGTGGCTATAGTTGATTTTAGACATAGGCAAAATACTTATGAGTGATTGTTGAATTGCTATGAAACAGATACTTCAAAATATTATTTCAAATGCCTGTAAATACAATGCAAAAGATGGGTATGTAAAGATATATACTCAAAATAATATGCTACATGTACTGGATAATGGAAGTGGCTAAGTCAACTATCTAAAAGCTTAAAAAAACTTCCAAGCTTTTTTAGTCAATGAGGATATAGGAACATTATCAAACCCATCTAAATCAACCCAAACGATTTCATCCTCTAACTCATCAACTTTATAAAGTTTAACATTTAAACGGTATTTTGTATATGAGTGTTTAAATTCTCCCAATAGATTTTCCTCTATGGGATCTACGGTTGGGAGTATCAGCATATCTTTATACATCCTCTGAGTTGAGATTTTAAGAGCTATTTTATTCTCTTTAATCAAAACACCATAAAAAAGTTCTAAAGATATATACTCTTTTTTCTTTACTTGAGTATAGAGTTCTGGTTCTGTTTTTCCCAAACATTCTTGAAGAAAAGGACACTCTTCACATTTAGGATTTTTAGGCAAACAGATAGATGAGCCTAAATCCATCAAAGCAAGATTATGATTTCGTGGATCTTTTGCATTTACAAACTCTCTTGCATTTTCCCAAACCACATTATCTTTAGAACCCAAAAGAGCAAAGTAGCGTTTAATCACTCTAGCTATATTGGTATCAACTACAGCAATATTTTGATTATGCCCAAAACAGCAGATTGCACTTGCTGTGTATCTTCCTATGCCAGGGAGTTTTATGAGTTCTTTTTCACTCTTTGGCAATGAAAAGGAAGAAGTAATCGCAGTTTTATGGAGGTTTCTTGCACGAGAATAGTAACCTAAACCACTCCAAGCTGAAAGTACTTCATCTTGGTGAGCATCTGCTAGTACATGTAAAGATGGAAACTTTTGTAAAAATCGTGGATAGTACTCATCTCTTACACGGTTTACTTGTGTTTGTTGAAGCATGATTTCACTAAGATAGATATGGTATATATCATCCGTATTTCGCCAAGGCAGTGTATGTCTTCCATAGATTTCATACCATTGTAAAAGTTTTTTTTGAGGATACCTATAGCTTACCAAACTTTTAACCAGCTCTCATCTTTAAAATCTCTTTAATATCTATCTTTTTTGTATATTTTACAAAGGCTTTACTCTTATGTTTTATGGTATACATCGTCATTCTATCTGCTAACTCATTTCCCTCAATACCTACATGTGCTTTTATATGTGAGAGTCTTACATCTTTTTTAATCTTACTATACAGATAGTAAGCTTGCTTAATTATCTCTAAGTTTTTAATCTCTCCACTTTTTTTAGTCCACCCTTTTTTCTCCCAAGAGATTGCCCATGTTTTTATACAGTTTATAGAGTACATAGAATCACATTTTATCTCTACTCTATTTCCATGCTTAGTCTCTTCTTGAGCTAGAAGTAATGATTGATAAAGTGCTCCTAGTTCAGCTGTATTGTTTGTTCCCATCTCTTCATAAAGTCCATACCAAAGTTCTAAAAGTTTACCACCTCTATAAACTGCCACTCCTGAACCAGCTTTTCCAGGGTTTGGAGTACAACCACCATCACAGTATATAGTTACGGAGCCATTTTGAGAAGTTGGAACTTTTAGAACTTCTTTTGAAGTATCATCTTCTTTTCTAAACTTCAAAAGAGCTTTATAGTTAGCGATAATTGTTGCGCGAGCCTTCTTAGTCTTTATACCTGCAAGCAAAACAAAAAGCTCAGCTCTTGCATCTGAGAGTTGCTTACCAAGAGACAGAGCCATCCAATCATCCTTGTCACACTCTTTTACATCAAGTAACACAAGTTGAGATTCATTTATCTCAGAATCTCCCTCGACACCCAAATCTAGTAAGGTTTCTGTTACTATCTGCATATTGTTTCTTCCTGTTTATTATAACTTTTGTTCAATTTGTAAATTTTTATCTTTAGAAATAGTTATACTCTCACTATGATTGCTAACATAGTTCATAAAGTCGCTAACATAATCATCTTGAACTTGAATCGCCATAGTTT
>JAYEGN010000069.1:0-16851 GCA_034659115.1 Campylobacterota bacterium
CCTTATATCTTAATTGTAATGGCAACAAATTTTTTATCTTGTGGTAATATAACACTATTATACTATATAAGGTGAAAATATGGAACAGTTTTTAGAAGAAGCAAAGAATGGAAGTAGGGTTTTAGCTGCATTGAGTGGTTTAGAAAAAAATAGAATATTAAAAGAGATGGCTACAGCTTTAAGAGATGAGGCTACGAAACTACTTGAAGCAAATTCAATAGATATGGTTAATGGAAGGAAAAACAGTTTAACATCAGCACTTATGGATAGACTTCTTTTAGATGATGGTCGTATCGATGCTATGGCGGTAGCAATAGAGGAGATATCTGCACTACAAGAACCAGTTGGTAGAGTTTTAGATGGTTGGGTGACCGAAGATGCTCTTAAAATTGAAAAAGTTAGTATTCCTATTGGAGTAATTGGAATTATCTATGAATCTCGTCCAAATGTTACATCTGATACAGCAGCCTTATGTTTTAAAAGTTCAAATGTTTGTGTTTTAAAAGGTGGTAAAGAGGCTGAAAATTCCAACAGAGCGATTGCAAAAGTTCTTCAAAATGTTTTAGCTAAGAATGGTTTGCCAACCTCTTTGGTTTCTCTTTTGGAAGATTCTTCAAGAGAGGGTGTAGCAAAGCTTATTAAGATGGATAAATATGTTGATCTTATTATTCCTCGTGGTGGAGCAGGACTTATTAAATATGTTAGTGAAAATGCAACAGTTAGTGTAGTTAAGCATGATAAGGGGCAGTGTCATACATATATAGATAAAGCTGCAAAACTTGATAGTGCTATAGCTATAGCGATAAATGCAAAAGTGCAACGCCCAGGAGTCTGTAATGCTATGGAGACACTATTGGTAGATGATGCTATTGCTAAAGATGTACTTCCCCTTATAAAAGCTGAATTTGACAAAGTATCTACAGAGTTAAAGGGTTGTAGCAATACTCAAGATATTATAAAGGTCTCTTCTGCGACGGATGAAGATTACGATACTGAGTATTTGGCAAATATCTTAAATATAAAAGTTGTAGATGGAGTTCAAGGTGCTATAGAACATATTGTAAAATTTGGTTCCGGTCATTCTGAAGCCATTATAACTGAAAATATCACTACATGTGAAGAGTTTTTAAACGCTATTGATGCTGCTGCTGTCTATGTGAATGCTTCAACTCGCTTTACAGATGGTGGAGCTTTTGGTTTTGGTGCAGAGGTAGGGATAAGCACAAATAAACTACATGCAAGGGGTCCTATGGGTATAGAAGGCTTAACAACATATAAGTTTAAGATATATGGAAGTGGGCAAATTCGTTAAAAAGTGACTAAATTTGACTATATTGATGCATTGTTGATATATATCAATGGCATTTATGTAAATCTTTATTACAATAAAACTTATAATTAAAAAAAGGATTTATAATATGTCAAACATTCCAAGTGATGCAGTTAAAATAGAAGTAGAAGGTTCTACGGTTGATTTTTTTGAGTTAGAAAAAGATGGTGTTAGCACTTACTATTTCGATACATCAGCAGAGGGACCTCCTCATCCAATGGTTAACGCTATGAGTGGTTTAAAGCTTGTTAAAAATACAGCCAATACTCTAGTTATGATCAATCATAAAGCACCAGGTGGATTATTTGGAAAACTTGAAGCTGATGTTGCACATGTTAGTGAAAATATTGATGATGGTTTAGTTAAAATTACTTTTACTAATGTTAATGTAGATGCTGATTCTGATTTAAATCAAACTTCTTGTCACGGTTAATCTATAAATAATGTCTAGCATTTCGCAAGATTTTGCACCCCCATTTAAATTAATAGCTCCCTTTTTTATTATCGGGAGTTTTTTTTATCTTCTAGCATCTTTTTATATTTTTTTCTTAAATGTTGAAAATCTATCATTTTTAGATCCTAAAGTTTTAAGCTTTGTACATCTATTTTTGCTTGGATTTGTGATGATGATAATTTTTGGTGCTATGGCACAGTTGGTTCCAGTTGTGCTAGAAGTAGGACATTTTGGAGTAGAACTTTTTTATGCTATATGGCCATTGCTACTTATAGGAACCATTTTAATGGTTCTTGGTTTTCTTTTTTCTCCTGCACTTTTGCCCTACGGTGGAGTGATAGTACTAGTTTCTATGATGATATTTGTTATGGAAATATTCATGACAATCTTTAAAGTTGAAAAGTTAAATCTTGTTATGAGTAGTGTATTAATCTCAAATACATTTTTATTTTTTGGAATTATTTTTGGTCTATTGATAGCCCTTGCTTATGCTGGAACAATAACAGTTGATATTCACTCATTACTTCGTGGACATGTTTACCTTGTCATAGGTGGATATATCGGTATAACTATTATGGGACTTTCAGTTGTTCTTGTTCCAATGTTTACACTCTCTCATGGTTTTTCTATGAGACCACTTGAAATTTCTATATCTATGATGAGTGTTGGTGTTGCACTAGTTGTAGTTTCTTCACTTATTGAAGCTACTATTTTAGAATACTTGGGTTATCTTCTATCTTTCGTCTCTATGGGTTTTTATTTTTATCTGATATATATCATATATAAAACTAGACCTAGAAAAGAGAATGATGTCTATGCTATATCTTTGATGTTTTCATATATATCTATGTTGGTAGCATTGCTATTTGGTCTTTTATATTTTGTGTCTCATAATGAGGTGTTTATTTTAGCTTCTGGATGGTTGATATTTTATGGTTTTATAGCTTTTTTAATTACCGGACATATCTATAAAATAATTCCATTTTTGGTATGGTTTGAAGTATTTTCTCCGTTGGTAGGAAAACAAAAGGTTCCAATGTTGGCTGATATGGTTCCATATAAAAGTTCTCAAGCTCAATTTATATTTACAGCTATTGGTGTAGTGATAGTAACTATTGCTATTTTATTTCAAAGTAACACACTTGTTGGTGCTGGTGCTGCATTTTTAGTAGTTGGTGCATTTGCTTTTGTCAGAAGTGTGTTTTATATGATAAATTTTAAATGAAGAAGGTTTTAATATGATGTATACAAAAGAAGAACTATTTTTAGCAGTTTCAACTGTAATAGATCCAGAAGTTGGCTTTAATCTTGTAGAGATGGGTCTTATTTATGATGCTACATGTGATGATGAGGGTAATGCAAAGGTCACTATGACTCTTTCAACAAAAGCATGTCCTCTTCATCAGATGATTACTCAATGGGTAAAAGAGTCTGTAGAAAAGATGGCAAATATTAAAGAGGTTGAAGTTGAAGTTGTTTGGGAGCCTGTCTGGAACATATCTATGGCTGATGATAATGTTAAAAAAGCACTTGGTGGAGCTTAGCATCAGTTTGTAACTCCGGGATTTAATCCGGAGTCTAAGCCCAATCGATTAGTGCAACTCATAACAAAAATGAGGAGCCAATAAATTGCCTAGCAGCAATTTATTACTCACGACTGCCGTTATCTGATGGTTGTTATAAAAACTTTCAATTCTAACTTTTCACTAAAATTCAGATATAATAAATAAAATAATAAACACAAAGAGTATATTATGATAACATCAGAACAATTAGCACAAGCGATGCTAGATTTAAAGGATGAATTAAAATCATCACAAGAAAAACTGAGTCAAGATTTAAAAGCTTCACAAGAAAAAACCGACAGAACAGTTGCAAAAGTAGCGAAAATGCTTGGGAATATGGGCAATAATCAAGGAGATGTAGCAGAAGAATTTTTCTATAACTCTTTAAAATCTAAACCTAGCCTAGCAGGAATAAACTATGACTTTATTGATAAAAATATTACTAGAAGTAAAAAAGGTTTAACAGATGAATTTGATATAGTTTTAGTCAACGGTAAAGATGTAGCTATTGTAGAGACAAAATATAAAGCACATACTTCTGATATAGAAAAACTAATAAATAAAAAGCATGAGAACTTTAAAAAATTATATCCAGAATATAAAAACTATACTCATCATCTAGGACTTGCAAGTTTTAATATAAATGAAGATGTAAAAGAAGAAGCATTGAAAAACAATGTAATACTTTTACAAAGAAAAGGCGATATAATAGAAACTATTGTACCATCTCTTTGATGATTATTTATATATTAAACCCAAATAATTCCATAAGAATAAAAAATTTAAACTATCATTGCACTCAAGGCAGGTTCATTAAAAATTTACACCACCAATAAGGTGGCTTAAAATTTTTACTAAACATCCCTTAAGCACAAGCATAGATAAATTTTATAAATCCTTATGGAATTATTTGGGTTAAACAATTATTTCAAGAAGATTATCAAATTAAAGTAATAATATGTTAAGAAAACTAAAGTTTACTCTGATTTGTACTGTTTAATATCTTTTAATAACTCTTGTAAAGATGCTGTGTAGTCTTTAAATATTTGAACATATTCTTTATCTTCTGGGTGAGATATAGCCTTTTTAAATTCAATAGTTATTTTACTTATATTTGCCGCTCCAATATTTGCAGTAATACCACTAAGATCAAGCAGATACTTATCTGTTTCTTTGAGTTTACCATCTTTTAAAAGTTCTCTGAGTTTTGTAGTAGATGTTGAGTAAGTATTTACGAATTCATTTAAAATTTCATCATAAAATTCTTCATCATATCCAGAGACACTTAAACCTTCCTCTGTATTTAGCTCCTTTGTTATGAAAGATTGAGTATCTTCATCTTCATCATCGTTACTTGAGCCATCATTGAAGTAAGCATAGAGTATATCGTATAGGGAGTCCATTCTAAGAGGTTTTTCTAGCTGTTCTTCCATTCCGGCATCACGCATCTTTTTTATGTCATCTGATGCAGTATCTCCACTAAGCGCAACAACAACTATATGATTGTACTCAGGAATTTTTCTTATCTCTCTTGTTGCCTCAAAACCATCAACTCTTGGCATGTGAGCATCCATAAGTATGATGTTGTAGTTGTTGTCATTAGCTAAAATATCTAGCGCTTCTTGCCCATCATCAGCCATTGTTATCTCTATTCCCGTGTCTGCAAGAAGACCACTTATGACTTTTTGATTTATGAGGTTGTCTTCTGCAACTAAAATTCTTTGACCTGCAAAATCTTTAAAGTTTTCTTTGTGTATTTTTCCATGTGGTGGTACTGTTCTTTTGTTCCTTTCTATAGTAGGAACTTCAACATTTTCCTCTTCATCTAAAGTTATAGAAGCTTCATATACTCCAAAATCACCCTCTTCTTCTCCGCTCAAAACATCTTGTTCTGCAGTTTCTATCTTTTTTTCTATCTTTGTTGATGCTGTATCTTCAGTTACAGTTTTTGCACTAGTAGTGTCTTCTTGCGTATCTGCGATAGAGTCTTCTGGCTTATCTTCTAAGTTTTGTTTTTGTTTTGGTTTAATAACACTAAAGTAAACGATTGCTAAGATTAAAATTGCAACAGCTGCAACAATCTCTGTCATATATGTATCTAACACAATAAACTCCTTTTTTAACTAAAACTTCTCTTTCAATACTATATCTTTTTTTTCCTTTTTTTCCTAATAAAAATTTATAATTTACAAAATTGATGTACAATTTATGAAATCTCTTAAACAGGAATTTTTTGTAAACACTGCAACAACTTTACTATGATTAAGTGTGTTTACAGGGATACATTATAATTGATTCGGAGTTTAATTGCTAAATATTTGAAGATTTTAGTTATTATCAGAGATAGAATATCTTTTCATTACAGGAAAAACAACCTCTTTTGAGGAACTTATCACTTTTTCATAATATATCTTAGGCTCTTTATCTACATCATCATCTTTGATAGTTTTTATACTTCTTCTGCCCTTATTATCTACCGTTACTAGCACTTTTTTTACATCCTCTTCTTTGATGATATTTCTTCCGTTGAATGCAGATTTTCTTTCATCAATAGATCTTGTACGATTACTTCGAATTCTTACACTATTATCACCTGTTGAGTAATTATTGTTTTCATTGCTTTCTGCCTCTAAGTTTTGATCATCAACCCATAGAGAGATATAGTACTCTCCCCTTGGTATCGGTTGCAAACTTATAGCATCTTCAAAAAGAGAGTACCTTGCAAGTGTATATATATCTCTGTACACACATTCAAAAGAATCTAGTATAAAACCTACATCTTCATAAAATATAAAATGATGATCTGGATCATCGCTAGGATTTATTGTAGTTGATAGTACAAGGGTTATATCCCAGTCAGTTCTTAGTGTTGATGAACCTCCAGTATTACATACCCTATAGCTTAACTCTCCACTACCATCATTACCCCAAGAAGTATACCAGCTATCTATAGTAATATCAGGTAATAACGCTGATTGTATAGTGACAGTATCATCTGCTATGGAGATATTATCATTTTCATTTAACTCATATACCTCATCCATATCATCAACCCAAAGAGCCATATAATAAACCCCAGCTTCAAGAGTTCTTGGCAGATTAAATAACATCTCATCATTTTCATCTCTATATGCTGTATCACCAACATCTAGTTCAAAAGGTATCTCCTCATAGGTAACATATATATCTGATGCTGTGAACTCTCTATCTTTAGACAACATTAAACTTACATCAAAACCAGCATTAGCAGTAGCTGTCCCACTATTGATGACAGTGTAGTATAAGGCTCCATCTCCACCAGGTAATGAATTAAAACGATATTTCCACTCTTTAACCTCCAGATTTGGAAGATTTTCTCTTATGGGTTGCTGTGTCTCTTTAACTGTATTGGTATCATTTGGTTTATCTATCAGCACATAAGCTCCAAGTAAAAGCTCACTTACATTTTTATATGGAAGATAGAAGTAGCCACTATCTCCCCAACCTATACCGTAAGAGTTTAGTATCTTAAAAGATCCACCATATCTGTTATCATCATAGCCAGTTACCACTACTGCATGTCCACCATTATAGTTCCCTAAAGTTGTATAGACTGAATCACTACCTTTTAAGTAGTTAAAACTGTTATTTAGCTGTATGGCTACCATTACTGGATGCTTGTTAATCAAGGACGCTTTCATCTGATTTGTATCTGTAAGTTTTTTATACTCCTTAGCTTTAAAACTCGATGCATGTTCTTTTATGAGATAGCTAGGCTGAGTTAGGTAATCATTGGAACTATATGGCATCATCTTCCAAGTTGCTGCACCACTATCTACAACGAGCTCAAAAGCTTCTGATGGTATAGAACCAAGATCTTCACCGCCATTTATCTGGTTATAAATATAGGATGGAGAAAATATAGTACTTGGACTATTGAGTACCCAACCCATCTCAAGTTTTTCTTGATAACTCTTAAGTGCGTACCCTATCGCCCATCCAACACAACTATTTTGAAGACCTTGATCACCTGCTATGGGCATATTAGCGGAGAGATCCACAGAGGATGGAAGTTCATTGCTTTGTGTTGTTAAGATTGATTCATCAAAATAGTGTGTTGGAATCTGTGAATATACTGCCATATCTTCATCTTCATATCCAAGTCCATGATTTTCACTCGATACTATAGATATAGTTACAGTAGCGTTGTTGCTAAACTCTATAGAATCACTTGCCTTATAGTTTAAAACAACCCTGTTATCACTATAGTCCGATTTTAGAGATACATGCAGTATGTTTGTTGATGGCTCTATAAATGCATATTCATAGCCAGAACCACTACTTCCTAAATATGGACTCATTAGATGATAAGAGATTGTATCGTTATCAGGGTCTGTCGCTATCAATGACACTTGAATATATGGAGAAGTAAGGTCTGAACTAGTGCTTATATCGTTGGCGATAGGAGCATGATTAAGCTCTGGCTGTGCGTCAACTATATACCCACCAGAGCTATCTTCACCACATCCACTCAACATAAATATCATAATAATCAGGGCAATAACTAATCTTCTCATAATTCCCAATTATACATCACTTTATCTTAAATTTTAGGCTATCTTTAATTACAAATATGATAGGATGATTTTCAAATAAAGCTACATGGGAGTAATTTATGACTATTAAAGAGAGACATGAGAGTTTAAAAAAACATCTTGAAGAGGAAAATCCTGTTCTTTTAGAGGTTGTACAAAAGTATGAACTACTAGACAATATTGGCTATAAAACTGGATTTTTAGAGGCAGATGATAGCTACACAGGCAATATCTCTTGGTGGCCCATTATATCTGTTCTTGGTACATTTTCAGCTGGAAAATCAACTTTTATAAACAACTATATGGATGCTAAGATTCAAGATAGTGGTAATCAAGCAGTAGACGATAAGTTTACAGCAATCTGCTATGGTCATAATGATAATATTATAACACTCCCCGGTATAGCATTAAACTCTGATCCAAGGTTTCCTTTTTATGGTATCTCCAATGAAATCGACAATATAGAACAGGGCGAAGGCGATAGAGTAAATCTATACATGCAGTTAAAAACTGTAAAATCAGATAGCGTAAAGGGCAGAGTCTTTATAGACTCTCCAGGATTTGATGCTGATAATCAAAGAAATACTATTTTAAGAATGACAAAACATATCATAGATATTTCAGACTTAGTGCTTATCTTTTTCGATGCTAGGCACCCAGAACCAGGAGCTATGAGAGATACACTAGAACATCTCGTTCAAACAACGATGAATCATGCGGATGCAGACAAGGTTCTATACATACTCAACCAGATAGATACTACGAGCAAAGAAGACAACCTTGAAGATGTTATCAGTGCTTGGCAAAGAGCTTTAGCTCAAACTGGACTAATAACAGGAAACTTTTTCACTATATATAATGAAAATTCAGCAGATGCCATCAAAGATGAAGCTGCAAAAGAGCGACTTCAAAACAAAAAAAATGAACATCTTAAAAAAATCAACAACCGTATAGATGAAGTAAGTACAGAAAGAGCTTACAGAATAGCTAGTATGCTGCATGATATATCACAAGACTATAGAGATAAAAAATTTCCAAAATTAAAAACCGCACTTACTAGTTGGAGTAAAAAAGTGTTTTGGATAGACCTCATCCTCTTTAGTATTTTATTTGTAGCGATTATCGCTGCTCAAATTAGCTTTAATATACTCTCTTTTACGATGCCTGAAGTAGCTATTGTTAGTAGTGTAGTTGCTATGGTTTTACTATATATTCACTTTTATATACGAAAATCTATGGCAAAAAGAGAGATTAACAAGATTAAAAAAGAAGATGTTGCTTTAGCTCGTGCATTTGCAATCGCTACTCGTTGGTATAAGCCGATGATGCTACATAAACGACAAAGATGGAATCACAAAAACTTGAAAATACTTGATGGTTTAATGAAAGATAGCAAAAGAACTATTCAAAAGCTCAACGATCAATTTATAACTTCAAAATAAAAAATGCCGTCTCCTAAAAAAATAGCTATTATTGGAGGTGGTGCTTCTGGACTTCTATGCGCAATCTTTTGTGCAAGAGGCTCTTGTGAAGTCACTATCTTTGAGCAAAATTCCAAGTGTGCTAAAAAAATATTGGTATCTGGAAATGGAAGATGCAATATCACCAACAAAGATTTAAACCTAAATAATTACTTTAGTCAAAATCCACAGTTTGTAAAATATGCCTTAGAAAACTTTGGATTTAAAGAGTTTGAAAAGTTTTGCAATAGTCTAGGTCTTTTACTACATGTCAAAGAGAACTCTAAAGTATATCCTTTGAGCAATGAATCTAAAAGCGTAAGTTCACTTCTCATATCACATGCGACTCATCTAGGTGTTAAGATTCAAACAGATAGTAAAATCACAGATATAAAAAAACTTCTCTCAAACTATGATTGTGTAGTAGTAGCAACTGGTTCACAAGCAGCACAACATCTTGGTGGAAATAGCGATGGTTATGAGTTTGCAAAAGAGTTAAATCATAATATCATCCCTACATATCCATCTCTTGTTCAGCTACATCTAAACTCTAAAATAGCTCCAAAGATGAGTGGGGTTAAGACTACAGCAGAGGTCACACTGCTCATAAACAACAAAAAAGATATATCCTGCCATGGGGATATCTTGTTTACCTCATATGGCATATCGGGCTTCGCAATTTTAGATATCTCTCAAAGAGCTAGTATCTCCTTAATGGAGTATGCAAAAGTTGATATATCACTAAACCTGCTTCCCTCTTTTAATGCACAAAAACTTTCATCTCATCTATCTAAGCTTACTCTGAAGATGCCAAATTTTTCAGCTCTTGATATTTTAGTCGGCCTTGTTCCACTTAAAATAGCACAAGGAATACTCAAAAGCCTAGATATATCACCCACTACATGTGCAAAAGATCTCCATACAAAACTATGCAAAAAAATAGCAAATGAGCTGTTAAACTGGCGCTTTGAAGTTACAGACACTCATGGTTTTCGTCATGCGGAGGTGAGTGGTGGTGGCGTTGATACATGTGAACTTCATCCCAATACCATGGAATCACTCAAAAGAAAGAATCTATACTTTTGTGGAGAAGTCTTGGATGTTTTAGGAAAAAGAGGTGGTTATAATTTTGCTTGGGCGTGGGCTAGTGGGTACACATGTGCTATGAATATAACAGATGCAACAAAAATTAAGCCTAAGCAATAGATTTTACCGATAAAATTACGAACATGAAACTTAAAAAATCAATAAACCCTCTAATCTATATCCTGCTCCTTTGTCCAGTCTTAACTGCTGATACATTTAAACCAAATTATCATTTTGAAAATGTCAGTATTAACTATCTCAACTGGTCTAAAGGCACACAAAGTCGTTCTGCTCAAAAAGATTTTGCATATCTTGAAGTTGAAGGTGGTGCTGGATGGGATTGGGGAGAGTTCTATATGTTTTTTGATATAGAAAATCCAACAAAAAGCTATAATGATACCTCTGCTGAGAGTATGCGTTTTGCATTTAAACCAGTTATAGATATAACACTTTTAGACAATCTGAGTCTTCATATTCAAGACTATAATTTACAATCAAAAGATTTCTATATTAGTAATATTATAGTTGGTTTATCCTATGATATAAAAACAGATTTTGGTTTATGGATACGCCCTTTTATCGGTCCACACTACCAACTTAGCACATACTATAGTGGTTTTAATGGATATGTAGGTGGTTGGGTATTTGATTATATGTTTAATATATTACAAACAGATTTTTCAATCTCTCAATGGCATGAGTTTGAGTTTGATAGAGATAAAGAGGATGGTTATGATGAACACACAGGAACACAAGGAGCATTATGTTTTTGGTGGCATCCTATAAAAGAGATAACAACAGGGATTCAGTACCGGTACGCTTCTTACAACTTAGGCTCAACTTCTTATCAAAATGGATCTATATACTCTTTAAAATATAACTTTTAATTCCTATTTTGTTCTTTTTTCATCTAAATATTACTCTATTCCTTCCACTACCTTTGGCTTCATAAAGGGCAGTGTCGGCTTCTTTTAGTAGCTCATCTAAAGAGAGTGTTTTATCTGTTACTTTTGCTATGCCGTTACTGATTGTAAACTTAACAATAGCTCCATCATCTGCTTTAACTTCCAAGTTTTCTATTTTTTGTCTTGTTGAGTCTATATTTTTTATGATAGCTTCTGGATCTGATGAGTAACAAACTATTGCAAACTCTTCTCCCCCAATTCTTCCAAAAATAGCATCATCAAAAATATTTTGATTTATTGTTTGTGTTACAAGTTTTATAACCTCATCGCCTATTGCATGACCATAAGTATCGTTAACTATTTTAAATTTATCTATATCTATCATCACAGCACATAAATCTTTCTTATTTTTACTAAAACACTCTTGTGATAATGAAAAAAACTTTCTTCTGTTATATATTCCCGTCATCTCATCATGTGAAGCTATAAACTCTAAATGACAAATCACATCTTTTAATTTCAATTGAGTTTTTATACGAGCCATTAGTTCACGAGGTTTAAATGGTTTTGTTATATAGTCACTTCCACCAACTTCATAAGCTTTTTCAATAGAGTCTTCATCAGTTTTGGCTGTAATAAAAATAATCGGTATCGATTTTAAGTTTTCTTTAGATTTTAAAATTGAACAAACTTCATACCCATTCATCTGAGGCATCATAATATCTAGCAATATTAAATCTACTTGCTCACTCTCTAATATCTCTAAGGCAGAATCACCATTTAAAGCAACTAATATATCATACTCATCACCTAACAACTTGAGCAATATATCAATATTTGCTTCTATGTCATCTACAATTAAAATTGTTTTATTATATTTCATCTTAAGCCTCAATATTTCTATGGATATTATAACTAAATTAAGATATTAGAACATTAGTTATGATAAAATCTTACTAAATAAAAGGCTAACTATGAAAAAATTATTTATATTGTTTTTACCAATATTTTTATTTGCTTCTATGCAAAAAGTCTCTGTTGAGCTTAGCAAACAAGAGAAAGAGTTTCTCAACAAACATAAAAATATTAAAGTTCATATGGAAAATAGCTATATGCCTTTTTCAAACATTGTAAATAGTAAGTTTATTGGATATTCAATTGATTACGCAAATATAATTTCAAATAGACTTGGAGTAAATTTTTCATACAATCAAAATGAAAACTGGAGTCAAGCTATAGATAATTTAAAATCAAAAAAAATTGATATAGTAGCTCAAATGGTAAATACTAAAAAGAGACAAGAATTCACTTTATTTAGTGATAGCTATATGAAGTTTTATCAATCCATAGTGACTAAAAAAGAGAATAATCATCTTGACTCTATGAAAAAATTAAAATCAAAAAAAGTTGGTGCTATTAGAGGCTATAACAGTATAAATGTTATCTTATCTAATTATCCATCGATTAAAATAGTTCCATATTCAGATATGCATGAGTTACTTAAAAATGTATATTTAGGAAATATTGATGCTGCAGTAACAACTCACAAGGTTGCTCAGTACAATATTAACAAACTGTTCTTAAATGAACTCATAAGCATTCCAGTCATACATAACTCCCACATGCCAAGAAGTTATGAATCATTTGGTATTCGAAAAGATTGGCCATTACTACACTCAAGCTTGCAAAAGGCTATAAAATCTATAACAGCCCAAGAGATATCTGCTCTTGAAGTAAAATGGTTTAGTAAAAAAATTCAAAAAAAGATTGAACTAACAGAAAAAGAGAAAGAGTTTATAAATACTCATCCAATTATAAAAGTTGGAAACGATAGATTATGGCCACCTTTTGATTTTTATGAGCATAACAAAGCGCAAGGGTTTAATGTTGATTTTTTAAATGAGATTTCTAAGTTAAGTGGATTAAAGTTTGAGTTTGTTCAAGATAAAAGTTGGGAAGCTTTAATAGATAGGTTTAAGCATAGAGATATAGATATATTAACGGCTCTTGAACCAACTCCAAAGAGAAGGGAGTTCGCACTATTTTCAGATGACATCTTAGTAACATTTGAATCTATGGTTATTAGAGATAATTACCCAGCTCCAAACTCTTATAAAGATTTATATGGGAAAAAAGTTGGAGTAATTAAGGGTTATGATTTTGAAAATGAGATAAGAGATAATCATAAAGAGATCGAGATGATTCTTTTTGACAATTCTCTAGCGGCACTTCAAGCACTGAGTGATTCTAAGATAAATGTATTTATTGAAAACTCTTCTGTATCAAAATATTTAATCTCTAAACATTTTTTGAGCAATTTAAAAGTAGGTGCTTCGCCTAAATTTCCAAATATAGAAGATGGAGATAAGATAAAGATCGCTTCAAGAAGTGACTACCCTGAGCTTAACTCTATAATACAAAAAGCGATAAAAAACATGTCAGAGGAGATAAAAAAAGATTTACGCACTAAATGGCTCTCTCAAATAGATCCTAATAAAATAACTATAGATTTCACGAAAGAGGAACTAAGTTTTTTAGATACAAACAAGATAACTATGTGTATCGACCCAAATTGGATGCCATTTGAAAAGTTTGAAAATTCGCAGCATATAGGGATGAGTGCTGATTACTTTAAACTAATAGAAAAAAATCTAAATAAAAAAATAGATCTTGTAAAAACATCATCATGGACAGAATCTATAGAGTTTGCAAAAAATAGAAAGTGTGATATTCTTTCTTTAGCAATGAGTACACCAGATAGAGAGGAATATATGAACTTTACAAGCCCTTATCTTAGTGTTCCCATTGTTCTTGCAGCAGGTTTAGACACCCCCTTTATAACTGATTTTGACAGTATTACTGATAAAAAGATTGGTATAACAGAGGATTATGCATTTATAGACATTTTACAACAAAAATATCCAAACTTAAATATTGTAAAAGTAAAAAATATAACAGATGGGTTAAACAGAGTTAGGAGTGGTGAGTTGTTTGCTTATGCTGGAGCGCTTGCAAGTGTTGCCTATATAATTCAAAATGAGTTTACAAATGAGTTTAAGATAGTTGGAAAATTTGATGATAGATGGAACTTGGGGATAGCAGTTAGAGATGATAATAAACTTCTTTTAAATATCTTTCAAAAATCTTTAGATGCTATTAGTGAAGAACAGAGCAGAAAAATTACAAATAAATGGATATCAGTTAGGTATGAAAAAGGGACTGATTATACTCTTATGTGGCAGATAATATTTGTTGCAATAGTTATAATTTTAGGGGTACTTTTTTGGATAAGAAAACTATCTTTACTAAATAATGAACTAAAACTCGCTAGAAAAAAAGCCGATGAAGCAACACAAGTAAAAGCAAACTTTTTAGCAAATATGTCACATGAGATTAGAACACCTATGAACTCCATTTTAGGGATGAGTTATCTTATGAAAGAGACATCATTAAACGAGATTCAAAGTGATTATATTCAAAAAATAGAGAGATCATCTAACAATCTACTACACCTACTAAATGAGATTTTAGACTTCTCAAAACTAGAAGCTAAAAAACTTGAGATACAAAAAATTAATTTTAATCTACTTGAGACTATAAATAATGTTGAGAGTTTAATTAAAATAGATATATTTGAAAAAGCTTTAGAGTTTGATGTAGTTTACGATAAAAATAGTTCTATGCACTTTTTTGGAGATGAGTTAAGACTCTCTCAAATACTTATAAATCTTCTCTCAAATGCTGTTAAGTTTACACATGATGGAAAAATAGAACTTTTAATACAAAAAGTAGATGATGCACGAGTTTACTTTTGTATCAGTGATACAGGAATCGGTCTCACGCCAGAGCAAATGGAAAATATCTTCTCCTCTTTTACACAAGCAGATAGTTCAACAACAAGAGAATATGGTGGAACTGGTCTTGGACTTGCCATCTCAAAAGAGTTAGTTGAACTTATGAGAGGCGAGCTTAAAGTTGAATCTATCTTCGGTGATGGGAGTAAATTTAGTTTTGAGATAGACTTAGAATTTAGTGATAAAAAATCAGATACTCCAACTAAAAAACAAGAGGAGACAGTTTTACAAAATAGAGATGATAAAACCATACTAAATAAAAATGAGGTAAAAAAACTCTTTAACAAATTAAAAGAAGCTGCACAAAAAAGACGACCTCAGCTTTGTGAACCAATTTTGCAAGAGTTTGAAACATACAGCTTAGAAAAAGATGATGAGATTTTATTTCAATCTGTAAAAAATTTAATAAAAAAATACAAATTTGATGAAGCGAGAAACTTATTATGAGAGAAAAACAAACAGTTTTCTCTCTTTTCTCGTAACATCTCTCCTGAGATGTCATGCATACACACTAAAAGCAAAGTGACAACTGCTACATCTCAGGAGAGATGGAGCAAGGAGGAAAACTTTTCACTGTCTAAAGAAGTAAATTTTGTTAGTTCGGTATTGTTTTTATACTCATCAGACATCATTTCTAATAACTATACTATAATATAAGTACCGTGTAATGAATTTTGAACTTACAAACAGTTTCTACTTGTAATGATTCGTAAATAATGAACATGATTTTTACTTACAACTCCCTTGAGTATCCGTATATCCTCTGCATCACACATCTGTAATATCAACTCTCTACATCTTTTTTGTATCTCACCCTTTAAAACTGGATATCTATATTTTGTGACCCATACTATATATAGCTTATGAAAACATCGAAAGCATTTTTAAGGTTTTTATTTTCATAACCAATTGGTAATTTAACTGTGCCGTGCTTCATTAAAATAATAATTAGCTTGAGCTGATACTCTCGAACTTTATACTTAGCTTCAACTGGATATTTACCTAATGGTGAATTTTCATGAACTTTAGCAAGTAATTCATTACCGTGAATTAGTCTGTATGAGTGTGGTACAAAGTTTACTTTTTGTTCCCAACTGTTCTAATGCTTCATATTTATAATCTGGGATATTAGTGACTGTGAATTTTTTCATATCGTATTTTATCTAAATTTAAACTAATTTACTTAATGTTAAGAAAATTTAAGTGATAACGGCAGTCGTGAGCAATAATTTTCCCGCTAGGGTAAATTATTGGTCTCCTCGAATTTGTTATATCTTTGTTGCTATACACTCTAAAAGTGGAGATTCACTTCACCGGGGAGTAACTTCGAGCAAGGAAATTAATTGAGATTTTTACTGGCTACAAATGACAGTAGTTTCTATTCAAATACGACATGTAAAGATTCTTTACAAGCAGATAAAATATCTCTATCTACAAAACCTATTGACATTATGCACATATGTTCGCTATACTTCTGAATATATGTGTATATTAGAAACTTATAATGAGTGGAAGAAAGAGAATAAATCGAAATATAGATGCTGACTTTAGTGGTGTTTGCTTTAAACCTTGTGGTATTGAGAGAAAAAATTTACAACGAGTTGTAGTCTATGAAGATGAGAT
>JAYEGN010000070.1:0-3611 GCA_034659115.1 Campylobacterota bacterium
GACTTTTGCCTCACACTACGACACAATATGTTCGTTTGAATATTTAGTTTTTAGTGGGGATTGGTATTACTAAAGAGCATGAGGGGCATAAAGATTAACACCATACTTACGCTTTTACCCTCAAGGGGCATCGAGAAGCGACGATGGTATCGGCATTTAGTGCCAGTACCATACTTACGCTTTAGCGACGATGGTATCGGCATTTAGTGCCAGAAAGTCCCTCTCCCAAAAAAAGTCTATCCAATCATCTGCTTCATTTATCCAAAAGTCTGGTTCACATATGGAAGTTTTTTTATAAAAAAGCGTAGAGCTTTTAAACTCTATCTCTACATGCAGGGATTCTAAATAGCTCATAACAGCTTTTAGCGTATCTCCACTATCGGCTATATCATCAACTACTAAAACCCTCTTGACATCGCTAAACTTACACTCCCCAAAGATACTAAGAGCATCTCTTTTGCATGCTTTATCATAGAGTTCTGTTCTTAGAGTTTGTACCTCTCGTATATCTAATCCTTCTGCCAAAGCGTGTGATAGCGTGAGCCCACCTCTAGCTATGCCAACTATTACTTCTGGCTTAAACCCTGCTACATGTAGAAGCAGTTTTTTAGTATCGATTCTAAAATCTTCATAAGAATAATATTTCATAAAAGAATTATACTAAATTTGAAGTTATAAATAGATACACTACTGTAAAATATTATAAAGGGAAGAAGATGTATAAAACTTTATTGTCAATCTCGTTAGCAGGAGTTATGTCCATTATGATATCAGGATGTAGTTCTAGCGAACCCATCGTAGAAGAAGTTGTACAATTTGATTGCTTAGTAGAAAATATACTGGCTCCAAAATGGACATGTATTCCTACTGCCAAAAATGCTTATGCAGGTATAGGCATAGCTCAAAAAAGTGCAGCTGGAATGGCTCATATGAGAAGAGTGGCACTAGCCAATGGTAGAAGTGATCTCGCTCAACAGATACAAACTCAAGTTAAAGACAAGGTTGAAATATTTACTCGCTCTACTGGCGTAACTCAAAGTGAAACTATAGATAAAGTAAACACTGCTGTTTCCAAGCAGGTAGCAAAGGTTGATCTATATGGTTCAAAAGCTATTAACTCTTGGAATGCTCCATCTGGTGCTTTATATCTGTTAGTTGCTGTTGATCAAAAAAATGTCAATACTGCAGTCAAAGAATCCATAAAGAGTAGCTATAAAAATGATGATGCGTTATGGCAACAATTTCAATCTCAACAATCTTTAAAAAGTTTAGATGAAGAGTTTCCTACAGATTAATTAAATTTTATTTCAAGTTGTAATTCACAACTTGAAATAAATCAGCTATAATTTCAAAAATAATTATAACTACTAGGCACACCCCATGAAAAAAATCGCAATTATCGGTCGTCCAAATGTTGGAAAAAGTTCACTATTTAATCGTTTAGTAAAAAACAGAGATGCAATCACCTCTGACTTAGCTGGAACAACTAGAGATGTTAAAAGAAGAAACACAGTCATCGTAAACAAAGAGGTAGAACTTCTTGATACTGGTGGACTTGATAAGGGTTGTGAACTTTTTGACAAGATAAAAGAGATGTCATTAAAAGCTGCTTATAAAGCTGACATCATCCTTTATATGGTTGATGGAAAAGGTATCCCTGAAGATGAGGATAAAAAACTTTTCTATGAGCTTCAAGCTATGGGTAAAGATATGGCCCTTGTTGTAAACAAGATAGACAACGACAAGATGAAAGAAAAACTTTGGGATTACTATGAGTTTGGGACTGATGCTATATTTGGTATCTCTGTTTCACACAATAGAAATACGGTTGAGCTTTTAGATTGGATAGCGAGTAAGGTTCCTGATAGTGATATTGTAAAAGAGCCATCGGATGAAGATGAGGAAGAAGAAGAGATACAGGTTATAGAGCCTGAGATTAGTGATGAAGACTTTTTCTCAAATGAGCATGATGAAGATGATGATGGCTATACATATTGGGATGATGATGAGATGGATGGTATCATTACAGATGATACTATCTTTGGAAACAATGACCGCATTAAAGAGTTTGATGAAGAAGATATAGATCATATCAAAATAGCTATTATTGGTCGTACAAATGTTGGGAAAAGCTCACTTTTAAATGCTCTTTTAGGCGAAGAACGCTCTGTTGTAAGTAGTGTTGCTGGAACTACTATAGACCCAATTGATGAGACTGTAGATTATAAAGATAAGCAGATTACCTTTGTTGATACAGCTGGTCTTAGAAGAAGAGGCAAGATAGTAGGTATTGAAAAATACGCTCTTATGAGAACTACAGAGATGCTAGAAAATGCAAATATGGCTCTTGTTGTTTTAGATGCAAGTGAGCCTTTTTTAGACCTTGATGAAAAGATAGCAGGGCTTGTTGATAGTAACCGTCTAGCTTCCATCATTGTTTTAAACAAATGGGATATAGCAAAGAAAGATGAGCATGAAAAAATCATCAAAGAGATTAGAGATAGATTTAAGTTTTTAGCTTATGCTCCCATCATCACTCTATCTGCTCAAACACATCTAAGAGTAGATAAACTTCACGATATGATTTTGGGTATTAATGAAAACTACTCTCAACGCATACCAACATCTAAAGTAAATGAAGTGATAGAAAAAGCACTTAGAAGACATACCCTACCAAGCGTAAGTGGACAAGTTATCCGTATCTACTACGGTACACAGTATGAAACAAGACCACCAAAAATTGCGATAGTTATGAACAAACCAAGTGGACTCCACTTTACATATAGAAGATACTTAACAAACAAGATGAGAGAAGCGTTTAACTTTACTGGAACGCCTTTACTGTTTAAGGCTAAGAAGAAAGGCGAGAAGTAAGACTCTACATGTAGAGCATGGAAGCGAGCAAAAGTAGCAAGCACGGTATTATCTTGAATTTGTACTGACATAGTTTGCATAATAAACTCCAATAAATTATTTATTTAAGTCTATGTTGTTTATTTATTCTTCTAGTAATTATTCTTTATGCAGGTACAACCATTCGAACACCATTTTTAATGCTCTTTTTGACATACTTCCATTTACTACACCTGTCTTTATGTCAACTGATATCTCATAGTCTTAGTACATGGCATGGAAATGGGGTAGATTATGGTCATTAAAGTTCATGGTTATGGCAATTCCATAGAATCTACTTATTTCTGGCATTGTGCTTGTCCTTATTTGGTTTCAGTCCAACTTATTTTATCTTTTATAATTTTACTATTATATAAAGTTGTTGCGTAGTATATTGCATCAATTAAATTAGTTATATTTTTTGGAATCATTCATTATTATAATATTTTTTAAGTTAAGTAGATTTTTTAAATCATCTAAGCAAAGGATAGTTTAGATGATAAATTTAGTTTGTTGCGGAACAAACACCAAGGGTGTAACATTTGGGTGTTGATATAGTATTAGAAAATGATGAAATCATCGATGATTCCCTTAATAGAGCTGATAAAGCACTTTATAAAGCAAAGGAAACAGGAAGAAATAAAGCATGTATCAATTAAGTATTATTTTTCTTTTAGCATAATAAAAGTAAATTAAAATACTTTTCCTGATTATCCTAA
>JAYEGN010000071.1:0-46719 GCA_034659115.1 Campylobacterota bacterium
GTACAGTTGCTATAGTTGTGGATGATAAGGTGATTCTATCGCCATATATAGGGGACTTAGATAGTTTAAGTTCACTCAAACATTATCATCTACATGTAGAGATGTTAAAGCGAGTTTATCAGTTTGAGCCAGATATTGTAGTTTGTGACAAACATCCAAACTATGAATCTACAAAATACGCTAAAGAGTTAGTATACCCCAGGGCACCCTCTCTTGCTACGCAATTCACCTTGTCTAAAAATCCAAACTTAAAACTCATACAAGTTCAACATCATTATGCTCATATCTTAGCAACGATGGGAGTTAACAATATCTCTACAAAAGTTTTAGGTGTCGCCTTTGATGGAACTGGATATGGCTTGGGTGGAAACCTTTGGGGTGGAGAGTTTTTTGTTTGTGATCTTAACTCTTATGAGAGAGTAGGGCATTTTAAAGAGTTTAGACTTTTAGGGGGAGAAAAAGCGATAAAAGAGCCAAGAAGAGTTGCTCTTAGTTTTTTGTTTGAGTTGTATGGGGATGAGGTGCTAGAGATGAAAAATAGTGTGATTTCATCCTTTACATGTAGAGAGTTGCAAACTTTACATGTAGCATGGAAAAAAGAACTAAATTCGCCACTAAGTAGCTCTTGTGGAAGACTTTTTGATGCTGTTGTATCTCTTTTGGACATACGACAGGTTTGTAGCTATGAGGGCGAGAGTGGTTTGATGTTGGAGGGTTTTTATGATGAGGAAATAACAACTAATTATGAGTTTAGCATAGATGATGGAGTCATAGATTTTAGCCTAATTGTAAAGCAGATACTAAAAGAAGATGATAAAAAGATAGCTGTTTCAAAGTTTTTTAACACACTTGTAGAGATAATATATAAGATGTCAAAACTATATAATTTACCAGTAGTTTTAGGTGGTGGAGTTTTTCAAAATAGAGTCTTACTAAGACTCATAATGAAAAAAATTCCAGATGTGGTTTTGCCAAAAGATTTTGTGAGTAATGATAGTGCTATCGCTTATGGTCAGGCTTTAGCAGTGCTTAATAATTAAGCTGTAAAATATTCAAAAAGATTTATCTTATGGTATAGTATGTTTATCTATAAAAGTGAGTGATTATGATAAGTAAAATTAAAGATTTTTTAGGTTTTGATATACAAGAAGAGAAGTATAAACTCTCATCTGACCCTCAGTTTGGGATGATTAGTGATGAGAAAAAACCTGATAAATGGGTTTTTACTACATGTGGATATTGTGGTGTTGGTTGTGGACTTTATGTCGGTGTGAAAGATGGTAAAGCTGTTTATACAAAGGGAAATCCTAAGCATCCTGTAAATATGGGTACGCTTTGCCCTAAGGGTTTGAGTGAACATCAGCTTATCAACTCACCAGAGAGGGTAACAACTCCACTCATAAGAAAAAATAATGAACTAAGTTATGCCTCATGGGATGATGCATATAAAAAAGTTGCAGATGAATTTAAGAGAATTGCAAAAGAGCATGGCGAAAAAGCAGTTGGTGTTATCTCTACTGGGCAACTTTTAACTGAGGAGTTTTATGCTCTTGGAAAGTTTGTACAACTTGGGCTTCGCACTAATAACTTTGATGGAAATACAACTTTATGTATGGCTTCTGCTGTTATGGGCTATAAACAATCTCTTGGAAGTGATGGAGCAGTTGGGAGTTATGAGGACTTTGAAAAAGCAAATACTATACTTTTAGTTGGTGCAAATATTGCAGACAATCATCCCATCTTGAAGCTTCATATCGCTAAAAACAGAAACAAGCCTAAGATAATTGTAGTAGACCCACGAGCTTCAAAAACATCTCAAATGGCATCTCTTTTTGTTCCCATAAAAGCTAGGACTGACCTTGCACTTTTTAATGGTCTGTCTTATATCATAATGGAACAGGGCTGGGAAGATGAGGGCTACATCAAAGCCAACACCAATGGCTACAAAGAGCTTAAAAAACACTTGCAAGATTATCCTCCACAAGAGGTAGCAAATATAACGGGCATAGATGTTAAAACTCTTTATGAAATAGCAAGAGAGTTTGCGGCTCAAGATGGTGTTTTAACCGCTTGGACTATGGGAGTAAACCAATCATTTATGGGAACAGATACCGTAAGTGCCATTATAAACTTACACCTTTTAACTGGTCAAATCGGAAAAGAGGGAGCTGGACCTTTTTCCATAACAGGACAGTGTAATGCGATGGGAACTCGTGAGTTTGGTTTTACATCTTCACTACCTGGGTATCGTAATTTTGGTGATGAAAAAGCACTTAAAGAGTATGCAAATATTCTACATGTAGATGAGAGTATCGTTCCTACTAGCAGAGGTTATAAGTACGCAGAGATTATAGATGCTATAGACCGTGGAGAGATAAAAGCTCTTTGGATAGTAGCAACTAACCCACTTGTAAGTTTTGTAAATCAAGATAAACTTAGAAAAACTCTAGCAAAACTTGACCTGCTTGTAGTTCAGGATGCTTTTATGAGTGATACCGCTGAGATTGCTGATGTTGTATTTTCTGCTGCTACTTGGGGAGAAAAAGAGGGAACATACACCAATAGTGAGCGAAGATGTAACCGAGCAAACAAAGCGGTTGAGCCACTCGGAAATACTAAAAGTGACTTTGATATAGTTGTAGAATTTTCTAAACATTTTTATGGAGTGCATGAACAACTCTTTAAAGATTGGAAAAAACCAATAGATGCTTTTAGTGAGATGAAAAAACTAAGCAAAGGGCAACTTTGTGATTATAGTGGTATGAGTTATGAACTTATGGAAGAACATGGTGGACTTCAATGGCCTTGTAATGAGCAGTATCCATTAGGTACGAAAAGACTTTATACTCCAGAGATACCATTTAGAACAAAAGATAAAAAAGCCTCACTTCTTTGTTTAGACTGGTTTCCTATGGCAGAGCCAGTTTGTGAGGAGTTCCCTGCCATCTTAAATACAGGTAGAACAGTTGAGCAGTGGCATACTCGCACAAAGACTAGAGGTATAGATATTTTAAATGATTTAGCACCTGAGAGTTGGATAGATATAAATCCAAGTGATGCTAAAAAGCTACATGTAAAGAGTGGCGATAGAATGAGCTTGTCTAGTAAAAGAGGTAGAGTGGATGATGTGATGGTAAGGGTTACTCAGAGCGTAAGACCTGGAAATATTTTTATCCCTTTTCACTACAATACTCAACTTGTAAATGCTCTAACAAATGAAAGCTTCTGCCCAAAATCGGGTGAGCCTAACTTTAAACAAACTGCTATTCAGCTTCATTCACAAGAAGTTCCTGATGGTTTAGAGCTTGAAAAAGAGGAAATTAGTGGTCATATAGAACATGTTAAAACTGCCTATGAAGGGATAAAGATTATTGAAAAAGAGAAAATTGTGTTATCATAGGTTCCAAGAATGGACTTTTGTGTAATTTTGATTCCTGAGGTTATACAAAAAGTTTAATCTGCAGGAGTTGAAATTATGGCATTATGGGATGGGATAAAACGACAGTTACGCTCGGTTATTGAGTGGGAGAATCCAAATGAGGATGAACTTTTTTATCGATGGTCTGAGAATGGTGATGAGATTAAAAATGCTTCAAAGCTTATAGTTGGTCCTGGACAGGGGTGTATCTTTGTTTATGAGGGAAAAGTTACTGCTGTTATAGAAGAAGAGGGAGTTGTAACTCTCTCAACAAGCAATATTCCATTTTGGACAACGATTACAAAATTTATGCAAGCTTTTGAAAGTGAACATAAAGTAGGATTATACTTTTATAAACGAACTCGTATTTTAGATCAAAAGTGGGGAACGCTCTCAACTATAAAATATGATGACCCTAAATATAACTTTCCAGTAGCACTTCGCGCCTTTGGTAACTATAGTATGCAGATTTTTGATGCAAAACTTTTTTTTACACAGGTTGTAGGTGGAGTAGGAGAGTTTTACATAAGTGAACTTCGAGATGTAATGATAAATCGTTTAGTCCATCCATTGACAGATTATTTAGCCGAGCAAAAGCTTTCATACGCCGAGATAGATTCTATGAGAAATGAGATTGCTCAAGATTTAACTAAAATTTTACAAAGTGATTTTGATAAACTTGGGTTTAGACTTATAGATTTTCGTATAGAGGGAACAGAGTTTGATGAAGCTACCATAAGTCGTATAGATAAGATTGCTAATGTAAGTGCTGATGTGCATGCTGCATCAACAGCAGGGGTCTCTTATAGAGAGCTACAGCAACTCAATGCTCTTGGAGATGCAGCAAAAAATGAGGCTGGTGCTGCAGGAATGTTTATGGGCATGGGAGCTGGTAGTTCGCTTGCACAAACTATGAATGAGCCATTCACTCAAAATCAACAAAGTTCTAAGGATTTAGGGAATCGTTTGCGTGAGCTTAAAGCTTTTCACACAGAGGGTCTTATAAGTGATGAAGAGTACTCCTTGAAAAAAAGTTCTATTTTACAAGAGTTATAATGCCAAGGTGTAGTAGCTGTTCAGCACCACTTCCAAAGAGTGGAATCATTTGTGAGTATTGTGGGACTCGTAATGATATTGACCTTAGAGATGTTAAGAAGTTTGTAAATCTTCGTCCAGATCAAGAGAGGTGGTGCCCACTATGCCATACTCAGATGCAGACTATAAATGTTGGAGAAAAGCTACCTTTTTATATAGAGCGGTGTTCTACATGTTATGGTATATTTTTTGATATAAATGAGCTTGAGAGTATGATAGAAAACTCTGTAAAAGGTTCTCGTAATATAGATCTCATAAAACTTGCAAAAATAACTGAACACCCAAGACATGTAGATATAGTCACTTACCGTAAATGCCCAGTTTGTAAAAAGACTATGCAGAGAAAAAACTTTATGCAAAGAAGTGGAGTGATAACGGATCTGTGTGTAGAGCATGGTATATGGCTTGATTCTGGAGAGCTTCGTCATATTATGGAGTGGGTGAAAACAGGTGGTATGGAGAAGGTAAAACAGGATAAAGAGTTAGAAGATAAAAGTTCTAAATATTCTAAAAGAAAAGTTAATATTGAGTATGAAAAAGCCAAAAGATATGATGAATCTATGCTCTCTTCAGAGCAAAATATCGATTTGTTTGATATTTTAGAGGATTTTTTGTTTTCAAGTAGGTGGTAAGGCACTTGCTAATTATAGCTTAATCTTAGTGCTATAAAGCAAAATAAAAGAGAATAATGAGTATAATTCACGGATAAAATATAAAGGTTGTGACATGGCTAACAAACGAGTATTGGTTAAGTTTTCTGGTGAAGCATTAGCAGGTGAAGCAGGTCATGGGATTGACACACAGATATTAAAATATATAGCACAAGAGATAAAATCTCTTGTAGATGCTGAGATTGAAGTTGGTATTGTTATTGGTGGTGGAAATATTATTCGTGGTGTAACTGCCGCTCAAGATGGTATCATCAAGAGAACAAGTGGTGATTATATGGGTATGTTAGCAACCGTAATCAATGGTGTTGCTATGCAGGAAGCTTGTGAGCATGCTGGACTTCAAGTTCGCATGCAAACAGCTATAAAGATGGAGCAAATTGCAGAACCATATATAAATCGTCGTGCAGTTCGTCATTTAGAGAAGGGTCGTGTTGTAATTTTTGCAGCAGGAACAGGTAACCCATTTTTTACAACCGATACAGCAGCAACTCTTAGAGCCGTTGAGATCGATGCTGAGGTAATTATAAAAGCAACAAAGGTAGATGGCGTATATGATAGGGATCCGGCAAAGTTTAGTAATGCTACAAAACTCAGTGAGCTAAGTTATGAGCAAGCATTAACAGATCATATCAAGGTGATGGATGACACCTCTATCGCCTTAGCAAAAGATAACTCTCTGCCAATCATAGTGTGTGACATGTCAATAAAAGGGAATATTTTAGATATTTTAAACGGCAACATGCAAAATTGTTCAATAGTAAAATAATGAGTCACTATACCGAAAACTCTAAGCCAATAAACTAAAGGAAAAGTAGAATGAAAATAGAAGAATTAACAGCAAAAATTTTAAATGAAAATCCAAATATAGATAGATACCAGTTGGCATTAGCCGTATCAGCAAGATGTGATGAACTTTTAAATGGTGCAAGTAGTAAGTTAAATGTTGATATAAAGAGTATTAAGGCTGCTGATTTAGCTTTAATGGAGATTGCACAAGGCCTTGTAGTTATTAAAGGTTTTGTAGAAAAAGAAAAGTAGTCACATTGAGTTTGAGTCAAGTAGATATAGAAAAAGTTAAGCATATTCATGATGTTGACTCAGCTAAAAAGTATCTATATTCTCAAATAGCTTCTAGCGATAAACTTACATATGCGCTTGAGTATTCTAGAATTGCTCATGAAGATCAATTTAGAAAGAGCGGTCAACCATATATAATACACCCTATATTAGTTGCAAGTATTGTTTCTTCCATAACTGACGATGAATCTATGGCAATAGCAGCACTCCTGCATGATGTGGTTGAAGATACAGATATAACCATAGAAAAGATTACAGAACTTTTTGGGGATGATGTTTCACACCTTGTTGAGGGTTTAACAAAGATTGACAACATCAGAGATTCTGAACTGATTCCATCTACATCAAATGAAAGATTGGTTGTCTCAGCACTATCATTTCGTAAGATGTTGCTGGCTAGCATTGAAGATGTTAGAGTTTTAGTAGTGAAGCTTTGTGATAGACTTCACAATATGCTTACACTTGATGCTTTGCCCGAACATAAGCAGGTTAGAATAGCAGAAGAAACTCTTGTGGTTTATGCCCCAATCGCTCACCGTCTTGGTATCTCTTTTTTAAAAAATATACTTGAGGATCTTAGTTTTTCATATCTATTTAAAGAGGAAAAACATCATATAGATAACTATCTTGATACAAATTTTCATGCTATTGAGATGAAGTTAGATGAGTTTAAAGAGTCTGTTCATAAGCTTCTTTCTAAGAATGCTTTTTGTGAAGATGATTTTGAGATACTTTCTCGTGTAAAGCACCGCTACTCTATCTACTTGAAGATGCAAAGAAAAGGTGTAAGCATAGATGAAGTACTAGACCTTTTAGCTATAAGAATCTTAACTACCGATCCTGTGAAGTGTTATAATATTTTGGGTCTTATCCATCTGCATTTTCAGCCTTTGTCTTCTAGATTTAAGGATTATATAGCTGTTGCTAAAGATAATGGCTATCAAACAATCCACACTACAGTTTTTCATAATACTGCAATTTTTGAAGTTCAAATAAGAACTTTTGAGATGCATAAAACAGCAGAATTAGGAGTTGCAGCACACTGGAAATATAAAAGCGGTGGAAACAATATAAAACTTGACTGGTTAAATAATCTTGGATATCAAAATGAATCTGTTGAAGATTTTTATGCTATGATAAAAAATGATTTATACTCTGAAGATATATCTGTGTTTTCTCCAGAAGGCGAACCATTTACGCTTCCTCGTGGAGCGGTTGTTTTGGATTTTGCTTATGCAGTTCATACAGCAGTTGGAAATAAAGCAAAAAAAGCTTTAGTAAATAAGATAAAAACTCCACTCTTAAGTGAGTTGCAAAATGGTGATATAGTCAAAATAGAGATGGCTGAAGATGTTATTACAAGATGTAGTTGGATCGATGCAGTAAAAACTTCTAGAGCAAAAACAAATATGAGATTAAATTGTAACTTAAGACTTAGAGATATAAATTTAAAATCTAGTCTAAGCATAGTATCAACTGCTATGAATCTGAATGCTTCAAGAGTAGAGGAGTGGTTTGATAAGCATGGTTGTGATAAGAGGGTTAATATACCTTGTGATATAGATCATTTTCGTGAAGTAATTAGCAAATATACAATGGAAATAGGTAAAAACTCAAGATTTAGAACATTTCTTTCTCGTCATAGATTTAAGTTAAAACCATATGTTATGAGAGGTATAGAGATTTTTAGTGCATCCTATGTTAGTGACTTAGTTTTTGATTACTGTTGTCATCCAAAATCTGGTGATGAGATTCTTGGGTTTTTAGAAAAAACAAAGGTACATGTACACCACAAAATGTGTACATCTGCGGTTAAGCAACTAGATGAAAATAAACCTATGGTTTTTGTTAGATGGGAAAAGCAAAATATTTATAACTATAATATGATTGTTTCCCTTTACAGTGGAAAAGGAACATTAGCAGATTTTTTAAATTTTTTAGTTAAATTAAATATAGATATAAATTCGATTGAACTTGGAAAGAATAAAAGCGAAACAACTCGTTATTGTGAGATAGGTTTTGAATCAAAAGAATCAGATATTAATGCACTTCGTGTTAGAATGGAACAAAAAATAAAAGTTATACATCTCATACGAACTGATGATGCTTATAGAAATTAATTTAGGATAAATATATATGATACAAGAAGCTTTAAGAGAGATAGATAGAGGTAGTGCGGAAATAATCGACAATGAGAGAATAGAAAAACTTTTAAAAGCCTACTATGAAGAGGGAAAAACTTATACTGTAAAGTGTGGTTTTGATCCAACTGCTCCAGATTTGCACTTAGGCCATACTGTGCTTTTACAAAAACTTGCAACATTTCAAAAGTATGGTGCTAGAGTACAGTTTCTAATCGGTGATTTTACGGCTACTATTGGTGATCCAACTGGAAAAAGTGCTACTAGAAAGGTGCTATCAAAAGAGGATATAGAAAAAAACATCAAAAGCTACACAACGCAAGCATTTAAGATACTAGATGAGAGTAAAACAGATATAGTATATAATAATGATTGGCTTGAACCTTTGGGTGCAAATGGTATGTTAGAGCTAGCTTCAACTCTTACGGTTGCTAGAATGTTAGAGCGAGATGACTTTTCAAAAAGATATGCTTCTAATACCCCTATAGCAGTTAGTGAGTTTATCTATCCTTTACTTCAAGGATATGATAGTGTTCATCTTAAAAGTGATATCGAGATAGGTGGAACTGATCAAAAATTTAACCTTTTGATGGGAAGACAACTACAAAAGACTTATGAGACTAAAAAACAACAAGCTGTTTTAATGATGCCTATTTTAGAGGGTCTTGATGGTGTGCAGAAGATGAGTAAATCTTTAGGCAATTATATCGGTGTAGCGGATGAACCAAATGATATGTTTGGAAAGGTTTTGAGTGTATCTGATGAACTTATGTGGAGATATTTTGAACTTCTTAGCACAAAGTCATTAGATGAGATTGCACAGATGAAAAAGGGCGTAGAAGATGGTTCACTTCATCCTAAAAAAGTAAAAGAAGAGTTAGCACTAGAAATCACTACTAGATTTCACTCTCAAATAGATGCAGATAATGCAAAAGCTGAATTTGATAAAGTTCATGCAAAAAGTCAAATACCAACAGAGATAGATGAATTTTCTTGTGATGGAGAGGTTTGGATAGCAAAAGCCTTAGTTGATTGTAACATTGAGCCATCAACTTCTCAAGCAAGGCGAGATATTAAGCAAGGTGCTGTTAAAATAAATCAAGAAAAAGTATCTGATATACAGCTACAACTTTCAATTGGAGAATATATACTTCAAGTTGGAAAAAGAAAGTTTGCAAAATTAAAGGTTAATTAGATGAATTTTGAGTCATTGAAAATTGGAAAATATGTAATTGAGAAGCCTATTGTTCAAGGTGGAATGGGTGTTGGTATCTCTTGGGATGGACTTGCCGGCAGTGTATCTAAAGAGGGTGGTCTTGGCGTAATAAGTGCGGTTGGTACAGGTTATTATGAAGATAAGATATATGCACAAAAACTAGTATCAGGCAGACCACTGAGTGAGTCAAATTTTTATTCACCAGAGGGTCTAAAAAAGATAGTAGAAAATGCGCGTAAAATTTGTGCAGATAAACCATTGGCAGCAAATATTCTTTACGCTATGAACGATTATGGTCGTGTTGTAAAAGATGCATGTGAAGCAGGAGTTGATATTATCATTACAGGTGCAGGTCTTCCTACAAATATGCCAGAGTTTACTGAAGGTTATCCTGATGTAGCACTTGTTCCTATAGTTTCTTCAGCTAAAGCCCTTAAGATTATATGCAAAAGATGGCAGAAAAGATATAACAGACTTCCAGATGCTGTGGTATTGGAGGGTCCAAAAAGTGGAGGACATCAAGGTTTTACTTATGAGCAGTGTAAGCTAGAAGAAAATCAGCTTGAAAATCTTGTAGCACCAGTTGTTGAAGAAGCTGTCAGATGGGGAAATATTCCTGTTATAGCTGCTGGTGGTATCTGGGACAGGAAAGATATTGAGGATATGTTAGCTCTTGGTGCATCAGGTGTTCAGATGGGAACTCGTTTTATAGGGACTCATGAATGTGATGCACATGAAAATTTTAAAAAAGTTCTTTTAGATGCTAAAAAAGAGGACATAGTCCTTATGGGTTCTCCTGTTGGTTATCCTGCACAAGGTGTAGTTACTAACTTAACTCATTTAGTAGAAAAAAGAGAAGGCCCCGCTATAAAATGTATCTCTAACTGTGTTGCACCGTGTAACCGTGGAGAAGAGGCAAAAGAGGTTGGTTTTTGTATTGCAGATAGATTGAGTGATGCTTATCTAGGTAATACTGAAACGGGACTATTTTTTTCAGGGACTAATGGTTATAAGTTAGACGAAATTATTTCAGTGAAAGAACTGATGAACAGATTAACAGAGGATCAATAGATAAACGATGCTTCGACTGATTAGTTTACTTCTTATATT
This sequence comes from Campylobacterota bacterium, assembly GCA_034659115.1. Taxonomy (GTDB): domain Bacteria; phylum Campylobacterota; class Campylobacteria; order Campylobacterales; family Sulfurimonadaceae; genus Sulfurimonas. Next base: position 10,729 of record JAYEGN010000071.1, read on the forward strand.
TGCTATATCACTTCAAGCATTAAGCGATAGCGAGATTTTAAAACGAGCTGATGGATTTATAAAGAGTGATAATAAGTCAAACAAGTTTCGTGCGTATAATGATTATAAAAACTTGTATCTTCGTGCTATTATGTCTGAAAATGATAAGCTCAAACTAAGTGCTTTAAAAGGCATTGTCAAGAGTGGAAATCAACTACATATTGATATATCTCAGTATTCAGACGAGCTTTCAAGAATTAAACCTAAAACTCTATATCATCCTCCAAAGTCAAAAGATATTAAAAAATCAAAAAAATCAAAAGATATAAAAGTTCAATCAGCACATAAATTAAAATCTGTAAAATGGAAAGAGAACCAACTTATTTTAAAATTTGATAAAAAATTAAAAAATAAACAGATAAACTATTTCACTTTGTATGATTCTAAAAACTCAAAATATAGGTATGTTTTTGATGTACATGCTTCGATGTTAAACAAGTCTCAAAATTTGAGAAAGAACTCTATAGATAGAATAAAACTAGCTCAATTCAATCCAAATACTATAAGATTAGTGATTGAAAATAGTGAAAAAATAAGTGTCAGATTTAAAAAGCAGTTGAGTCAGTTGATCATAACTGTAAAGTCATCTTCTAAAAGCAAACCCTCTGTCTATAATAAAAATGTTTCTAAAAAAACTACCTCCAAAACAAATTCTCCAAAAAGGGTAGACAGAAATAAAATAATTGTTATAGATGCAGGTCATGGTGGAAAGGATCCTGGGGCTGTTGGATATAGAAATTATAGAGAAAAAATAGTTGTGTATAAAATTTCAAAAGAGTTAAAAAAGATTTTAAAATCTCGTGGCTACAGGGTTTATATGACTAGAGATAAGGATACATTTGTAAAACTTAGTAAAAGAACAGCTTATGCAAACAGGAAAAAAGCAGATATATTTATAAGTATACATGCTAATGCTGTTGCAAAGAAAAATGCAAAAAAAGTGCATGGCATTGAGTGCTACTTTCTATCCCCTTCTCGTTCTAGTAGAGCACAAAGAGTTGCTGCAAAAGAAAACTCAGCTGATTTGAGTGATATGAATAGATATGGTAAAAATACATTTTTAAAGTTTCTCAATCACCATAAAATTTTAGCATCAAATAAGTTGGCGATAGATTTGCAAAGAGGTATGCTAGGGGCTTTAAATAAAAACTACAAAGTAAGAGATGGTGGAGTTAGAGAGGGACCATTTTGGGTTTTAGTAGGTGCTCAAATGCCGGCTGTTTTAGTTGAAGTAGGTTTTATAAGTCATCCTGAAGAAGCAAAAAGACTAGTAAACAACAAATATAGAAAAACGATGGCACTAGGATTGGCTGATGGGATTGAGAGGTATTTTGCAAATAATTAAGAGGTGTTTTTGCACCCTCTTAAGGTTCCCTTAACTAATCCTCTCTTTTGTACTCTAAATCCCCAGCGATAGCCTCTTTGTCATTTATAATTTTTTCTATCTGTTTTTTTACTCTGTCATATCGATATTGTTCTTTAAAACCAACGATTCTACCACCTGATGCATTAGGGTGTCCTCCGCCATTTGCCCACTCTTTTGCTATAGTTGAAACACTTACTTTATTGTTTGCTCTTAAACTCATAGCTCCTCTATAGCTTACATCTACTATAAAATCATATTCTGGGTATGCCAGTAAAAAACCATTACCAACTATAGAGGTATTACCAACACCATAGCTCAAAAAGCCTTTATAGCCTTTATAGTATATAGTTTTTTCAGCTTTTGCTTCACCGAGAAGTTTTACTATATATTTTGTTGATAAATTATCAAGTGTATCATTTTTCTCATCTTTAAAAAAATCTTTTTTTATGAGATGAATTTTTTCATCTAGGAGTATATGAGCGTTTGGTTCATCTAGATATTGTACCGCTTCAAGAAGCAGAGATATTTTATAATTATTGTCTATTTCAGCAAACATCACTTTATTTAATTCTCTTGTTTCATTTACGAGTCTCATACAAACTTTTCCAAACTCGAAATTCTCTACCTCTTCTTGCTTCCATAGATCTACAGCGTTTACGACATCTACAAATTTATTCATCCACTTAGGTTCATCTAGCTCATAATGCTCTTTAGCATAGTCATAAGTTATTTTTGTAGCACACCTATGAGTATCAAGATAGTACCAACTGTATTTTCTGGCACTCTCTTCACCGCTACCATGGTGATCGAGTAGGGTTATCTCTATATCTTTTTTGTAATCATTTAGCTTTCGTACTTCATTGTTTAGCCATCTTGATTCATCAGCAGTTAGATTTAAATCAGTTATTAAGATGAGTGTACTATCTTGACTTTTATTGATGTTTTCAAGAATGAGTTCAAGTTTTTGTCTTACTTCCGCTCCATAGTTAGCATTATAGTTGAATTTTTTATAGGGAGTATATCTCATAATAAGTTGGCAACTATAGCCATCTAAATCTATATGTGAGAGATGATGAATGGTTCGATTTTTAAGACTTGGCATTGTATGCCTCCATATATTTAGTTTTGTGCAAATTGTTGAGTGCCTTATTGTGTTGTGTTTTAATCATTGTCATTTTATTCCTAATTTCTTTTTTTATTCTATTGAGATTGAGCCCATAACTTCAAAAGTGGCACTTGAGTCTATATCTGCATGTGAAAGCGTAACAACATCAAGTGAAAATCTTTCATATATCTCAGCTATACCTCTTCTGAGCTGAGGATCAACAATGATAATAACAGGAGACACCCCTTTTTGGAGTAACTCGTGTGCTTTTGCACTTGTAGCTTGGATAAGTTGATTTATCTCTGTAACACTTAAAAGAAGGTTTCTAACACCATCGTGTTCTTGTGATTTTTCCAACATAAGCTGCTCTGATGCTGTATCAAATGTTAGCAATCTTATCACTCCATCATCACCTGAATACATCTGAGTAATGACACGAGAGAGTTTAGCTCTAACTTGTTCAGTTATTATATCTACATTTTTAGTATATTCTGCTATATCTGCAATAGTTTCTAAAATACTTAGCATATCTTTAAGAGGAATCTTTTCACTTAGTAAAGATTTTAAGACTCGTTGTATTAAACCAATAGATGCAACTTTAAGAACATCGTCTATTATAACAGGAAAGTCAAGTTTAATTTTGTCTATGAGAACTTGAACCTCTTGTCTTGTAAGAAGATCTTGTGCATTTTGTTTAACTAGCTCGCTCATATGTGTTGATATGACTGTAGCAGGGTCAACAACAGTGTAGCCATTGATAATTGCATCCTCTTTTTCTTCTGGATTTATCCATAAAGCATCAAGATTAAAAGCAGGTTCTTTGGTGGAAATCCCATTTATCTCCCCTGTAGCCATTCCGCTATCCATCGCTAAAAACTTGTCAGGCATTATCTCACCATCACCTATACTTACACCTTTTAAAAGAATCTGGTATTGATTTGGTTGTAGATGCAGGTTGTCTCTTATACGAACTTGAGGCATCAAAAAACCAAAATCAGATGCTATTTTTCTTCGCATGGAACGGATGCGTTCAAGTAGATCTCCACCCTGTGATTTATCAGCAAGGCGTATAAGCTGGTAACCAAGTGTAAGCTCTAGCATCTCTACTTTTAAGATATCTTCTAAGGCACTCTCCTCCTCTTTTGCTATTTCGGCATTTGATTTTTCTGGTTTTGATACCCCTTCTTCTCCTTTACTAGCTCCAGCTTGTGTTTTATTTGTGCTTGGAGATAGTAGACCCTCTACATCTAGTATGCTGAGTTCTCCTCTTTGATATTTATAAGTTGCCCAACCAAGAAGTGCAAAGAGTATACCTACTAGTCCCATAGATGCAGTTGGAAGCCCCGGCACAAGAGCAAACAAAATCATTATAAAACCAACAATCATTAAGATTTTTGCATTACCCATAATCTGGTTGATTGTGCCCTCTGCAAAATCTTCTCCATCTCCAGAAGAGCGAGTTATCATGATACCAGTAGCAGTAGAGACGATAAGAGCAGGAATCTGTCCCACTAAGCCATCACCAATGGTTAAAAGTGTAAAAGTGGAAGCACTATCTGATACAGTCATATCATACTGAAAAACTCCTATAAGAAATCCACCAATAATATTGATAAGTGTGATAATGATACCAGCAACTGCATCACCCTTTACAAATTTACTTGACCCATCCATAGCACCATAAAAGTTTGCATCTTGTAAAATTTCTGCACGACGCTCTTTTGCTTGGGCGTCATCAATAAGACCAGCATTAAGGTCAGCATCAACAGCCATCTGCTTACCTGGCATAGAGTCAAGTGTAAATCTTGCTGCAACCTCTGCAACCCTTGTTGAACCTTTGGTGATAACCATAAAGTTTATAAGAACAAGTATGGAAAATACTATGATACCTATAACAAAGTTACCACCCACAACAAAGTCACCAAATGAGGTGATTATACTACTTACAGCACCAGGTCCTTCGTGACCGTGGCTTAAAATCATCCTTGTTGTTGCTATGTTTAAAGATAGTCTAAAGAGGGTTAGTATGAGTATTAGAGTGGGAAAAGTGGTTAAATCTGTTGGTTTTGGAACATATAATGATATGAGTAAAATTAAAACTGCTAAAGACATAGATATTGTGAGTAAAACATCTAGCATTGCAGATGGCAGAGGAACGATAATGATAGCGAGTATAGCCATCACAAAAACAACAACACTTAGATCTCTTTGTCCAATAAGGAAGTTTAATGATATACCAATTTGTTGTTTGAATGAAAGTTTTTTTGCCATCTTGAGTCTTGATTAATCTAAAATATCTTCAAGAGATAATTCTGCTAAAAAGTTGTCTATTTTACCCTGTAGTTTATTTAAAAATGGCCATATTGAGCATATTTCAGCTTTTTCACTTGGGCAATCTTTTATAGATGGAGAACAATCAAAAACAGTTGGTGCTTTTCCTTCAACTGCACTCATGACATCAAGCATATTTATCTCTTTAGGTTCTTTAATAAGTGTAAAACCACCATGCACACCTTTGTAAGACTTTAGTATTTTATGTTTAGCTAAAGATTGTAGAATTTTTGCTAGAAAACTTTTGGGTATAGAGAGTTGTTTCGATAGAGTTTCACTATCTATTGGTGAATCTGCTTTTGATAAAACTATGAGAGAAAGTATCGCATATTCACTTGCACGAGTTATTAACATATATCTGCTTTTTAAAAGATTTTAGATTTAAAAAAGATTATAGCTAAAGAAGCTAAATTTTTCATTGAAGTTTGTAATTTAGAGAAAAAAAATGTATAATACATTCCATGTCAAATAAGGTAATTTCAAAAAAATTAATCATAATTGTACCAATTATGTTTTTTATCATAGCATTTGTTAGAATTTATATCAACTATAATGATAATAAAAAAAATGTTGAAGAGTTTATATTTGAGCAATCAAAGCTTATAGACTCTCTTTATATAACACATAGAGACTATTATCAAGATCTGTATTTAAATGGCACTATAAAGCTAGATGAAGATACGGTAGTTGGATTACCAGCATACGCAGCATCAAAAATTTCTAAAACTTTTTCAAAAAATAACGATCTGCATATAAGCATGCAAACAGTTAGTGATAGAGCAAGAAATCTTGATAATCAAGCAGATAATTATGAATTAAAAGCTATTGATCATTTTAAAAACAATTTAAATTCTAAAGAGTATTTTAGCAAAGAGAGTGGTTTTTATCAGTACGCAACACCTCTTAAAATAGAAAAAAAATGCTTAACATGTCATGGTAAAAAAGAAGATGCACCAAAGTTTATTAGCGAGAAATACAATGATGCATATAATTATAAGATTGGAGAGGTACGAGGTATTTTGAGTGTTAAAGTACCAACCGATTATGTAGATAAGATTTTTTCTAAGCAGCTTTATACTTCAATAGTCTACGATTTTCTACTCTTTAGTATAGTTACAATTATCGCAATATATCTGATGAGATTTTTCTCAAATTTTCAAGCTAAATTAGAAGATGAATTAGATGGAAAAACTTCAGAACTACAAAAATCACTATCTATATTGACAAAACAAAAAGAGGAGTTACTCCTCTTAGCTACAACAGATCTGCTAACTAAACTTGGAAACAGGGATGCTTTAGTTAATGAGATCAAGCAAAATATAGATCAATCAATCATTGTTATCAATATAGACGCATTCTCACATGTGAATGACTTTTATGGTCACAAAATTGGAGATGAGCTTTTAATACAATTTGCAAAGAAACTACAAAAAATCTGTGCTGTTGAAAAAGAGTTTAAGCTCTTTCGGGTTAGTGGCGATGAGTTTGCTATTTTAGCAATCGATGTAGTTTCTCATAGTGTTGTTATAAAAGCACAAGAGATTATAAAAAATACAGATCTACATATCTATGAAATAGGTAATGAAAAGATAGAGATAAATACAACAATAGGAATCTCTTTTGAGAATAAAGAGAGATTGATAATAACTGCTGATATGGCACTCAAAATTGCCAGAAAAGAGTCTAAAGAGCTTGTTATATATGATGAAGAGATCTCTCTTGATAGAGAGTATTCAAACAACATGTTGTGGACTAAAAAGATTAAAGAAGCTATTAAAAATGATAATATAGTTGTCTTTTTTCAACCTATAGTAGATAATGTCGATGAGTCAATCAACAGATATGAGTCACTTGTTAGACTGATAGATTCCAACGGTAAAGTCATATCACCATTCTTTTTCCTAGATATAGCAAAAAAAGCTAAACTTTATAAACAACTTACAAAGATAGTTATCCAAAAAAGTTTTGAAGCTTTTAGGGAGAACTCTTTGGAGTTTTCTATAAACTTAAGTATTGATGATATCTTAGATAAAGAGATAAATAGTTATATTTTAGAGATGCTAGATATCTATAATATCTCAGATAGGGTAATTTTTGAGATAGTTGAGTCTGAGAGTATTGAAAATTTTGAAGATATACAAAGCTTTATAAAGAGTGTTAAATCATTAGGGTGTAGAATAGCTATAGACGATTTTGGAACGGGGTATTCTAATTTTGAGTATCTTATGAGACTCGAACCAGATTTTATCAAAATAGATGGATCTATAATTAAAGAGATACTTAATGATGAAAAATCTGAAATTATTACAACTGTTATAGTTGATTTTGCTAAAAAGATGGATATTCAAGTGATAGCTGAGTTTGTTGAAGATAGAGAGCTTTTTATGAAGATAAAAGAGCTTGGTATAGAGAAATCGCAAGGTTACTATTTTGGTGAACCTAAAGCTACTTTAATATAGTTTAGATACAATCACGCTTCAACTCGTACATGTATAGAGTATTAGTTAGATTATTATACCCATCAGGAGGCTATTATGGCTTTAGATTCGGCTAAAAAACAAGAAATTGTAGCAAAGTATGGTCGCTCAGAGAGTGACACAGGTTCAAGCGAAGTTCAAATCGCACTTTTAACACAAAGAATTAGTGAATTAACAGAACATTTAAAAGTGTTTAAAAAAGATCATGCATCAAGACTAGGACTACTTAAGTTAGTTGGTCAGCGTCGTCGTTTAATGAAATATTTCAAAAGAAAAGATAAAGACTCTTATCTTAAACTAGTAGAAAATCTAGGAATTAGAGATAATATCTAGTTTTAAATATCTAACTTAAAATCCTCTTCTATGAGGATTTTTTAAACTTCATATTTTAATATTAAAGAAAAATCTCTATAGCTCTAGCTAAATCCTCTTTCGTATCTATGCCAAAGCCTGTACTTGCAACTTTGAGCATTGTGATTTTCTTTTGGTAGTGTATGGCACGGAGTTGTTCTAATCCTTCTATATCTTCTATAGGTGCATCATCTAGGTTGCAGAACTCTTTTAAACTTTTTTTACTAAATCCATAGATGCCGATATGCCCATAGTAGTTTGCTCTTCCGCTTCTGTTGTATGGGATAAGTGATCTTGAAAAGTAGATGGCATTATTTTGATTATCCATTATGACTTTTACAAGATTGGGATCTTTTGCAGATTCTGCATTTATAGCATTGTAGCAACTACCCATAATAAACTCTTCATTGTTTTCTTGCAGTATTTTTAGTTTATTTATCAGTGATTCAACAACTTCTGGCTCTATAAAAGGTTCATCTGCTTGAACATTGATAATAATTTCATCATCATTAAGATTTAAGATGTTGGCACACTCATTTATACGATCAGTTCCACTTTTATGGGTAGTTGATGTCATCATAGCATCAATACCATGAGCCTTACATGTAGATATGATACTCTCATCATCTGCTGCTACAACAACTCTATCGAGATGTTGTACTTTTTTTGCAGTTCTTACCACCATCGGTAAGCCCCTAATATCAGCCAATACTTTTTTAGGAAAACGCGTAGATGCCAGTCGTGCAGGAATAATTATCATAATTTAAAGCCTTTAAGATATAATGCCAAAATTATATCTAAATCTATATAAGGCAATTTTAATATGCTTCTATACCAGCCAGAAAAAGGCTACTGTTACAATAGTGACTCAATCTTTTTGTATGATTTTATAAACTCTTTTAAGCCTAAGGGCAGGGTTTTGGATGTTGGTGCAGGGTGTGGGGTAGTGGGGCTTCTGGTTGCTAGAGATAATCCAAAAGTTGAATTAGAAGCTGTTGAAAAACAAGATATCTTTGTGGAATATGCAACTATTAATGCAAGAGTTAATGATATAGCTTGCAAAATACAGAAGAAAGATTTTTTAGACTTAGATGAAACACTAAAATATGACTATATTATCTCAAATCCTCCATTTTATCATGATGGTGCATCAAGAAGTGAAAATGAGATGTTGTTTAATGCAAGGTATAATATCAACTTACCTTTAAAAGAGTTTTTTAAAAAGGTTTCAAGATTACTTAAACCAAGGTCACATTTTATTTTTTGCTATGATGCATCGCAGTTTGGATTGATTTGTGCTGAGTTAGATAAAGTAAAATTAAGAGTAGTAGATTTGCAGTTTGTTCATCCAAAGGTGGATAGAAAAGCATCTTTAGTAATGCTACATGTACGCAATGGTTCATCATCTCTTATGAAGGTGTTTAAACCATTGATTGCCTTTGATGGGGATGACTTTAGTAAAGATGTAGTTCAGATATATAAAAATGCTTCGACGCAGAGTATAAAATGTCAACTATAGTAAAAAAAGAGGGTTTTAAATATCTATTTGATTACTCAGCTTGTTCCACATGTGAGGGCAGATGTTGTACTGGTGATAGTGGCTATATATATGTCAGTAAAGCTGAAATAGAAAATATTAGTAAACTTTTAAATTTAGAAGTTAGAGAGTTTGTGCAGAGGTATCTTTTTAAAAAAGGGTACAAATACTCCATAAAAGAGATAGAGCATAACAGCTCTTATGAGTGTGTGTTTTATGATAGAGAGGCTAATGGCTGTAAGATATATGAGGCTCGCCCTTCTCAGTGTATATCATTTCCTTTTTGGGATTATTATAAAACAAGAATCGATGAGTTAAAAGAAGAGTGTCCAGGAATACTAAGTGAGGATTTTATAAATAATGATAATTTTTAAGATAGTTTTATCTCTATTTTTAGCACTGTTTGTGAGTGGATGTTTTGGTGAAGTTAATCCTCCAAAACATATAAATGCCAATGAAAAAGCTTTTGAAGAGGAGGATACATATATTTTATATGCCTTAAGAGCGGAGCAGATTAAGGAGTATGAGGTTGCTTCTAGTTTGTTTGATGAGCTATGGAAAAGATCAGATAAGAGGGAGTATCTTTATAGATCACTTCAAAATGATCTCTCTGCGCAAAAAAATAAAAAAGTTATAGATAGAGTAGATGAGTTAATTCAAGGTAGGTTAGATGATTATAGACTTGCTAGGTTTAAAGTTGTCGCTCTTATATCTGATGGCAAACTTGAAGAAGCTAGAGTTTTAGCAGTAGAGTTAGTTGAGATATCAAATGAGGTAAAAGATTACCTTTTAGTGAGTGAAATTTACATAAAACAGAAGAAATACGATACAGCACTTAAATATTTGGAGAGTGCATATACAAAAAACTATAATGAAATCATTTTAGATAAGATGTCAATTATCTTATATGTTAATCTACAAAGAACAAATGAAGCTATAGCACAGTTAGAAACACATACTCGAGTCTATGGCTGTTCAAAAATAATATGCTCTAGATTGATAAGTTTTTATTCAAATGAAAATAATTTAGAGGGTCTTTTATCTACATCTTTAAGAATATATGAGTTAGATAGAAGTGATGATACAGCAAAAAAAATAGTTCAGATTTACCTTTATAAAAAAGAGTATATTAAGTTGTTGAGTTTTTTAGAAAAAAGTTCTATTGATGATGAGATGTTACTTCAAATGTATGTAAATTTAAAAAATTATAAAAAAGCATCTGAACTTTCAGATAAGCTATATGTTCAAACTGGTGATCTGAACTATCTTGGACAAAGTGCAATTTTTGAGTATGAAAGTTCCGATAATAAAGATGATAAAAAGATGCAAAATTCAGTGGTAGAAAAGTTAAAAGAGGTTGTCAAAACAGATAAAAACCCCCTTTATTTAAACTATCTTGGTTATCTTCTAATCGATCATTCACTCAATATTGAAGATGGTATGAAGTATGTGCAAGAGGCTTTGAAATTTAATCAAAACTCCGCTTTTTATCTTGACTCTCTTGCTTGGGGCTACTATAGACTAGGAAATTGTAAAAAAGCTTATGAGATAATACAAAGAGCTATGCAACTAGAGGGTGGAGATGATCCAGAAGTTATAAAACATGTAAAAGCGATAGAGAGCTGTAAAAATTAAAAAGGTAAAAAGAAAATATGATTTTAGATGATATTATAAAAAAGACAAAAGAAGATTTGCTAAAAAGAGAGAAAGAGTTTTCTCTTGATTGGCTTGGTCGTTCACTTGCGTATAACGCTAGAGTTCCTAGGGATGTTGTTCCCTATCTTCAAGCTACCGAGGATGACCCATATAGGATAATTTCAGAAGTTAAGAAAGCTTCACCATCTAAAGGTGTTATTCGTGAAGATTTTGATCCACTTATGATTGCTCAGGCGTATGAAAGAGGTGGAGCTAGTGCAATCTCAATACTTACAGAACCACATTTTTTCCAAGGTTCACTAGATTACCTAGGGGGTATTAGGAGATATGTAGGAATTCCACTTTTAAGAAAAGATTTTATAGTTTCAAAATATCAAATAGTAGAGGCTTTAGTGCATGGAGCTGATTTTATTCTTTTAATCGCAGCAGCACTGAGTAAATCTGAATTAAAAGAGCTTTTAGCTTATACAAGACACTTAGGTCTAGAAGCTTTGGTTGAGGTTCATGATAAATCAGATCTTACTAAAGCGATATATGCCGGCAGTGATATCATAGGTATAAATCATAGAAATTTACAAACTTTTGAGATGAATATGAATCTATGTTATGAGCTGATTCCTCTGATTCCAAATGGCAAAATTATAGTGGCAGAGAGTGGAATTTATGAGCATGGACAGCTTGAAGATTTAAGTAAAGCAGGTGTTGATGCATTTTTAGTGGGTGAATCTTTAATGAGAACAGATAACGAGGAAGAAGCACTAAAAAAATTGAAGTTTGGATAGAAGTCTACGACTTTTTTACTTTGTATTTGAGTGTTTTGTCACTCCGTACTTGATCCGTAGTGACGGAGTTTCTTAGCTTTTGTAACTAAAAAGTAACAATTTTTTACTATAATAAAATATTAAAAAAATATACAAGGTTATTTTATGCAAAGAAAAGCATTTTCACTTATAGAACTTATGATAGTTATCGTTATTTTAGGACTTTTAGCAGCTATGGTTATGCCTAGTTTAACGGGGAAAGGTGAGGAAGCTAAGAGAAATCTTGTTTGTGTTCAGATGAAAAGTATTTATAATGATTCCTTAGATATGTACAAGCTTGACAACAGCATGTACCCTTCAACTGAGGAGGGATTAGAAATTTTAGCAACTAAAAAGTATTTTAAAGATTCTAAAATGCCAAAAGATTCATGGGGTAATGAATTTATATATATAAATGATGAAGGTTCCATAGAGATTATCTCTCTTGGTGCAGATAAAAAAGAGGGTGGCAAGGAATCTGCAGCAGATATAAAGATGAGTGAATGTAAGTAGTGTATCTATAGGTTGTAGCAATTGAAAAAGGCTTTTTCTCTTATAGAACTTTTAATAGTTATCTTGATTATTGGAATTGTTTATACGCTCTCTGTTGGAAATTTTAAAAAAATGACCGATGAGAGCAAAGCTCTCTCTCTAGGAAATATAAAAGAGTACTTACAAACTCTTGCATATGAAAAAAATGCAGAACTTTTATGTTTGGATGATTGCTCGATCTGTGATATTATGGTAGATGGTGAGAGGATAAATGAAAATCATATAGAAGACTTTTTAGATAATAGCATAAGGGTTTATAGATATGATTTTTATAATGGCATTACAGAGCAGAGTAAAAAAGTATATTTTAACAGTGAAGAGGTAGAAGAGAGAGTGTGTTTCTCTTATAGTGTTGATAAAAAGGGTGTTGGAGATCAAGTGATAGTAGAGTTTAAAGATAAAGTTTATGATTTTTCAACCTATCTCTCTACTACTCCTATATACGGTTCACTTCAAGAGCTTAGTGATGCTAAAGAGAATCTCTCTCGGGAAGTGCTAAGATGATATTTAAGTACAAAGGTATAGATGCTGATGGAAAGAAGCTCAGCGAGAAGATAGAAGCTGCTTCATTAGAAGAGGCAAAAACTAAACTTAAAGCAAAGCAGATCATATATCAATCAATCAATGAAGAGACTCCGACATTTTATGAAAATTTTTCTTTTACTCCTAAATATAATATTCCCGCTAAGGATTTAGCATCTCTTTCTCGTGAGCTTTCAATCTATATTCGCTCTGGTATAAGCATAGTAGCTGCATTGAAAATCACTCAAACTCATTATGAGAAAAACAAAAAAATGAAACTTTTTTTAACGAGTGTGAGTACACATTTAGATGAGGGAAATAATCTATATTCATCTTTGGAATCACAAACTGTTGTTGTGTTACCAGAGTTTTTTAAGCAGTCTATTAAGGTGAGTGAAAATGGTGGTGTTTTGGATGAAGTGCTTATGGAGTTATCAAGGTTTTTAAAAGAGCAAGATAGGGTAAATAAAGAGATTAAAGGTGCTTTTGCTTATCCAGTATTTATGATTGTGGTCTCACTTCTTATGATATCTTTTATGTTAGCATTTGTAGTGCCTCAAATCACAGGTATCTTTGAAAGTATGGAACAAGAACTGCCAACTCCTACTAAAGTTGTTATAGCGATGGGTGATTTTTTTAATGATAATTTTACAATGATTTTGGCTCTCATAGTTATATCTATCTCCTTTTTTCTATTTTTAATGAGTAAAAGTTACAGGTTTAAATATGCTGTGCATAAGCTAGTTTTAAAGCTTCCACTGTTTGGAGAGATAGCACAAAAAAGTGAATTAGCAAGATTTTCATACATAGCATCTTTGCTGACTAAATCTGGTGTGCCATTTGTTGAAACTATAAATTTAAGCTCAAATATATTGAATAATCTTGTTATAAAAGAGCTTTTTATCGGTGCATCAAAAAAAGTTGTAGAGGGAAAACTACTCTCAACGGCTCTTAATGATTCAGATACAAAGATAGATTATGCTTTTATACAGTCTATCGCATTGGGTGAAGAGACATCACAGATTCAAAGCGTGCTCACAAATACCTCTGAACTGTATTTTGAGGAAAACAGAGATAAGGTAAGTCTTCTTTTAACTCTACTTGAACCAGCTTTAATGCTTTTTGTAGGTGGTAGTATAGGTTTTATAGTTGCTGCTATGCTTTTACCGATTTTTTCTATGAGTATAGGTTAGATATGAGCATATTTCACAAAAAAGGTATAGCTTTATTTATAACACTTCTTTTTATTATGTTGATTACAATCAGTATTGGTGTAGGATTGAAACAGGTTAATGAAGCATCCAAAAGTATAAGGTCTGAGAATTTTTTATTTCAAACAAATATAATTTTGGACGATGTATTGATGTTGCTTGAAACATCCAAAGAGCTTGAAGCGATAAAGACGAGTGATGATTTCGCTATATTTTTAGCTGAGACATCGACTCTTCCTTTTGAATCATCGGGAGTTAAGGTTAGCTTAGACCTACAAAGTGCTAGGTCAAAGTTTGATATCAATAGCTTAATGACAAAAGACAAGGTTGAGTTACACAGAGTCAATGCTCTAAAAAGGTATCTTAGTAGCTATATGATAAATATTAATTTTGTAGATATTATGCTTGATTTGATGGGTGGAGTTAAGGAGGATATCTCTTATAATAGTGATATATTTAATGAAAAACCATATCTCTATAGGGATTATATAGCTTCACAGAAGCATTTTGATGAATTAAAAGATTTTTACAGAGATTATTATCACGATAATAGTTTAAAAAATATAAACTTTGAGGAACTTTTCTATTTTACTAACAACGATTCTTATATAATAGACTTAAACTATGCTACTCCTGATATTTGGGAGTTGATGCTTGGTGTTGATAAGCTCAAGGCTCAAGATTTAAACCTCAATGCTGGAGCCTATACGGAGTTAGCAGATCTGAATTTGCAAAATGATCAACTGGAGTTATTGAAAAAATTTGAAACTAGTTTCTATGAACCATATTTAGATGTTGTTGTAGAGATTATAGAAGATGAACTAAGTGCTATAATACGGTTTGAGTACGATATACAAAAAAGGGAAGGATCTAATTTTGTTTACGAAATTTAATAAAAAAATTAAAACAATATTTTTAGATCCACAATCTTCAAATGATTCTATATCTGATGGAGAAAAGGTAAATATAATTCTTTCCCCATCTCTTTACTGGGTTAAAAAAGTATCTCTTCCTGTTAAACATGTCAGAGATGCTAAAAAACTTCTTCGATCCATATTTGAAGATAGCTTACCTATTGGAAACTATTCTTATGAAGCATATAAAAGTGGGGATTCTTTTTATATATTTGCCTATGAAGATAAACTTATATTGGACACCCTACAGGGTATCGGCATTTCACTTTCTGATATTGTTAATGTTCATTTTTCTCAGAGTGAGATGCAAGATATAGAGGGTGCAGTTAAGATAAATGAAACTCAAAGTATCTATGTTAAAGATGATATTGTAGTTTTACTGCCCTGTTGCTGGATAGAGGAGAGTGGTAAGCTAAGTATTGAAGATATTGCCCTTTCTGAGCATAGGGTTGCATTGCAACAATATGGGCATATCGTTGATAACTCTAGTTTATTTAAGATAGGTGCTGTTTTATTTGTTTTGTTTATATTGATTAGTGGTGAATACCTTATTACACTTCATAAAATAGCTCAGATAGAGGAATCCAAAAATGAACTCTTTATAAAATATAAATTAAAGTCAACAATGCTTCAAAATAGTTCAATGTTGAAAAAATATAAAAACATTCATCTTAGGCAGAATCACTTAAGAGATTATATCTCTTTAATACTATCATTTAAACTGCAAGGAGATGAAGAGCTTTTAAAGTTAACCTTGAGGGAAACTAAACTGAGTGCTGATTTTAAAGGTATGACACAAAATAGTGTTTCTCGTATGAAAAATTCTCTTCAATCAAAAAATATTGAACACACAATAGATTTAAAAGATGGTATTATGCATCTGGAGTTAAGATTATGAATCGTATAAATCCACTTTATCTTGGTTTATTGTTAGTAGCATTGATACTTTTTATCTCTTTTAAGTTAAGTGGTGCAAAGAATGATTTGATGGATGTCAAAGAGAGTTACCAAGATAGTGCAAAATTATCTATTGAACTAAGTGAACTTAAAAAAACTTATACAAACAGATTGAAGCTACCATCTTCTATCTCTAGATCTATAACGCAAAAAGTGGATAAATCGGGAGTTGTAATCAGTTCTCAAAGTATGGATTCTGTGATCTTAAATGCTCTTATGAGCAGGGTTTTAAATAGTTCATATAATATAAAAGAATTAAAAATAAAAAAATTAAGTGATACAAAAGTTAGTTTGTATATGGAGATAAGATGGTAAAAAAAATAATTTTATTTTTAACATATTCTCTTTTCTTTGTGCTTGCACTTATCTACTTTACTCCAAAGGTAAGTCTGTATTATCTTTTGGAACAGCAGATGCAATCAAAGGGTATCGTTGTGAGTTCAGAAGATATTCAAGATTATGGATTTTATCTTGGGCTTAAAGATGCAGATATCTCTATGGAGTCGATTGAAAGTGCACAAGTAGCCAAGATTGAGATGAACCTATTTGTATTTTATAACTCAATAAGTTTTGATGAAATCACTTTATCTGATACATTTAAGTATTTTACTCCTCTACATGTGGAGAGTGGAAATATCGTGTATTCAATCCTAAACCCCCTCAATATTACAGCACATGCAACTGGAGAGTTTGGTGAATTAGATGCATATTTTGATCTGCTTGAGATGAGTATGCATGTGAATCTAAAACCATCTCAGATGATGTTAAAAAATCATAAAGCTACACTAAATAATTTCAAAAAAAATGAAAATGGGGAGTTTACATATGATCAGACTTTCTAATTCAAAATGGATGTTGATATTTACTAAACTTCTTATACTTTTAGTTGTTGCTAAGGGTGTCTCTTTGTTGATATGGTGGTCTTGTCCAAGTGAAGGTGTTGAGTTAAGTATAAAAGAAAACTATCAACCAAAATATCAACGAGTTAATTTTAAAAATATGATAGAAAAAGATAAATCTCAAGCAGATAAAGCAGTAAAACAAACAGCGGATGGCGGTATAAATATTACTAATATGATTTTAAAAGCTCTCTATGGTACAAAAGATAAAGGATATGCAATAGTCGCAATGAAGGCAACTCCTAAAAAAACTTCTATTATAGAGATAGATGAAAGTTTTCGTGGATATAGATTGGTTGCTATACTTCCAAAAAGTGCTAAGTTTCATAGAGATGGATCAGAATTTATTTTAAGTCTTGATAAAATAAAAGAGACATCAGCTACTGTAGAAAATAGGCTACAAGATAGTAATATTGCCATAGACAAACCAGCAATAGTTTCTCGTGGAGATATATCCTACTATGCAAAAAATCCTAAACAGATATGGAAAGATATATCGATAAAAGAGATTAGAGATGGCAAGAAAATAAAAGGTTTTAAAGTGACGAAAATAAACCCAAATTCAAGATTTGCAAGGTTGGGTTTACAAAGAGGTGACCTTATTATTAAAGCAAATAATATGCATCTGCGCTCCTATAGAGAAGCTTTGCAAATTTATAAAAAAATAGATAAGTTAGATGCGATACAGATCGTAGTTATGAGAAATAATCAAGAAGTGGAGTTAGTATATGAAATTAATTAGAGTTGTTTTTTTAATCTTTAGTTTGGTGTTTGTTTTATCGGCTAGAGAGCAGGTGAATGTTCAGTTTTCAAATCTTGAAATAAATGATTTTATAAAATTAATATCAAAAATCACAAATAAGAATATTTTGGTAAACTATAAGGTAACGGGTACCGTCAATTTTATTAGTAATACTCCAGTTTATGATGATGAACTTATGGGTATTTTGGTCTCTGTTTTAGAATCAAAAGGTTTTACACTTTCGCAGAAGGGTTCATTATATGTGGTTGTAAGGTCTACAGAGGCAGCCAAACATAATGCAAAGGTTATCAAAAACACTAAAACACCTTATGGCTCTTTGATGGTTACTCAATCTATTCGAATCAAGAAAGAAAATGTTGATATAATAGCAGCAAAAATTCGCTATCTCATATCAAAAACAGCAAAGCTTATGACGATGAAAGAAACAAATACTATATTGCTTACAGATTATCCAAGCAATATAAAGACTGTTAAAAAAGTTATAGGTGAGATAGAAAAAGATAGTGAAATCATAGTTAAGATACTTCCTGTTGAATATGCTGAAGCAAAAAAGATGCAAACTCGTTTAGTAGATATATCTAAAACACTTTTTAATGCAAAAGTTGCATCTCAAAAAGTGAAAATTATTTTAGATGATAATATTAATGGAATTATTGTTTTGGGTAATACAGAAAATGTAAACAAAATAGAGGCTTTACTGAAAAAGCTTGATGTCGAATCAGAGGTAGGCAATACAGTTCAGATATTTAATCTTAAAAACTCTGACGCTAAGGCGGTTTTAACTACTTTAAATGATATAGTATCAAAACAAAAATTTGCCGATCCTAGTATGAAGCCAAATATATCATCTAGCAGTGAGATTAATGCTATCATAGTTGTTGGTGTACCTGTGATAATAAAGGGTATAAAAAAGATTATAGATGAGCTTGATAAAGAGAAGTATCAAGTATATATTCAAGCTAGAATTATAGAGATTAACAAGAAAAATGCTGAAGCTATCGGTGTGCAGTATGGATTTTCTGGTGGTGATGTTTCTGCTTCTGGATTATATGCGATGAGTGCAAACTTTGGTTCTGAAGATTTAACTACAGCTGCTGCAAAAGCAGTTACTGATGCCTTGGGTGTTATAGGAAGTGGTGGAAGCTCAGCTCTTGCTCTTGGCGCTACTATCGATTTTTTACAAACTAATGGTGCTTCAAAATCTATCTCTAACCCATCTATACTGTGTGTTAATAACAAAGAATCATCTATATATGTTGGTAAAACTATATCTATATCTACGGGGAGTGTAACATCAAGTACAGCAGCTATTCCCGGTGTAACAAATAGTTATAAGAGAGAAGATGTAGGTCTAACCTTAAAGATAAAGCCTAGAGTCTCATCATCTGATAAGGTTACATTAGATGTTGAAACAATATTGGAAAATGTATTGGATGATGGAACGAACAGTGCAACAAAACAACCAGTAACATCAAAGCAAGAGGTAAAAACTCAGGCAATTCTTCGTCATGGAGAGAGTATAATCATAGGTGGGCTTGTAAAGAGTTACGATAGTGAATCTCAAAGTAAACTACCACTTTTAGGTGATATCCCTTTGATTGGCGAATATCTATTCTCATCTACAGCAACAACAACAGAAGAGGACAATCTAGTAGTAATATTAACTCCATATATTATTGATAAGAGTGAAGAGTTATCAGCTCTACAAAAGAATCTAGGTTTTCTTTCGCAGATACAAAAAGAATACAATGTTGCAGTATTTAAGAAGATTCAAAAAGAAGCTGACAGAGATAATATACATGTTAATGATGATATGGGCATAATAGAAGTTCAAGAAACAGAGGAATATTAAGATGTTTAAGCTTGAACCAACTCACAATCTACACTTAGAGGTATATGAACCAGCTGAGTTATCAACAGATTTGAGTGTTAAAAACTTTCTGCTTTTTAGTGAAGTAGATGGTGAAGTTCGTGCTTACCTGTGTGAGAGATATCTGGTTGATGCAAGTAATTATTATACAAAACTACAAAATAAATATCCGCTTCATATGCTTGATGAAGATTCCTATGACAGGCTTTATAATAGCTTCTTAGAGCTTCGTACAGATAAAACAATGGAAACGATGCAAGAAGATAATAGTTCTGATACAGAGGAAGATATATCATTAACTGACTTTTTAAGAACATCCTCAGATATATTGACAAGTGAAGAATCAGCTCCTATCATTAAGTTTGTAAATGCTTTGTTTTATCAAGCTGTTAAAAAAAGGGCTTCAGATATCCACATAGAGATTCAGGAAAAAAGAGGTGAAGTTCGTTTTAGAATAGATGGCATGCTAGTCAAAAATGCAGATTTAGATAAAAAAGTAGTAAATCTAATAATAAGTCGTATAAAAGTTATTTCCAATCTTGATATTTCAGAAAAAAGAGTTCCCCAAGATGGAAGAACTCAGATAAAAATAGCTGCTGAAACACTTGATATTCGTGTGTCTATTTTACCAACTTTTTACGGTGAGAGAGTTGTTATGAGACTTCTTATGCAGAGTTCTCAAATACCGCAGATCGATGAGCTTGGATTTGATAATAAGCTTATAGATGATGTGCAAAAACTACTAAGATCTTCTCATGGTATTATCTTGGTTACGGGACCTACGGGAAGTGGTAAAACAACATCGCTTCACTCATTTTTAAGAGAGGTACAAGAACCTCAAAAAAATCTTATTACAGTTGAAGATCCCGTTGAGTATAAATCTGAGAACATCTCTCAAATACAGGTAAATGAAAAGGTAGGCTTAACTTTTGCTTCAGCACTTCGTTCCATACTAAGACAAGATCCAGATGTTATTATGATAGGTGAGATTCGTGATGAAGAAACTGCTGCTATAGCAGTGAGAGCAGCCTTAACAGGTCACCTTGTTTTTTCAACTCTTCACACCAACTCAGCTGCTGCAACAATATCTAGACTTGCTGATATGGGGGTAGAACCATTTTTAATCTCATCATCGCTTTTAGGTATATTAGCTCAACGATTAGTCCGTGTTTTATGCGATAGTTGCAAAGAGGAAGACTCTATAGCAGAAAATTTTGCACAAGATTATGATTTAGTTGTAGATGCTAAAATATATAAGGCAAGTGGATGTAAAAGATGTAACTATAGTGGATATAGTGGGCGTCGTTCCATAGGTGAACTTCTTGTTATGAATGATAGGGTTAAAGATATTTTAAAAAGCACAACAGATGAGCATACTATAAAATTTGAACTTGAAAAAGAGGGGCTTAAAACCATATCATACCAACTTAAAAATATGTTGCTTGATGGTCAAACTTCTCTTGATGAAGCGATTCGTATCGGCTTGGAACATGCCTAAGCGAAGGGATGCATTTACACTTATAGAAGTTATGATATCTGTTATGATTATCTCCGTAGTTATAATGGCACTTTTGCAGATGCATGGAAACTCTAATCATATATTTTTAAAAATCTCATCACAGTTAAAAACAGATCAATACGCATCTTTTTTTATAGCGAATAAAGAATATGGTTTTGAAAAAGACAGACTCTCTTTAGATGACCTAATAAGTGATTTTAAGGTTGAAGATGAGTTAAGAAGAGAGTTAAAAAAAGTAAAAGTTGAACTGATATATGAGGAGTTGGAGCTTATAGATATGAGTGAAGATGATGAGTCACAAGATTCAGATTCACAAGAGAGTTCTAGTGTTATTTTTGAAGTAGGAAAAACAATTTTAAAAATGAATGATACAACTACCTCTCTTATCCGATTGAGAATACAGTGAGAAAGGCTTTTACGCTAATTGAACTGATGGTGTCCATTAGTATATTATCAATTATTATGATTTATTTATATAAAAGTTACTCTTCTTTAAATCGTTCAAACAGTATTTACAAAGAAAAGATATCACAGATTAGAGCTACTCAATTGAAAAAGAAAGTTATTTTTTTAGATTTTGCTTTGGCATTTGATAAAAGTATAAATATATTAAATCAAGATAAAAATGAAGATATTGTGTTTTTACAAACTTCAAACTCTATGCATAGAAGATACAATCCTTATGTTGCATATATATTTAAGGATGAGAAGCTTTATAGATTGGAGTCTTTAAAAGAGTTTAAAGAATACCCACTGAGTATGGATGTAGAGTTTAGTGTAGAGTTTTTTGGCAATATAGATGGATTTAGAGTTTACAGTTCAACAAAAAAGGATTCAAAAGTGAATTTAGTACATGTAAATTTTAAAGATGAAGAGGATATTTTACTAAAAATAAAAATATTGTAACCTGTTAGAGTTATCTTAAACCCAAATAATTCCATAAGAATAAAAAATTTAAACTATCATTGCACTCAAGGCAGGTTCATTAAAAATTTACACCACCAATAAGGTGGCTTAAAATTTTTACTAAACATCCCTTAAGCACAAGCATAGATAAATTTTATAAATCCTTATGGAATTATTTGGGTTAAAGTATAAATACGATACAATAGCAACAATTTATTACTATAAGGATACTCCTTGGATCTCTTAAATATTTTTTCGTTTAAATCAGATAAGCAAGCAGCAAATGAACCATCTTCTCATTGGGTGAAATGTAAGTCATGTCACTCGTTGATGTACTACAAAGAAGTTGAAAATCAAAATTATGTGTGCCCTAAATGTGGCTTTCATCTTCGTGTTGGTGTTAAAGAACGCATAGAACTTTTAGCAGATGAAGAAAGTTTTGTAGAGTATGATGCAAATCTTATTCCTGTAGATCCTTTGAATTTTTCAGATAAAAAAACTTATAAAAAGCGTATAGAGGAAGGTTTTGCTAAGACAGGAAAAAAATCTTCTGTTGTTAGTGGTGAAATGGGTATCAATGGTGTATCTGCTCAAGTTGTGATTTTTGATTTTTCTTTTATGGGTGGTTCGCTTGGTTCAGTTGAGGGTGAAAAAATTGTTAGAGCAGTTAATAGAGCGATTGAGAAAAAAGAGGGACTTATAATTCTGAGTGCTAGTGGTGGTGCAAGAATGCAAGAGAGTACATTTTCACTTCTTCAGATGAGTAAAACATCAGCAGCACTTGCGAAATTGGCAAAACATAATCTACCATATATCTCAGTTTTAACTGATCCAACTATGGGTGGAGTAAGTGCTTCTTTTGCTACACTTGGAGATATTATCATAGCAGAGCCAGGTGCTCTTATAGGCTTTGCTGGTCAGAGAGTTATTGAGCAAACTATTGGTTCGGCTCTTCCTGATGGTTTTCAAAGGGCAGAATTTTTGCTTGAAAAAGGTTCTATAGATATGATTGTCAATAGAAATGAATTAAAAAAGACACTTTCGGATCTCCTCCTCCTCCTTAAAGTCGCGTAATGCAGCTTTATGCATTATGTGACCAAGATCTATTAGATAAAAAAGGGATCTCTCTTTTAGAATTTATAGATATAGCAAAACTTCATGATGCAAAAATAATTCAATACAGAAATAAAACCTCAGATATTTCCTTAATAAAACACCAATTAATCACTATACGAAAAAATTATGATGGCTTTTTAATCATCAATGATAAGTATGAGCTTATAGAGTATTGTGATGGTGTACATGTGGGACAAGAAGATCTAAAATCTATAGATAAAGATATAGGTAAAGCGATAAATATATTAAGAAGTGTAATAAAAAAAGATAAGCTATTGGGAATTTCTACTCATAACGAAGAAGAGGTTATTTTAGCAAATGATATGGATTTAAACTATATAGGATTAGGTGCATATAAAGACACTTTAACAAAAAAAGATATAAGTGGCGTGCTTGGCTCTAGCTTAGATAAGATAGCTTTAAAATCAAAGCACCCTGTTGCTGCTATCGGTGGTGTGAAATTAGATGATAAGTTTGATAATGTGACCTATAATGTTGTAGGCAGTGGGTTGTTATGATCAATATAGATATAATCAGTATTGCCAAAAAAGAGCGTTCAACATACGATCCACTCTATAAAGAGCTTACAAAAATGATAAGTAGGTTTGCAAAAGTTCAAGCAATAGAAATATTTCCAAAAGATGTAGCAAAATCACACACTATCTCATCAAGTGCCTCAAAACAGGCTTATACAAAGGCTTTAGAACCATACTTAAATAAAGGTTTTTGCATAAGTTTGCATCCAGATGGGAAATTAATCGATAGTTTTGAATTTAGTAAGCTATTAAATGATAAAATGTCAATTAAATTTTTTGTTGGTGGTGCTTATGGCTTTGAAGATAGCTTTTTAAAAAAAAGTGATGCTGTCATAAGTCTTGGAAATATTACTATGAGTCATAAGATAGCAAAAGTAGTTTTGCTAGAGCAGATTTATAGAGGTTTTTCAATTTTGAGTAACCATCCATATCATAAGTAAGGATTATTGTGCAAGATAGTGAATTAAGTTATTTTAAAGAGATATTAGAAAGCAGAAAAAAACAGATAGTTAAAAATATATCAGGCGTTAATGATGAACTGAGCCAGCTTAGTAGATTGGAGTTAAACGATGAAGGTGATCATGCATCTGTAAACAATAATTCTATGGTTGAGAGTGCAATCGTTTCTCAACAAGAAAGAGAACTTAGTGAAATCCAAGTTACATTAGGAAAGATTACTCAAGGTGATTATGGTGTTTGTGAGATGTGTGAAGACCCTATAGGTTTTCAACGCTTAAAGGTTAAACCGCATGCAATCTACTGCATAGATTGCAGAGAGATAGTTGAGAAAATTAGTTAATTTAAGGAGTAAATTATGTATATAAAAAGATATACAGTTGCATCGTTCATATTGATAGCATTAGTAGGGTGGTATGTTTACGCATATATCACTCATGAAACAATGAGTATTGACTTTTTTGGTCTTGCATTACCATCTTTGCCTACAGCTGCATGGGTTATAGTACCTCTTGTTGTGTTTTATATTGTAACTGTTATGCATATGGCATTTTACGCACTCTTGGGTAGTCTAAGACTTCGCAAGTATGATAAAGACTATGAAAAGCTTATAGACGCAATATCTGATGCATATCTATCTAAAATTGATAGAAATCATCAGTTTAAAACGCCAAGATATAAACTTTTAGGTTCTATTATGGATAACACAACTCTATTTCCTACTAAAACATTAGGGGTGAACACTCAAAATGAAAAACTAGATGCTATTTTGAGACTTATTGATAAGATAAAAAGTGGAGAAGTTGTTGACCTTAAAAAATATGCACTTAAGCCAGAGAATGTCTTAGTGATTCAAAATAATAGAAACAGATATAAAAATGATGAGCTTAGTGCTACTGTGGTACTGGGTGATTTTAAAAATTATGATAGTAATTTTGTAAATGAAGTATATGCTGATTTTGTTAAAAAAGCTACACTTAATCTAATAGAAGAACATAAATCTTTTTTAACAAAAGAAGCACTGTTTAGCATTATATCTAGAGTCAATGCTAGTGAGAATACTTTAGAAATATCAAATGCAGAGATAGTTTCTTTTATAGATATTTTAGATTTGAACACGCAGGAGCTGATTGAAATATCAGATATCCTTTCGGTGAATATGATACCAGAGCAGAGAATGAAACTATTTGAAACTTTGAGTGATAAAAGAGAAGATGCTATTGAAGCTTATCTATATACTCTGTTTGATTTAGAGATGCTTTCTCCAGCTAGAGATTTTTTATATAATACTCAGGATGATGAATATCAAAACTTTAAAGCTTATCTAGAATTAAAAGAATCTGGAAAAAATTATAATATTAAACTTTTTGTTTAATGATTTCTAAACTATCTTTTGATAAACCTGTATATCTCCTAGCACCTCTTGCTGGATTTACAGATTTGCCTTTTAGAAGTGTTGTTAAAAAATTTGGAGCAGATCTTACAGTTAGTGAGATGCTAAGCTCTAATGCTTTAGCACATGGTTCTAAAAAAACACTTCATATGTTAAAAAAATCACCTATTGAAGACCCTTATTCTGTTCAGATAGCCGGTGCAGATACCGGTATAGTCAAAAGAGCTGTTGAAGTTCTAAATGAGTATAGCGGCATAGACATAATCGATCTCAACTGTGGTTGTCCTGTGCCTAAGGTTGTGGGGCATGGAAGTGGAAGCTCTTTACTTTTAAACCTACCTCTTATGGGTGAAATAATTAAAACCATAAAAGATACCTCTAATAAATCTCTAACAAGCGTAAAGATAAGATTGGGCTTTGAAGAGAAAAACCATATAGATATTGCAAAGATGGTTGAAGATAGTGGAGCTGATTTTATAGCAGTTCATGGTAGAACTCGTGCTGGAAAATTTAAAGCTGCTGTTGATTATGATGCTATAAAAGAGATAAAAGAGGCTATATCTATTCCTGTTATTGCTAATGGTGATATAGACTCTTATGAAAAAGCTAAGTGGGTGCTAGAGCATACTGGAAGTGATGGTGTTATGATAGGAAGAGGTGCAGTTGGTGCTCCTTGGATTTTTCATCAACTTCGAACTAGCAATCAACATATTGACAAAAATCTTAAGCACGATATAATCATGGAGCACTTTGATAAGATGATAGAGTTTTATGGTTCACATGGTGTGCCTATGTTTAGGAAACATACCCATACATATTCTAAAGGTTATAAAGGTGCATCGGTGTTAAGAAACAGTGTAAATACAATATCCGATATTGATGAATATCGCACTGTTATAGACAATTTTTTTATGAATAGCGAGCAAGTGTAAGTATGTTAGAGATAAGTGAATCCATTAAAACATTAGATGATAGTGATATATGTGATAACATATTTCACTATGATTATAATGTCAAGCATCTATTATCGTTAATCAAGAAGGGTGTGGATGAAGATGATAATCTTTTTTTAAGTTCATATCGTTCTTTTGAGGGTGAAGTATATGAAAATTTTATATATGAAAAGCTTTTAAGATATACTCAAGATAATGATTATATAGACAAGTTTATACTCAAAGGTTTTCATCAAACTAGACAAAAAGCACATGCAAATACGCTATCTATAAGTGAAAAACAGCAGATAGTTTACAGAACAAAAAGCAGAGAAATTAGTGAATTTGATGCTATGCTGATAACAAAAAATAGAGAACTATATTTTGTTGAGATGACCTTAGTTAAATCAGTTTTAAAATTGAGAAAAAGACTTAGAAAGAAAAAAGCTCTTTTAGAGATCATTTTTCCAAATTATGAGATAAAAGCACTTATCATACTTAATGATGGTGCAACTGGAACTAGACAGTTTCCATCCTATTGTACTGTATGGTTTACAGAGGAGTTTTCAGCTAAAAGTGTTTTAGATTATATAAAAAACCCTAAGTTAAATAAAATAGCTCCTATAGCTCAAATCAAATCACCCAAAATGATTGAAGCACATACACTTAAGCTTTACCCATTTAGATATTATAATACTATGTCATGGATAACAAAGTCCCTAAGAGCACATAAAAGACATATTGTAGATATTGGGTTTTTAATGCAGCACTCCATTCAAAGATACCATAATTTATACAATAAACTATATATTGGATTTATAGGTATAGAAAGTATGAGAGAACCTTTGCAACTTGATGGTGAATATGCCCAGAACCAAAGAGTTGTAGTTGCTATAGAAAAAAAGTACAGCGATGAAATTGTGCTAACTTACTATATACAAAAAGCTCGTAAAAACTTATATCTCTATTCTTTTGAAGAGGGTAAGTTGTCTCGTGAGAAAAAAGATCCATATGGCATAACAGTAACTGAGGTTTTTCATATCAACAAGATGATGGATGAGAGTTATGAGCTAAATATGTTAAATATCAAGATGATAAAAAGACTTTTACGAGAGCGATTTTTACGAGATAAAAAACAACTCTCTTAAGAGGTTCCCTTTAATTAATGAGATGTGTATATAGAAGCCGCTTTTTCTTTATATGCTTGTAGTGCTTCTTTAGGTTCTTCTGAGAGTTGATTTGATTCTACCTTTAAAAAATTATCTAGTTCTTGATGTCTATCTTTTAATAAAGTTTCAAAATCTTCTTCTGTGGCAGGCTTATTATCTGTAAATTTGTCCAATAAAATGTTGTTGTGTCCCATTAGTATTAGATAACTTTGTTGAGCAAAATCAAGCATGACTACACTATTGTTTGTGTCTAGTTGTTTTTGAAATCTTATCGATACACTACTCTCTTGTATCTTCTCTTTTTCTTGTTGATTTTCTTTAAATAACCAAGATTTTTGCTTAGCTTGCTCTTTTTTTGGCGTTATTTTTCTTCTTATATAAAATAGTATGATAATACCGATGATAAGTATAGAGATTACTATATAATAACTTTGAGTTATCCCTTTATCCTCTTTTGTTGGAAGATTTGAAAGGGGGTTTATATCTGCCTTAGTTGTTGTAGTTATTTTATCTGTAAATCGAAGTCTTAACCCATAAGCATCAGCTGTTTTAGAGGCTTTTAGTATTGTGCCTTGTGGTACAGACGCTATGATTTGAGTGTATCCAGACATAGGGATTATATTGATTGAATATAGAAATTTTGAAGATATATCTTTTAATTTTGGAGATTCAATCTCTGCATCTTCAAGTTTTATAATTATTTTAGATTTTGATATACTCTGTTTGATGACTCCATTGTATGGAGTGTCAAATGTAAGCATCACATCTGCTCTTTCTGTTCTGTCATAGATGTTGTAGCTGAGTATTTGCGAAGCATTAAGGATTAGTGGAATTATAAAAATAAGTAATATTTTAATCATACGCTTTCTTTAGATAAATAGTATAGTACAGCACTAGAGTCTAAAATTTCATTGATTCTAATCGCTAGATTTTTTTCATAAACCATCACTTCACC
The DNA here is from genome assembly GCA_034659115.1 of Campylobacterota bacterium. Taxonomy (GTDB): domain Bacteria; phylum Campylobacterota; class Campylobacteria; order Campylobacterales; family Sulfurimonadaceae; genus Sulfurimonas. Next base: position 39,061 of record JAYEGN010000071.1, read on the forward strand.
TTTGCCAAGTATGCGACCATTGACATATGACTCTACACTTTCACCTGCTGGTTTTTTCAGGTCTATGATTGAACCTTTTTCAAGTTTTAGTATTTCAGTTATTGTTAGTTCCGTTTCACCTAAATCAGATATAAACTCTACTTCCATATCTAGGAGTCCAGAGTAGTCCATCCAAGAGAGTTCTGTTTTATCAAATACAACATCCTCTTTGGCATAAATATATTTTTTTGAGCTACTCAATCATAGTTCCTTAATCGCTAATATAAGTTCATCGTTTTGAATTTTAATAGTTTTAGCTTCATCATACGCTATATCAAAACTACCTGTTTTAAGATAGTGGGGAGTTTTGATTGTATATTGATTTTCATCTTGTTCTTCAGCGATTACTTTAGCACTTCCAGTGATTAGGTTGGCAGTTTCTAATGTCATATCCATAAGTGTTTCCTCATCACTTTCATCCTCCTCTAAAAAGAGTTTTGATATCTTTTGCATAAAATTAAAATCAGATGCAATATAAACTCTATATCTTTTGGAATCTTTAGTGTCTATATCTATGTAAGCAATAAGTGTTCTCTTTTTATTGATAGTGTCAGACACTACATGTGATTCTCGAATTTGATGAATACAAAAGTTTTCAGAAGCTTGAATTATGGTTTCTAACATTTTCACACCTTTTAGTTGTATTTGATTATACTTCATTGAATCTCAAAGTATAATTAAAGTATAGATAATAAAACTACTATAAAGCGTAGTTTGCGTATAATTCGCAAAATTGTTTAATGGTATTGCATGATAGAATTAATTTTACTTGGAATGAGTGTCGGGGTACTATCTGGTTTTTTTGGTATTGGTGGTGGCACAATATTGATACCTATGCTCCTTTGGCTTGGTTATGAGACTAAAGATGCTATAGGGATATCAGTTGTTCAGATGGTTTTTAGCTCTATCTATGGAAGCTATCTCAATAATAAAAAGGGCACGCTTGATATGCCGATGGTAGTTGTTATTGGTATCGGTGGATCTGTGGGGGCATTTTTTAGTGGTTATATAACTTCAAGCTTTAGTGATTTAACACTAGAGATGATATTTTTAAGTTTTGCAGTTTTTGCACTTCTTAGATTGTTTTTTAAACCAAAAGAGCATAAGGATCAAAAAGATGTTTCAAAGGTAACACTTTTGATGATAGGAATCCCTTTGGGTGCCTTAAGTATGACGATCGGTGTTGGTGGCAGTATAATCTTAGTTCCTATCTTGGTCGGTTTTTTACATGTAGATTTAAAAAAGGCAATTTCAGCAGGTTTATTTTTTGTAGTTTTTTCATCTGTTGCAGGATTTATATCCCACATGTATGCAGGAGATGTTGATTATGAAAGTGGAATAATTATAGGATTAGCATCTTTGGTTGGTGTTTACATAGGAATTTATTTAAAAGATAAAGTAGATGTGCTTACGCAAAAAAAACTTTTAGTGGGTTTTTATTTACTAATAGTTTTGTATTTAGTTCAGAGAATATTTTTTTAAAGGCGATAATTGAAAAAAAAAGATAGTATAGTAATAACTGGTGCAAGAGAAAATAATTTAAAAAATATAGATTTAAGTATACCGAAAAATGAGTTAGTTGTTATGACAGGGATTAGTGGTAGTGGAAAATCTACTCTAGCATTTGATACTTTATATGCTGAGGGACAAAGACGCTATATGGAGTCTCTTTCATCTTATGCTAGGCAGTTTCTTGATCGTGTTGGAAAGCCAGATGTAGATAAGATAGAAGGGCTTACTCCTGCTATCGCCATAGACCAAAAGACAACAAGTAAAAATCCTCGTTCTACTGTTGGGACTATTACGGAGATATATGACTACTTTAGACTTCTTTATGCACGAGTTGGTGTTCAGTATTGTCACAAGTGTCATAAGGTTATCTCACAGATGGCGGCTTCAGATATTATCGCAGAGGTAGATAAGCTTCCTGTTGGTGCAAAACTTGTTCTTTTAGCTCCTCTTGTAAGAGATAAAAAAGGAAGTTATGCTGATCTCCTTGAATCACTGGTTCATAAGGGTTATGTTAGAGCTATGATAGATGGTGTGATGGTGCGACTTGATGATGAGATAGAGCTTAGCAAGACAAAAAAACATACTATCAAGGTAGTGATAGATAGGGTTGTAGTCAAAGCTGAAAACAAAGAAAGAATCGCTGCTGATGTTGAAAAAGCTTTAAAAGAGAGTTATGGGGAGTTAGAGATAGATATACTCAATCATACAGAGTTAAATTTAAGAGAATCACAGATTCATTATAGTGAACATAACGCTTGTTTTGATTGTAAAATAAGTTTTGATCCACTAGAACCTTTGAGCTTTTCGTTTAATTCACCCAAGGGTGCATGTAGTGAGTGTGATGGTTTGGGATTAAGATATGCACTTGACCATGAAAAAATTATAGATATGGACCTGCCCATAGAAGAGGGTGGAGTTAAGATAGTTTATGGTTTTAACAAAGGCTACTATTTTACATTTTTAAAGGGCTTTTGTAAGCATAATGATATAGATATAACTATTCCATACTCAGAACTGCCTGAGCATCAGAAAAAAGCAATTTTACATGGTGGTATTGATGAAGTTGAGTTTCTTTGGAAGAAACACACTCTAAAGCGAGTTTTTCCAGGGATAGTTCGTATAGCTTACGATATGTTTAAGGATGAAAAAGAGTTAGCGGACTATATGAGCGAAAAAGTTTGTAATGTTTGTAATGCAAATAGACTAAAGCTTGAATCTTTGGCTGTAAGAGTAGGAGAAAAAGGGATTGCTGATCTTTTAGAGATGCCGATAGAAAAAAGTTATAAATGGTTCGAAAATGAGGAAAATTTCAAATATTTTGATACACAAGATACTCAGATAGCACAGCCAATTTTAAATGAGATACGAGAAAGACTTTATTTTTTGTATGATGTTGGACTTGGATATATCACTTTAGGTAGAGATGCTAGAAGTATAAGTGGTGGAGAGGCTCAACGAATTAGAATCGCTTCACAAATAGGAAGTGGTTTAACCGGTGTTTTGTATGTTTTAGATGAGCCAAGTATAGGACTACATGAGAGAGATACTAAAAAACTTATAAGAACTCTTAGAAACTTACAGGAAAAGGGTAATAGCGTTATAGTCGTAGAGCATGACAAAGAAACTATAGAAAATGCTGATTTTATTGTAGATATTGGTAGTGGTGCCGGAAAGTTTGGTGGAGAGGTTGTTTTTGCTGGAACACTCGATAAACTTAAAAAAGCTAAGACACTTACTGCTGATTACCTCTATGGTAGAAAAAAAATAGAGTATTTTTACAGACGCTCCCAAGAAAAATATATAGAGATTAAAAATGTCACTCTTAATAATATTAATGACTTGAGTGTACAGATTCCCTTAAATAACTTTGTTTGTATCACAGGTGTAAGTGGAAGTGGTAAAAGTTCTCTAATGCTTCAAACTTTATTGCCAACAGCAAGGGAGTTGCTCAATCATGCTAGAAAAGTAAATAAGATTGCAGGTGTTGAGATAGCAGGTTTGCAACATGTAGATAAAGTGATCTACTTAGATCAAAGCCCAATAGGAAGAACTCCAAGAAGTAATCCTGCTACATATACTGGTGTAATGGATGAGATAAGAAATCTATTTTCTCAAACAAAAGAGGCTCAAATACGAGGATATACTACTTCAAGATTTAGTTTCAATGTTAAGGGCGGTAGATGTGAGAAGTGTCAAGGAGAGGGCGAGATAAAGATAGAGATGCACTTTCTGCCAGATATCTTAGTAAAGTGTGATACATGTAATGGAAAAAGATACAATCAGCAAACTTTAGAGGTGTATTATAAGGGTAAAACTATAGCTGATGTTTTAGCTATGAGTGTGGATGAAGCTTTTGAGTTTTTCAAACCTATTCCTAAGGTTCATCAAAAGATGAAAACACTTGTTGATGTTGGTCTTGGTTATATAACTCTAGGGCAAAATGCTGTAACACTCTCTGGTGGTGAAGCACAAAGAATCAAACTAAGCAAAGAGTTAAGCCGAAAAGATACAGGTAAAACTCTTTATATCTTGGATGAACCAACAACAGGGCTTCATTTTGCAGATGTAGATAGACTCACAAAAGTTCTTCATCATTTTGTAGAGCTTGGCAATAGTGTTTTAATCATTGAGCATAATTTAGATATGATTAAAAATGCTGACTGGATTATAGATATGGGTCCAGAGGGTGGTTCAAAGGGTGGTCTAATTGTTGCAGAGGGAACACCTGAAGAGTTAGCTAAGAGCCATAAAGAAACCGGTAGTTATACTGGTGAGTATTTAGAAAAAGAGTTGGCACTGTGTAGCTTATCTTAGCATGTATGCTTTTTAAATAATCAATATTTAGAGCTTCCTTAAGTTAAATTTATTTGAGTTTTGATACAATAAATGAGAATTTAAAGGTGCATCTCTTGAACTATTTCTCTAAAGCGTATTTTATTTATGATGATGATTCAACATTTTTAATTGAAGATGTTGAATCAAATGAATTTGGTACGAAGATAACTTCTATCTATATAGAAGATTTAGTAGATGATTTTTTACCTGCAGATGATGATATAAATCATATGCTCATTAGCGTATCTCATGAAAATCTTTCTAAACTTTTGACCTTAGCTTATCGGTGTGATATCTCTGTTGGCTTACTTCCTTCTGAGTCTCAAAAAGAAGAAATTAAGGCTATTCATGCAAGTAAAGATTTTCAAGAAAATATTGATATAGCACTGCGAGAGGACTCTAAGAGCATAGATTTAATAGAGGTTAATGGTGAATTAGTTTACTCTCAAGGTGTTATCGGAACAGTTCCTTTAATAGGTCGCAATTTAAAAAAAGTTCGTCTTTCATTTTTTAGAACACTTCTTTATGCTGTAAAAAAGTTTTTTTCCATAGAGTTACAAAAGTTTGAGATCACAACACAAAATGGTCAAAAAATAGTCACTGCTGGAAGTGCGATAATTATCTTAAGTCATACAAAAAATGGGCTTATCTCTAAAATATTCAATTTTAATGAATCGATACGAGATGGCAGAATTACTATCGTAATAATATCTCCATATTCTATTTTTGAATATGGAGAACTTTTAACATCTATTTTTAAAAATTCAAAAGTACAAAAAACTTTACCAAAATCTATCGGTTATATTCAGAGTGAAAGTTTTAGTATAAAAGCAAGCAGCAGCAAAAAAATCTCTTTTGAAAGCAATAAAAGTATTGCTCTTCCTTTGGAGTGTAAAATTATTTCTAAAGCGATAAAATTAAATGCTAGTGAAGAGTTTTGGTCGCATAATGAGATTTCCAATTCTCAAAAAGAGACTGTTAAGATAGCAAACCTTCCTGATAGTATTGAAGCTACAAAGTACATGTCTAAGCATATCCCACTTTTTAAATCTGCTTCAGAAGATCGCTTTAAAGATCTGTTTCAGATATTAAGAATCGATTCCAAGCTTAATAAAACATATCTGATACTTATGGTCATTAGTACACTTTTGGCTGCCTTTGGTCTTTTTGCAAACTCTGCTGCAGTTATTATCGGTGCTATGCTCATAGCACCGTTGATGACTCCTATTGTCTCTATATCTATGGGGTTGTTAAGAGCAGAGAGTAAGATGATTTCAGACTCTTTTATAAAAATAGGAGTTGGAATATTAGTTGCACTTTTAGCTTCATCGATTGTGGCATATCTACTGCCAAACTTTGAAATCACCAATGAGATAAGAGCTAGAATAAACCCAACTCTTCTTGATTTAGTGGTAGCAATATTATCTGGAATTGCGGCAGCGTACTCTAAGTCATTTAAAGAGATTGCTCAAAATTTAGCTGGAGTTGCTATAGCTGTAGCACTAGTTCCACCTTTAGCTGTTGCTGGGATAGGACTTGGCTATGGAGATCTGTATATATTTTATGGAGCATTTTTGCTCTTTTTTACAAACCTTGTTGGGATAATTATCGCTGCTGTTGTAACATTTTATTTTTTAGGGTTTTCTAATGTGATTAAGAGTAAGAAGGCAGTTAGCCTTGTGTTGGCAATATTGATAGCGATTAGTTACCCTCTTTATCATTCTTATAACAATATGATAGATAAATATAAAATAACTAAGATGTTAAAAAAACATCGTTTTTTAGTCAATGAAAAATATATAATCGTTGATAATGCTACAGTTTTATTTTTTGGAGATGTAAAAGTTTTGAATCTTGATTTAGCTGTGAGAGAGTCATTAAACAGGGATGATTTTGAAGAGCTAAAGCAAGATATTCAAAGGCTATTTAATACAAAACTCTTTATTAAAACAAGAGTGGAGTATATCATATGAGAACTATCTCTTTAATCATTATGATAGCTCTGTTTTTTACTGCATGTAAGCAAGAAAGAGAGATATTGCCAAGTGGTAAAATTCTAAAGATTGGAGTTATGGCACCACTTGGCGGAAAATATAAAAGATTGGGTAATCAGGGTTTAATCGGTTTAAAAGCAGCAAACAAAATGAATCGATATCTTAAGAATGGTGATGAGATAGTTTTTGAGATAGTTGATACAAAAAGTGAACTTAAAAATTCAAAAAAAGTTTTATCTGAGTTGGCTAAAAAAGATATTAAAGCTATTATTTCATTTATGGGAAGTAGTGAAACTCTCTCTATGAAACAAGATTTTAAAGATTATAAAATACCTACTGTTTTAACACTTGCAACAGATAATAATCTTGTATCAAAAGGTGGTTATATTTCTCAAGTCTGTATAGATAATGACACTCAGGTATTAATTGCTTCACATTATATAAGAGATGAAAAGCTAATACAAAAAGTTGGTGTTATCTACAATAAAGATAGCTATTATTCTTCAATATTAGCAAAGCAATTTAAAAATTATTTTATATCAATAGGTGGAAGTGTTGAGTTTTTTTTAGATTTAAATAAACAAAATGCATTAAATAGATTTGAAAATATGAAAAAGAAAGATATTAAAATGCTATACAACACTTCCAATGGAGTTTTAAGTGCCAAGATTCTTGATATTATGAATAGAAAAAACTTTGATTTTGATATGCTTGGAGCAGATGGTTTATATAGTGATGTGTTAGAATTAGGTCATAATAAGTTAAAGTTGTTTGACGGAGTGTATGTTGTAGAACATTATGCTCATAATGCCAATAGGGACAGCAACTATGAAAGATTGGAAAAGATTTTAGATAAAGATGGTTTTAATGAGAGCAGTAACGCTTTTTTAGCTTATGATAGCTATCAACTTTTGATGCATGCATTAGAAAAATGTTCGGATTATAGCCTAGAGTGTATCGATGCTACCTTTGAAAACAGTGGCATTATAAAAGGTGTAGCAGGTAATTTTAGCATGGTTGATTCAAAGGTAAAAAGAGAAGTTTATATAAATAAAATAGAAAATTCTTTATTGAAAAAAGAGGTCGTTATATATTAGACTTCCAGTATTAGAATATCTGATTTAACCATACTTACCGAGATAAACCATCTCTTCATAATTCTCTAAAATATTTTTATGGAAACTCTCATGGATTCTATTGCAGTCTAGCACTTGGGTAAGTATAGGTATGTTAGAACCTTGCAGGGCATCACTAAACTTTATAAAATCTTCTCTATTTA